>CBDVDV010000045.1:0-20265 GCA_965372835.1 uncultured bacterium | reverse complement strand
CTCCAGGAGTGACGGCCTCCCTGGGCTGGGCGTCGTAGCCGGCGTCCTGGACGGCCTGGACGAGGGCTTCGACCGTCGCCACTTGGGGGTCGAACTCGACGAGGGCCTGCTCAGCGGGGAAGTTGACGGAGGCCGTCGATACGCCCGGTGCTGCGCTGAGGGCCTTCTCGACAGTCTGGGCGCACGCAGCGCAGTGCATGCCGATGATGTGAAGCGTTGCCGTCTGCAACTCTGAAGACCGGACTGCCATCATGCGGCCGCCTTCTTCACATCTGCTTTCCCGGAGCAAGACTGGCGTTCGCTACTGTCACCACGTGTTCTCAGAGAAGCGTTAGAAGCCCTCCGACGTAATGACGAGCGTCTTGACAGAAGGCTCGGCACGAGATCGCTGGCATCGTGACAGTGCCGGACTCGTAGTGGACCTCGAACGTTGCCAGGATGATGTCTTGGACGCCGCAATGGGGGGCTGGATCAACCGGGCTCCCATTCCCGTCAACGGGCCCAGAACCCTCCGTGAATATGGCTACAGTTCCATTCGGTCCGGTGACCTTCTTTGCTTCGTGGAGTTGGCAATCCTGAAGCGCAAGCCGGGCGTGTTTGCCGAGGTTAGAGAGGTCCTGCAGCCACAAGAGGTCGCGTCGCCCCGAAGAAAAGGGCTGGGACTGCTGCAATTTCATGTAGAGCCTGGGATTGGACTGCTCGAGGTGGGAAAGACCAAGGCTCTTCATTCTCTCGTTGAAGTGGCAGTGGTGCCTGCAAATGGGGAAGCCGGCCTTCTTCTCCATTCTGTTCTTCTTCTTGCCGGTGAGAATAGTATGCTTGTTGAAGACGCGGTTCATCGCGAAGTCGAGAGCTGACCTGACCTTGATCAGCACCTCGTGGAACAAGTTCTTAGCGCGTTCAGACACCTCCCCCCGCTGAGCAGATTTCTGATATTCCCGCATGAGATCCTGGGTGAGTTCACCTGCCCGCTCGAAAATGCCTTCCATCTCTGAGTCCATGGTACCATCTCCCCCGCTTCTCCAGCCTCAGGGCGAGGGTTCTTGCTGGGTCGTAGCGGAAGGCGAGGACCCTCGGTCCTGCTGTTCGGTCTCTTGTGCCTTCTCCCTTGCTTCCTCCAGTGTGTCGATGTCTTTTACGATGGTTTGAAATGCGTCAATCCCGGTGACGAAGCAAACACCCGGGAGGGCCTCCCCCATAACTCGGTTCGGTATGTAAGCGGACACCGTTCCGATGATGTGGAGCTCCTTGCCGACGAGCGTGAAGGCCGGGCCGCCGCTCACACCATTGATCGCCACACCGTCAACCAGGTAAGACTTGTCTTTTTGCAGGCAGCAACTTACATGTCCATTGAAAAAGGAGAACTCATCGGGTGCGACAGCGGGATACCCGGCCCAAGCGATTTCCTTCCCCGGACGAAGGTACTTCCCTTCTGGAGCCAACGCGGGTGGTTGCGTGTTGATTTGGAGGTCTTCCTTCGCAAAGATGACAACGGCACTGTCGTTCACCGGTTTTGTCATGACGACGCGGTCATCTGCGTGGAGGAGGCGGTTGTGAGAGGTAGCGGCGTGCTGTAGTCTGATGGGTTCTTCCCAGGAGTATGCGTGCTGTATCACGTGGTACGCCGTTGCGACCACGCAAAGGCCGGTTTTCTCTCGGAAACTAATAAGGAAGCCTGTACCCGATCCGCCAGGAGTGGAGACCTTGAACACGTACTGCCGGATTTGGTCGAGTGCTTCATACCACGGTAGTGTCATCATGCACCTCCGTGTAGGCGAGGTTCTGCGCGGCAAAGGGGGCAAGCACTATCATTTGTTCCTGTTCGCGTGGCGGCTGCGCCGGGGTGGGGGCACTGAGCCTTCGCTGGTCCGCCCTACTCACAGGCAACGCCGTAGCGCAACCCCCTCAATGACCTGTGACATGTTTCAGTATACGGCTGGAGTGGGCGCGGGGTCAAGGGAAAAGGGAGCACGGCCGGGCAAGACCGGCCGTGGCACACCAATCTACAGCGTGTAGCCTACAGTGCCAACCTGCTCCTGCTACTCCCAGCGGCCGACCTCGACCTCGGCTGTGAAGTCCTCGTCGATGTCGCCCAGGCGGATGTGGCCGGCCACGGGGCCGACGGCTGGGAAGGTAACCTCGGCGCCGACAGTCTCCAGGACGATCCAATCGCACTTTCGGGTGACGGTGGCGGTTGGCGGCTCCTCCACGTCGGCACCGACGGGGTAGAGGACGTGGAGGAAGTAGTCGCGCTCAGCCGGCTCGGCCGGTGAGACCTCCACCCGCCAGCGCGGCGCATGCCGCTTCTGCCGGTCGCTTCGGGGAGTGTAATTGGTGCCTCCGTACCAGTAGTCTTTGACCCGGAAGCCTCCGATCTTGGTGATGGTGTGCCTCTCGGGAAGGAGCACCCGGCAGAACATCTTGGACAACTTGTTGGGGGAGATGAAGAGGTCGCCAGCGCACTCGAACAGCCCCTCCTCGACCTTCCTTTCACCCGCGGGTGCGATGGGCTCCCTCATGGTGTGGAGCAGCCAGGTCTTCTTGAACTCGGGGCGGGTCGATTCGACGCGGTCGAAGATGACGATGGCCTCGGGGTGGCCGTCGCGAGCGCGGATGTAGAGGAACTGGCGGACGAACTCCCGGCACTTCTCGGGCCGGTAGGAGCGGGTGGCGTCGCCCACGGCGTAGACAAACTCGGGGTGGGACTCGCAGGCGGTGATGCGGGCGATGTCGAAGATGTCGCGGTTGGCCAGCCAGCCCTCTGCGGTGTCGGCGGTGCCGTTGGGCCCGACGACACCGGGCCGCCCCCGCACTTCGTCTGCCGACCAGTAGTAGGCCTGCCCGCCGTCGTTGGCTCCGTCTCGGTAACTTCGTGTCTGCGCGAACGTCTCGTCCGGGTCATGGATGAGGATAGTGTTGTGGGCGATGGTGCGCATGTACCAGTTGATGGCGTGGCGGTCGTGGAAGGAGACATACTCGCCGGAATCACCGGCAAGGGTGCCTCGGGACTTATAGATGGTGAAGTGGTTGTTGTCCAGGTGCTGGTGGCCGGTGTATCGGCCTCCGCACTTGAAGAAGATCCAGGTCGCGCCCTCGTCCCAACTGGAACGGGCGAAGAGGTAGCCTGCTCCACGCGCCAGGTGTGAGAGCTTCATCTTGGCGAGGTCGCCGGCGGGGGCGGTCCGGTCGAACCAAAGGAAGTCCTGGAAGGCGTTGGCGCGTACGCAGGTGCTCGGCGTGCGGAGCGACCAGGCCTGAGCGTAGCCGCTGAGTTCCGGGTCTTTGTCGCGGTAATAGTCGGCCAGCATGAGGATGGCCAGACGCTGGTTGTCGCGTGAGTTGAGGTTGTGGCGTCCCCCGTCGCCCCAGACGGGCAGGCGTCGCGAGCCGTTCTTGAGGATGTCGGTGTAGGCGGAGAAGAGTTCGCAGGCGAGGCGACTGTGGAAGAACTCGGGAGCCAGAGAGTAGTAGTCGATTCCTTCGAGCCTTCGGGCCGTCTCACAGAAGAGCAGGAAGTTCGGCAGGAAGTAGTTGATGTAGAAGCCTTCCGGGAAGCCGCCGCCCAGTCCACCCAGCCTGAGGCCCGGCACGGCCCGTCTCTCGAGGTCGCCGTGGACATAGTCCAGGATCTCCTCGGCTTTCGGGTTCTCCGGCCACGTCGCGTAGGCGGCGAGGCCCAAGCCGTACATCTTGTACCCGTAGTAGCCATTGAAGAAGACGGGGTTCTCGTGCGGGATGTTGGCCTCGTAGGTGCGGTTGAGGTAGTCGTGGAAAAGTTCCTTGTCTTCGTCCGTGAGAAGATCGTGAGCGTGGTCGTAGGCGACGGCAATCTTGGCCAGTTCCCTGGCGAACGTCTTGTGACCGACGAGGATGGGTCTCTCCGCGGTGCGTCGCGCGCTTGCCAGGGCCCGCTCGCCGTGGGCCCTCTCGCCGGTGATGGTGTAGAGAAGCGCGTGGGTAGCTGCGCTGGGCCAGCCACGGAGGTCCCCTGTTGCGCCTACGTCCAGGAGGCGCTGGTAGTCCTCGGCTCGTTCTTTGGAGAGGCGCTGGAGGTCGTCTTCACTACCGAAGATGCGAGGTCGTTCCGTGGTGATGTTCCGTTGCGTCATAGTTGTCACTCCGTGCTGGGAATGTTAGCCCCGCGATGGGGGCGCCTCTGGGACCATACTCTCTGGGGGTGCCTGCGGGAGGCTCAGGGGCGGTCCTCCCGGAGGAGCGCGTTCAACAGGGCCCACGCTGCAGCATTGCCGGGATCCAGCCTGAGCGCTTCCTGCCACTGGGCCCGGGCCTGGTCGTTCTGGCCGAGGGACTGGTAGGCGCGCCCCAGGTGCAGGTGAGCGCGAACGTATCCGGGAGCCGCTTTCAGGACCTTCTCCAGGATGTCGGCCGCTTCCTGTGCTCGGCCCATGAGAATGAGACACTGAGCGCGGCCGACCTGGGCGGTCAGGTCGTCGGGCCTGATCCTCCCGACGGCGGTGAACTGGTCCTCGGCTTCTTCGAAGCGCTGCTGGTCCAAGTAGATTTGAGCCAGAGAGATTCGAGCCGGGACGAAGTCAGGGTGTTTCTCAAGCACCAGTCGATACTGGCGTATCGCTTCAGTGAAGAATCCTTTGGTCAGGAGGATGTGGGCCATGTCGACACCGGCCGCCGGGTGTTCGCGCTGACGAGCTGCCGAGGCGAAGGCTTGCCTCAGAAGGGCGCCCAAAGCCAGCCTCTGGTCGGGTTCCAGGCGGCTGATGAGTTCGGGCTGGTCGGTAAACCGGCGGGCCGCGGTCAGGCGCACCGCCAGGCGGTCGGCAGTGAGCAGGAGAGCGATCTCGGAGGTATGCTCCTCTACCCAGGCTGGGGAGAGGACGTTCAGCGCCGAGACCTGCACCAGTGGGTGCGCGTCCGTCACCGCCCGGAGCAGGGCCTGCTGGACGCGGGGCTGCCGAGCGGGAGCGAGCAGCGTGGCCACCATGGCCCGAAGGGGTGGACTTTCCTCGGGGTCGGCAAGGATGCCCAGGGCCGGACCCAGGGCGTCGCCCTGGCTCAGCGCCACCACAGTCAGAGTTCGGGCGAAGTGGCCGCCTGGGTCTTCGCCATACCGGTCGGCGAAATGACGGGTCGCCCACTCGGGGGTCTCCGAGCGGTGGCAGTCGCTGCAGGCGTTGGGGATCTCCACTGCCTGGGTCGCCTGGGGTACGGGGATGGTGATACGGTGGTCGGTGGTGTAGCGGCCCATGGTAACATCCAGTCTGGGCATGTGGCAGTTGAGGCAGCGGGAACCCGGACTCTCCGTGGCGTGGTGGGTGTGGGCGGTGACATCCGCGGCGATGTCACTGTGGCAGCGGGTGCAGAGCCGGTCGCTGGCGGGTGAGCGCTCCCGGGTGATGACCACGTTGTTGGGTCTCCGACCGCTTTGATTCCGGTGTGGGTCGTGACAGTCGGTGCAGGTGAGTGGGTTCGCCGTACCGCGAATGACCCGGGTGCAGCGGCTCTGGAGCAGCGACAGGTATTGGTAGTTCTGGTAACCGGGGGTGCCGTCCGGCCAGTAGCGGCCTTGGTAGTTCCAGAGGTAAGGCACAAAGTGGTCGTAGTAATCCTCGCCGGGCTTCAGTTCTGGGATGTAGGAGAGCCGCAGCGAGTGGCACTGGGCGCAGATGTCGGTGCGGGCCTCAGCCGAGAGCGCCTGGGGAGACTTCAGTCCCCAGTCGACGGGTCGTTCGCCGGTTTTCCTGGCCCGTCTGGTGAGGGACACGTGCTCTCGGGCGGGGCCGTGGCAAACTTCACAGTTGATGCCCGGCTCGGTCCAGGTGCTCTGGTAGGTGTCGGTGCGAGGGTCGTAGTTGGTTTCCAGTTGGCTGACGTGACATTGGAGGCAGAACAGGTTGGCGGTCTGTTCGTAGCCGGTCCAGTAGTAGGGGCTGCCTGGGTTGATGTCCCCGAGGCTGGCCAGAGCGCGGCGGCGGTCGTACCAGAGCTTCCTGCTCGTGTCCCAGACCAGTGGCAGCGCCTGAAGCCGACCGTCGGGGAGACGAGTCAGGTATTGCTGGGTCTGCTGGCCTGCGCCCAGAACGTAGGCCACCGGGTACTTTTGGACCTTCGGCTCTTGACCGGCGGGCGTGGGTTCCATGATGGCCATCTTGTATTCTGCCTGCTCAGCTGCCGGCACGCCCTGGTTCTGCGCCTGTTTTTGTCGTCGGTCGGAACCGGGGCTGATCGCGAGGATGTCCCTTCGGGCAACGGTCCGACGGCCACCGAGGTCACGCAGTACCACTTCCTCAGGTGTTTCCGAAAGGATGGTGCCGGCCAACTGCCGACCGCCTTTGAGGGTGGTCACGTCCTCCCAGGCGACCGGCATGGCGGTAAGATTCCTGAAGACGACGGGCTCCACCCCTGCGAACTCGCCTACGATCGTCGAGGCGCTGGCTGGCTGCAATGCTCTGGCGTGGACGCTGTCCTTCCAGGCTTCGTACTCACTCAGGTGGCATTCCCGGCAGACGGCGCTGCCCAGGTAGTCGGTGTGTTGGCGCTCAGGGGAAGGGAGGGGCGCTGGTGCAGGCAGCAGCCAGGCCACCAGCAGGATGATGAGCACCGCGCAAGCAGTCACCAGTACCAAACGCACCACTTCCCCCTTACGTCAGGCGCCTGTGAGTGGGACCCACGGGTAAGCGTGGAGCGGTCCGTACTGTAGGAAGGCGCGGGGGGCCTGTCAAGGGCCCTCGGTTCCGGTGGTGGTAACGGGCTTACGGACGCCACCCACCAACTGCCTGGCCGTGACCAGTCGGCACAGGACACTGCTCGTGGCCGTGGTACTCCTGAGAGGCCCCAGCCGTTCGATGAACTTGGGACTGAGCCCGTCTTTCAGCAGCCAGCCCTCCCGCTGGGCCACTACCACGTACTCGGCCTCGCTCTTCTCCTCCCGAAATCTCGACAGGGACACAACCTCCAGGTCCTTGGGCAGTGCTCCCATGGCCTTGAGCATGTCAGGCACGTACCCCCCGACGCACACAAAGATGACACGGTCCCCCGGACGATACCGCTCCTCCAGGTTGCGCATCATCTTCCAGTCGAACCCTTCACCCCAGTAACTGGTCTCCAGTCCCAGATAGCGCGACCCACGGACGCCCGCAACCGTCCCACTGTAGTAGGCGCTGCCGAAGGGCTGCCAGGACAGCGTCACCAGCGTTTGTATCACCAGTAAGGCCACCAGCACCAGCCACCACCCGTGAGGCCCGTACGGCTCGTAGAGTCGCCGGCGCTGGCAGAACCGTTCGATGCCGATCCCCATGCACACGGCGATAAAAGGGAACACGGGCAGAAACAGCCGAACGCCGTCGTACTTGGGCACCGGCGGGAGGGAATGGATAAACAGGATGCCCAGCACCTGCATAATGACGAACCCGGAAAAAGCGTCACTCAGCGCCCGGCGAAGCGCCCGCAGCGCCCCGGTTACGAGCGGCCAGGCCAGCACCAGCGGCATGGTCGCCAGCACCAAGACCCACGGGTAGTGCCAGGGAGCAAAGCGCTCCACGTAGGCGGTGCCCAGGTAATAGACAGGAATGATCATTCGGCCGGCGAAGAACTGCACATAACCGGGGTCGATCCAACTGACCAGGACGCCGCCGCCGTGGTAGGTCAAATACTCCGCCAGCCGCGCCACTGGCTGGGGCCAGAGCCACGGCCAGCCCACCAGGAAAACCACTGGTGAGATGGTCAGCATCGCCGCCAGGTTGGCCACCGGCGTGCCGGGCTTACTCCGCCGGACTATCACCCACACCCCGACGGCCGCCACCGGGAGCATCCACAGCAGCATCGAGCCCGCTCCCGCCACCTTGAGCACCGGCATCGCCCGGGCCAGCAGAACCCCCAGTCCTCGAAACATGCAGGCTGAAGTCACGATGAAGACGGACAGCCCCAGCCGCGTCCCTACGTCCAGCACCCGTCGTCCGCCCACGAGCCGCAGCCCGGCGATGACCGCCAGAGCCACCATGCTGACCCACAGGGGCGTTGCCAGGCTCAAAGCCGCCAGCCCGGCGGCGATCAACAGCGACCCCAGGATGATGACCGCCTCAGTCTGACGCCCGATTCGGACCACCCCCCAGCCGAAAAGGATGAAAGGCAGAAAGAAGGAGTTGAGTTTGGTCAGCAAGGCCAGCCCGAAGGCCAGGCCGAACCACAGGGCCCGCCGAGGCTCCTTCATCCCCTCGTAGAACGCCCAACTCGCTAAGAACCAGGTGAGCATCATCGTGGTGTCGAGGGTGGCGAACTGGGCCTGGGCCATCACCCGGGGTAATAGCAGAAAGGCGATCACTGTATAGAACGCTATCCGCCCCCCGGCCTCCCGGCGGACAAACAGATACAGGAGGGCCACGAGTACGCTGTACGTCAGCACCGACACCAGCCGGGCGGCGAAGAGTGGCTGCGCGAACGGGCCCAAAACGTAGATCCCCAGGCCCATCAGCACCTTGGTGAGTGGCGGGTGCTGGAAGTTGCTTCGCCAGTAGCGGTCGATGGCTTCGGTGGTGAGGGTCTTGGGTAGTCCGAAAATCCACTCGGCGTGGTCCAGGGCAGGGAAGATGGTGTGGGGTTCGTCCCAGGCCACCCCCGGCCGCCAAAAGCTCGCCGCCAGCAGAAGCAGGGCAACAAGCCCCAGCAGCACCGCCACCAGCCAGGGGCGGGCCCGCAGCCGGTCCCAGATAGTCAGACTCTCGCCTGGCAGCGTCCCCGGCTCGGCTCGACTGACCTCGTCGAAGTCTGCCTTCGGAGTCGACTTCGCCATATCCCCTACCTCACGGCCTCAATCACCGTTGAGCGCGGTGTCGCTTGCTGCGACAGTATCCAGCACAGAGGCACACCCAGGTGCCTGCGCACGAAAGCCGCTTCCTCGATCACCTTCGGCTCGAGCAGGTGCAGCAGCCCTTCCTGGGCCAGCCAGCCTTCACTGCGGGCTACCACCAAATAGTCGGCCTCGGGCGCTCCTGGCCTAACCGGGATGAAGTCCCGCGTCAGGTAACCGTGCTGCTGTAAGAACTCGGGCGCCTCTTTGGCCACACCGATGAAAGATACCCGAACCGACCGGCCCTCGGCGCGACCGTCGGCAATCACCTCCTCCAGGGCCCTCCAGGCCTTCCGGTCGAAGACCTCCCCCCAATAGAGGGTCTCGAAGCCCAGTCGACGAGCGCCCCGACCCCCGCCCACTACCATATTATAATAGGTCAGGTGAAAAGGCCAAGTCCAGATCAGGCCGAAGCCCTGGACCAGTACAGCCACAACCGCCAGGGCCAGACCCCACCGCCGCCACTTCCCCGGGAGTGCCCTGAGCCAACACCACATTCCATCCAGGCCCACTCCCACCAGCACCGCCAGGAAGGGGAACGCCGGCAGGAACAGCCTGACCCCGTCGTACTTGGGCGCCCAGGGAACGGCCGCCACCAGCAGGATGCCCACCAGGTTTACCAGTGACAGTTCCGCCACGGGGGCCCGCCGCCGTCGCCTCACCACGGCCACGATGCCGGCCACTGCCCCCGCCAGCAGCCCCACCGGCACCGTCACCGCGACCATGACCAGCGGGTAGTGCCAGGGGGCGTACGCATCTACGTAGGCTCGACCCAGGTAGTAGACCGGAAGGACAGGCCGGCCCACCTTCTCCAGCAGGTAGGCCAGTGTCCCCGGAACGAGGTGGTGGTAGAGTGACGGCCAACCGATGAAGAAGAGCACCGGCCCGATGATGAGCGCCGCCAGGATGGGACCCCAGGCCCGCCGGCCGTAGCGGACCAGCGCCCAGGGCCAGAGGACGAGAGGCAGGAAGACGGCGTTGAGTTTGGTGAGCAGCGCCAGTCCGAGTGCTAACCCGGCCACCAGCGCGGCCGGTGACCAGGCTTGGCGCAGACCCGCCTTCTCCGGGACCCGGCGCAGGGCTCGCCCGAAGGTCACCACGGCCACCAGCCAGGTGAGCATCACGGGGATGTCGAGTGAGGCGAACTGGGCCGCTCCGAAGACCCGGGGAAAGAAGACCAGGCTGACCGCAGCCATCAAGGCGGCGCGGGTGCCCAGTTCACGTTCACACCAGGCCCCCAACAGGGTCACCGTCGCACCCAGGCAGACGGCTGGAGCGATGCGTGCCGCACTCAGCATCCCCAGAACGCCACCGGCGAGCCGCACCATCACACCCATGAGCAGTTTGCCGAGGGGAGGGTGGGCGGGGTCCCAGGTCCAGAACGCGTCGATGGTCGCCTCGCTGAGGCGGTCGGCGCCGTCGGTAAACCAATAGGTGTAGGAAAAACCTGCTTGGATCTGCTCGGGCTCATCCCAGCCTACCCCCACCTGGGTGAGTCCGCTGAGCACCAGCAGCGTCGTTGCCAGACCCAGCAACAACCACCACCCCGTGTGCTTCTCGTTCTGAGCAGGTCTCATCGGCTGGTCGCAGGTCTCAGGCCGCAAAGGTTGGAGGCTACAGGTCGGAGACCCCAAGGGCCTCACCACGCCACTGATGGTAAGTGGCGGGTGGGGTTGGTGTCAATTGTGACCGTTCCGAGATGCCGTTCGCCGGGTAGGAGTGCCTCACCTACGGGGACGACAAGAAACTGTTGACGCCCCTTCGGGGGAGCGCTATCATCACCTCAGAAAGGTCGCAAGTCCCAAGTCGCAAGTCAGAGCACCGGGGGGTGGTACTGGCACCGGCGAAGCCAGTGCCGGTGGTGCTCACACGGGCGGCGCCGCCTGCGACCTGAGACCCAGACTTGTGAGCTGACCTGAGCACTCAAGATTGGTCGGTCAGGTCGTACGACTCGTAGGAGAGAAGCAGACCTTCAATGTCTGACGGCGACAAAGAACCGGACGACCAACCTCCCCCCACACCAACCGCAGAAGCGTTCCTCACTGGGAAGCCGGGCCCTTGGTGGCCCGGGCGACCAGCCTTTCATCTTCGCTCTGCAACTTCCAGCCTCCGGCCCCCGGCCCGTGGCTCCTGGCTCGAGGGGGGCACGCTGTGAGCCCCTTTGGCGAAGCGGTCAGCCTACCCGAGTTGGTGGCCCTCGCCGTGCTCTTGGCCCTCAGCGCCTTCTTCTCGGGGTCCGAGACCGCGTTATTCAGTTTGAGCCAGGCTCGACTGGCGGAACTGAGCCGGGGGGAGCGGGGCCGGCGGGGCCGGCTGGTGGCCCGGCTGCTGGCTCATCCCCACCACCTCCTGGTGATCGTCCTGTTCGGCAACCTGGTGGTCAACGTCTTCTTTTTCGCCCTGTCGGCGGTGGTGTCTTTCCGTCTGGAGCGGGCCGGGGCTCCCGCCACAGCGGTCGGCGTCGGCCTTGGGGCGCTGCTGGCGGTGGTGGTCTTCGGGGAGGTGACTCCCAAGAGCGTTGCCGTGGTGGTGGCCGAGCCGGTGGCCCTGTGGGCCGGGCCGGTGCTGGTGGCCGTGGCCTGGGTGCTTCGGCCGGTGGTGGGGGTGTTCCTGCGGGTGAGCGACGCCGTCGCCCGATTGCTCGTGCGAGAGCCCGCGCCGCCGTACATTACCGCCGAGGAGTTGAAGATGTTGGTGGGGCTGAGTGAGGAGCAGGGACTCATCGGAGCCGGGGAGCAGAGCCTGATGACGCGGGTGGTCGAACTGGGGGAGGTGAGCGTGCGTGAGGTCATGTTGCCGCGGGTGGACATGCCTCTGTTCGCACTCGGGCGCCCACGGGAGGAACTGCTGGCCCTTATCCGCCGCACCCGTCGGGAGTTCGTTCCCGTCTTCCGGGAAAGCATCGACTCGGTCGAGGGCGTGGTGCGCTCGACCCGGGTGCTTCTGGAGCCGGAGCGCGCACTGGAGGGACTGGTGGAGCCGGTGACCCTGGTCCCGGAGAGCCGAACGGTGGAGCAGTTGCTGACGGAGTTTCGCGCCCGGGGGACCAAGGTGGCCGTGGTGGTGGACGAGTACGGGGGCACCAGCGGGCTGGTGGAACTGGACGACCTGGTGGAGGCCGTGGTGGGGGAGATGCCTGACGAACTGGAGCCCGCCGACCGGCCGGTGATGGTGGAAGAGCTGGGACCGCGGAGTTTCCTGCTGGATGCTCGACTGGGCATCCGGGAATGGGAAGACCTGTTCGAGGTGGACCTGGTGGAGCGGGAGGGACTGGGAGCGGCTCGACCGGTGACCGTGGGCGGATTTGTGACCGCCCTGCTGGGCCACTGGCCGACGGTCGACGATCGGGTGGACTATCGGAACCTGCGGTTCACCGTAGTCCAGATGCAGGGACGTCGGCTGAGCAAGATCCGGGTGGACCTGCTTGCGAAGGCTGACGAGGAAAAAGCCGGGAACCGATCGCCCGGTGGGGGCATCTAACTTTGTGGAGTGGTCGTGATGGTGCTCTGGCTGGTGGCCTTGGCTGCGATGGCCTTCGGTGCCGTCTACGCCGGGTACTTTAGCGGATTCGAAACAGGGCTCTATACGGTCAATCGCATCCGTTTGCGTTGCCGCCGGGAGCAGGGCGACCCCCGGGCCGCGGTCCTGACCGAGGTTCTGCGTCGGCCGCGCCGGGCCATCGCCACCACCCTGGTCGGTCACAACCTGTGTGTCTATCTGGTGACCACCATAGCCACGAGGCTGAGTGAAGGGGTCTGGCCCCACCGGGCGGGGGTGGTCAGCGCGCTTCTGCTGGCGCTGCCCCTGTTCCTCCTGGCCGAGGTCATCCCCAAGGAGGTGACTCGACGAGCGGCGGACTCTCTGCCCTATCGGCTGGCTCCGAGTTTTCGGCTGGCTGAACGTCTGTTCTGGCCGGCGACGGCGGTCTTGACCTGGGTCGCTCGGGGCCTGGGCTGGCTCCTGGGCCCGCGGGTGGCTCTGGCCGACTGGGCCGAAGCGCGTCGGCTGAGGTACTATCTGGCGCTGGGGAGGCGGAGCGGAGTCCTGAGCGCCGAGCAGACCCGGATGGCAGACAATATCCTGCGCCTGGCAAGGCGGAGTGTGGCCCAGGTGATGGTGCCCCTGGATCGGGTGGAGACCCTGGCCGAGGACGCCGGTGAGCAGGAGGCCCTGGCCTGTCTTCGGCGGTCGACCCACCGGAGGGTGCTGCTGTACCGGGGTCGGCGGGACCAGGTTGTCGGGGTGGTGGCCAGGCTGGAGTTGCTCTTGACTCAGGAGCGGGCATGGCCTGAGCGAATGCGGCAAGTGGTTCGGCCGGTGTTCAGGACAGCGGCGGAGACCACGGTATTGGAGGCCCTGGAGCAGTTGCGTCGCCAGGAGTGCGCTCTGGCCGCAGTAGAGGGGGGTCGCGGGCAGGTGGTCGGACTGGTGACGGTCGGTGACTTGGTGGAGGAGATTGTGGGAGAGTTGTCCCCTCCGGGGAAGGGCGCCGAGCCGGGTTTGGGGAGAGCCGGGGCAGACGAAAAATAATGGATTTTCCCTTGACAGCCGGAGGGGTCACTGGTAGAGTGACGCCGATTTTGCTGGGACGAGATGAGTCACAGCGCACCGGGCCGCCGACTGGGGAGTTTGTTGACGGTCCGGGTCTGAGCCTGTAGTGTCTGAGGCGATGATTCGGCGGAGAAGGAGCAGACGGGAATGGCCGCCAGGACTGTTTGGGCGATAGACGTCGGACACAGCGCTCTGCGCGCCATCAAGGCGCGGCGGCTTGCAGACCGGGTTCAGGTGCTGAGTCTCGAGGTGGTGGAGTACCGTCAGAGCCTGGTCAGTCCCGGTGTGGACCGGGATGTGCAGATTCAGCAGGCGGTGCACACCTTCGTCGCTCGCAACGACCTGCGTGGGTGCGACGTGGCCGTGGTTGTGCCCGCTCCCAGCGCCCTGGTGCGTTTCATCCAACTCCCTCCCGTGGACCGGAGCGCCATCCCCGACATTGTCCAGTACGAGGCCCGTCAGCAGATCCCCTTCCCCCTGGGGGAAGTTTGCTGGGACCACGCGGCCATCGACCGGGGGTTCATCCCCGGCGAGGAAGTGGAGGTGGGGATCTTCGCCTTGCGCCGCGGCGTCGCCTTCGCGCTGCTGAACTGTCTCCGGGTGGGTGGGGTGGACCCGGCCGTGTTGCAGATACCGCCCGTGGCCCTGTTCAACTTCATCAACTTTGAGCGGGCGCCAGGACGGGATGCTGTCCTGGTGATGGACATGGGGGTGGAGAACACCCACCTGCTGTGCATGAGCGGGGATACGCTCTGGATCCGGAGCCTGGCTATCGCCGGCAACACCTTCACCCAGGCCGTCCAGGAAGCCCTGGACATCTCCTACGAGGAGGCCGAGCAGGAGAAACGCAACGCCCGCAAGAGTCCCCGGGCCAAGGAGATCGCGGAAGCCATCAGACAGCCCATGTCCCGCCTCATTGAGGAAGTGCAGCGGTCGTTGGGCTACTTCCGTTCCCTGCATCCGGAGACGCGGGTGACTTCCATGCTGGCCCTGGGCGAGGGGTTTAAGCTGCCGGGACTGGCTCACTACCTTCAGGAGGCTGCGGGTCTCGAGATCCACGGCCTCAGTTCCCTGGAGAACTTCGACCTGAGTCAGGCCCGCAACCTCAAGCACTTCAAGCAGCACGCGGCCAGTTTCCCCGCGGCTTTGGGGATGGCCGCTCAGGCCCTGGGCATCAGAGGCACCCTGGATACCACCTTGCTTCCACCCGAAGTGCTGCGCCAGAGGCTGCTGGCGCACAAGAAGCCTTACGTAGCGGCCGCCGCCGCCGTGGTGCTGGGCTTGGTGGTCGCACTGTTCGCGATCGAGAAGGGCGAGAACAGCCGACTTCGTAGTGAGCACGAGACCGTGTTCACCCCCGCCGAGACAGAGATCGTGCGGATCGAAGATCGCCGGCGCCGCTACAGCATTATTTCCTCGCAGGCTGAGCTGCAGGGCTTGCAGGAAATCGATTCGGTCTTTGAGGGCCGAATCGTGGATGGGCGAGGGCTGTGGCACCAGATCTTCAGCGAGTTGATCAAACCCATTCCTCGGGAACCCGCGAACGAGCACATTTGGCTGACCGATGTCGGTTCCTCGTATGTGGGGCTGCGGCAGGCAGCGGCCGACCTGGTGGAACTGCCACCGGAACTGATGGCTGCGCGCCCGGGAGGCAGACGCCCCGACCGGGGTATGGAGTTCCGCCCGCGTACCGGTCGAGGTGTGGCAGGGGGACCTGAGGGCTTCCTGGTGATGCCTGAGCAGGTGCTCAGTGTTGTGGTGATGGGAGAGGCCAAGCATCCGGAGCGCGCGGCTTTTGTGGACCGGGAGTTCGTGAGCAAGTTGAACGAATCACCGGTCTTCTCCTTTGCCAGGATGGTTTACTCGGAGCTTGAGTTCCGTTGGGTCGACAGCGCCGGTCGAGTTGTGGGTGTGGTCGTTGAGGGGCGGCCAGGCGTGGGTGCGTCGGTGTCCCGTAGGGGCGCTCCTGAAGACCTGAAGAAAGTAGAGTATACGCAGTTCGTAGTCCGGGCCTTTGTCGACCCTGAGGGCAAACTGGCCGCGGCTGTGGAGGAGGAGCGTAAGCGGCTGACCGAGGCGGCTCGGATGGGGCCGCAGCCTTAGAGACGCTTGGACAAGGAAGGCGGCTGATGGACTTTCTTGGACGCTACGGCTTCTGGGTGGGGGTCGGTGTCGTACTGCTGGCGGCCCTGGTCCTGGGCCTGGTCGGCGTGCAGCGCGTGGCTGCTCAGAACCGAGGGATGCGTGATGAGTTCAAGGAGATGGATGAGCAGGTGCGCCTGCTGGCTGAGAGTGAAGACCTTCCGAGTGAGCGCTCGGTGGAGACTGCTGAACAGTACCGGACCAGCCTGCGTACCCAGTACGAGAAGAACCTCGAACTCATAGAGTCCCGGGCCGTGGACCCTTACCGGCGGCTGCCCGGTATCGTCGATGCCAATTGCGTCAGCCGAGAGACCACCGAGGGTGAGACGTACTTGCTGCCCCGAGGAGCGGCCTTTAAGACCCGCTACCCGGAGGTGGTGGAAGAACTTGGCAAGATGGTGCAGAATGCGGGCATTGTCCTGCGCTCCCCGGGGATTGCGCTCCCGCAGTTGACCGGGGCAATGCCTTCCGACGAACTCGTCCTGCGCCTGCAACGGCAGTATTGGTTGCTGCGCGAGGTCGTGGACGCCTTGGTGGAAGACCGCGTCGTGGACGAGGTGCTCCTTCTCGCCGAAGAGGCCGGCTTGCAGGGGGGTCCGCGCGGCCCGGGTATGGCCACGGGGCGCGGAGGCATGGAGGAGTCGGTGGTGTCGGCAGCAAGCATGGTCGGGGAGTTCCGCATCTCTGAAAGGGCCCGCGGCCGCGAGTCAGCGGCCCGGGGCACCTTCGCGCGCTTGGTGACCGGCAATGTGGGCATTAGCACCGAGATGAACAAACTCTTCAGCCTTTCGGGGACATCTCCTGCTCAGCGGCGGGTTCGGCTGGTGGTGGTGATGGATTTCCGTGAGATCCCGGTTATCATCCAAGCACTTATGAATATGGACAGGCTTACCCTGGTGCGCACAGTTTCGTGGCAAAAGAGTGCCGAATCCTTCGAAGAGGCGCCCAGCAAGCCTGAAGTCCGAGTGGATATTCGAGCCCTGTGTTTCGACCGCTATCAAGAGTTTGTCCCGACGGAGGAGCCAGGACGGCCGTTGCGGCGATAAGGTGAGGCGCGAGTGCTTCCGACTATCGGTCCCGGAGGTCCACAAGGGTCGCCGGGACGGGCGGGCGCTCTGCATAGACGTTGGGAGGGGAGTGCGATGGAAAAAGTAAAAACGTTTCTCTTCTACCATGGCGAAAAGGTCGGCCTGGTGGCGGTGGTGTTGGTGTGTTTGCTCGGCCTGCTGGCGGCCCAGCCCTGGAGTACGGCCATACCGGAGGCGGAGCAACTCGGCCAGGGATCCAGACAACTGAAAAACGCTCTGGCGAAAGCGGAGTCCGACGCCGGGCCACCCGCACATCCTGATTTCGTCGCTCGACTGCAGACACAGTTGGGCCCGGTAGAGGATGTGGAGCCTTTCGAGGCTAATGTGTGGCCGCCCTACGACATCGACAGTCTCCCGGGGGAGCGGCAGAACTATCCCCGGGTGGCCTCGGTGGAGGAGCTGAAGGTTATTGCTCAGCGCGGTCGGCTGAAGGTCACTTGGTCGGTGGACCCGGACCAGCAGGCCATCGCAAACACCCAGGGGCGTTACAGCGGGATCATCGAACTGGTGCGCGCCGTTGTCTACCGGGCGCCCGCCGAGGCGCCTGACCGGCTTCAGGAGGTCGGGACTACCCCGCTCGCCGATGTGGTTATCGTGCCGGCAAGCCTCAGCACCTTCAGGAGGGACCGGCGGGACAGGTTCGCCCGAAGGCCCGTCCGCCGTCGCCCCACGGAGACGGCGCTCCAGGTCCCGGAGGGGAAGATCACGTCCCAAGAGGCTGAGTTGGCGGGTCGTTTCGTCTTCGCCGATTCGACGGTCGAGCCCGAGCAGGATTGGGTGTACAAAGTGAAACTGGTGGCCAAGAACCCGGTGTACCTCCCCCAGGACCCGAACTCGCCGGAGTTCACCGATAGTGACCTGGCGGTCACGCCGCTGTCGCTGGCCCAGCGCTCCCTGGCGAGCCTCCGCTGGTTCTTCACCGGCGGGTCGCCCGATTTGGCCACTGTTCGTCTCTACAAGTGGCACGTGTTCACGATACCGGCCAGTGATCTGGCCGGTGCCGGTGAAAAGGTGGCGCAGGCTGAGCCCGGCGCTGCGGGCGATCAGACGGTCGAGCGGGCGGCCTGGGTTGATGCGGGGTTCTTCGTCCGTCCCGGTGACCCCATCGGTTCAAAAACCCTCCGATGGTTCCTGGTGCCCGGGACCGAGAAGTCAGAGCAACTGGCCATCGACTTCTCCACGGGCTGTACGGCCGTGGCGGTGGAGCCGGCGGTGCAGATTATCGATTACCCCACTGTGACCCTGACCGCGGCGGGGGGCCCGGCCACCCGTCGACGCTTCAAGGATACCTACCTACTTTACTACACTGACCCCTCGGGGAACCTCCGCACACGTTGGCAGGAGTCCGACCGGCTCCTGGCTGAACTCGGTGGTGTTGAGGTCCGGCGGGAGGGTCCTGAGGCCGGCCCCGCTGCTGGGCCTCGAGAGGGCGTACGGGTGAGCCGCGAGGCGTTTTTGCGGCGGCGGGAGGAAATGAAACGCCAGGAAGAAGAGCACAGGCGCGAGATACAGGAGAAGATACGCAAGGCGCGGATTGACGACGAAGCCCACCGACAAAAGCGTCGGCGCGAGGCAGAAGTATACATAGAGGACTTTTGACGGCCGGTGCCGGGGAGCCGGGCTGCGGGCCTGGCTCCCTGGCTCAGCCCTGGGAGTAACCGGCAAAGAGGCAGTTGGCGCCAGTGTTGCGACGGACCGAAAGGAGGCGCAAGTGAAGGGTGCTCACTCGAAACGGGCGGCGGTCTTTTTGACGGTGGCGGTGGCGGCTCTGGCGTTGGTCGCTACCAGGCTGCCCCAAGCGGTTCCCCGGGCCCACGCCCAGGAGCAGCCTTCGCCGGAGGAGGCGAAGGACCGGCTCCAGCAGGCCTTCAGCCAGGCCATTGCTCTCTTCGGAGAGGGCAAGTTGTCGGAAGCCAAGGTGGCTTTTGAGGGGGTCCGGGCGATGGCCGAGGAGTGGGGTGTGACCCTCGGGGAGCGGACCCAACTGACCATCGCCGAACATCTGGAGCGAATCGAGGCCGAGTTGGCCAAGACCGAGGCGCCCGAGGAGCAAGAGGCTCCCGAGGCTGAAGCGCCTGCCGAGGTTGCAGAGCCTCCCGAGGTCGAAGCGGCTGAGCCCGGCCCTACCCCGGAGCAGCAGGCCCGTATGACCGAACTGGAGGAGCAGTACGCCCGGGCCGTGGGACTCTACCAGGCGGGCAAGCTGGAAGAGGCCAAGGCCGTCTTCCATGCTGTCGCCGCTGCCGGGGCCCGTGAGCACCTGACCCTCGGTTACGAGACCGAGGCAGGCCTGCGTCGCTATGTCGGCAGGATTGACGACGATATCGCCGAAGCCGAGCGCGAGCGTCAGGCTGCCCTGGCCGCGGAGGAAGCCGCCGGGAAGGCTGCTGAGGAGGAAGCGCGCAGGGTCGCTGCTGAGGCAGAGGCCCGTGAGGGCGCTGCCAAAGCCGAGGCCGAAGCCAAAGCCGAGGCCGCTGCCAGAGCCGAGGCCGAAGCCGCCGCTAAGGCGGGGGCTGAGGAGAAACTGGCTGAGGCCGCCCGCAAGCAGCAGATCGCTGCCGAAAAGGCTCATCGAGAAGCCGCCGCTCTCTATCAGCAGGCCATGGAACTGATCCGGCAGGACCAACGCGACGCGGCTTTGCTCAAACTGGAGCGGGCCGTGGGCATCGACCCGACGCTGGCCGACGCCCGGCAGGCCCTCTCTGACCTGCGCAAGGAAATGGGCCTGATCTCTCCCGAGGAGCGGCTGTTCGAAGAAGAGGTGCGCATCGAGACCGTGCGTCACGGGCGGGCCGCCAGGGAGATGGACCAGAGCCTGATCCAGGCGCAGGAACTGATTGACGAGGACAAGTACGACGAGGCCCTCAAGGTGCTTCGCCGGGTGGCCACCAAAGCCGAGGTCGGGGACTATCCGGCCAGCATGAAGCGGGAGTACACGGAACGGGCCAACGGGCTCATCGCCAAGGCCGACAAGGAGAAGGCTGTCTACGAGGCCGCGCTGGAAGACCGTCGGCGCAAGGAGGCGGAGACCAAGGCCGAGGAGGCCGCCCGCTACCAGCGTGAACTCAGGGCTCGTCAGATCAAGGAACTCTTCAGGCAGGCCGAGGACATGTATATGTCCGAGCGCTACGGCGAAGCCGAGAGCGCCGTCAGGGCCATCCTCTCCCTTGATCCGGACAACGGTGAGGCCACGGTGATGCTTGACCAGATCGACCGGGGACGGAGCCGTCTGCTATTCCTGGAGTTAAGTGAGCAACGGGCCCGGGAATATCGCAAGCACTGGGAGGCAACCCAGCGGGCCACCAGGATCGAGGGCGAAGACGAGACCATCGTCTACCCCGATGACTGGAAGGAAATGAGCCGCCGACGGGAGAAAATGCTGGCCACGCTGGCACCGGAAGTGAGCGCGGCGGAAGCGGCGGTGCGTGACAAACTGCAGCGGCAGGTGACCTTCAGTTTTGCCGACACCCCGCTGGAGGACGTGGCGGACTTCCTCCGCCGCGTGGGCGACGTCAACATCGTGGTGGACCAGCGAGTGCTGGCCGCTGCCGGACCGGGCGGCTACCGGGTCAGTCTGGCCCTGACCGACGTTCCCCTGAAAGATGCCTTGGACTTCATCCTCGACCTGGTGGACCTGGACTGGGTCATCCGTCGGGGGGTGGT
>CBDVDV010000044.1:0-20431 GCA_965372835.1 uncultured bacterium | reverse complement strand
GGGATCGGGGGCCGGGGATCGAGGGGTGCCCTTCGGCACACCCGGGGCACCCCGAGCCAGCCGAGAGGGAGAGAGTCCAGACCCCGTTCCTGAGTCCTCGAACTTCGGCCGGTACTTCACACCAAAGTCGGCTCTGGTGGCGGCGCTCGGCGTGCTGGCCTTAACCTACTGGATGCCCACCTGGGTTCTCTTCCGCGCCTCGAAGGGAAACGGTGGCGGGTACCTGCCACTCCTTGCCTTGGGCACGCTCATCCTACTGGTGCCCTTGGGAACCATCCTCAGGCGGGTCGGCATCATTTTCTCGGCGGGGGAGAAGTTGTTCATCTTTTCTGCCCTGGCCGTGGCGCTGTTCAGTTTCCGGACCTCGGCCTTCATCGTCACCTTGCTCCCCAGTCCCTACAACTTCGCCACCACCGAGAACAACTTCGAAGACGAGTTCCTCCATGCCATCCCCAGCCACCTGGTCCCCTTTACCGATACGCGAGACGAGCAGTTGTCGTGGTTTTACCGGGGACTGCCGGAGAAGATCCCGGAAGAGGCCGAGCAGGACTGGAGCCTGGTGGCGGACGAGCTTCCCCGGGAATCCATTCCCTGGCGCCTGTGGACCGGGCCGCTGGCCTGGTGGCTGAGCCTCTTCGCCGCGGTCTGGATCGCCCAGTTTTGCCTGGCGGCCATCCTGCGCAAGCAGTGGCTGGAACACGAGACTCTAATGGTACCCCAGGCGGACGTGGTTCTGACGCTGGTGGAGAAAGAGCGCCCGAGCGCCGTCTGGCCGCGCATCTTCTCCAGCCGGGCCTTCTGGATCGGTGTGGGCATCTCGCTGGCCATCTTCGCCCTGGAAGGCTTGCACACCTACTTCCCGGCCGTCCCCAACCTGAAACTGCGGGCCCTGACCCTGCAGCCCTACCTCACCGAACCGCCCTGGGATGCGATGGTCCCCCAACTGACCATCGAACCGTACCTGGTGGGCATCGCCTACTTGCTGCCCGCTCAACTCTCCTTGAGCCTCTGGTTCTTTGCCGTAGTGGACAACCTTACCCGCGTATTCATGGTGGCTACCGGTCAGGAGCCTACGGTGCGGGTGGCCTGGGCCGGCGGGGTCAACGGCGGCTCTGACGCCGTGGGGGCGGTGACCGTCTTTACGCTGGTGCTGCTCTGGGGCGCGCGCCGACACCTCTGGGCCGTGGTGCGAAAGGCCCTGTGGAACGACCCGTCGGTGGACGACTCCGAGGAGTTCCTTTCCCACCGCGCCGCCTTCTTCGGACTGGTCGCCTCGCTGGGCTTCATCATCTTCTGGGCGCTCCACGCGGGGATGTCGCTCCTGGTCACGCTGTTCCTATTCGGCTTCTTCTTCATCATCGTTATCTTCATCTCGCGAGGGGTCTGTGAATGCGGGCTGGTGACGGCGCGCCTCTACTACCTCCTTCCCCACGAGAGACTCATCCATCTGATCGGCTATAAGCCGTGGATGCTGGGCACGTTCGCCGTCAACTCCTTCATCTGGCCGACCCTGATGATTGAAATGCAACCCCTGCCCCTCTACCTGACCGCCGCGCGTGTCACCCAGGGCTCTGGCGCAGGAAGCGCCCTCCGGCGCCGACGCGGGCTCATGGGGCTTGCCTTCCTGCTGCTGCTGGTGGCGGCTGTGGTCGTTGCCCTGCGCACCGTCCAGGTCTCCTACCTTCGAGGTGGGCTCAACGGTACGCGTGGCTACTACAACGCCACCATCTGGATCTTCAACAACCGCTTCATCCGTGACGTTATCATCAAAGAGCGGGCGCACTCACTGGACCCAGCTCACGTCACGGCCATGGTCGGGGGCGGCCTCATCATGGCCCTGCTGCTGCTGATGAGGCAACTGTTCTACTGGTGGCCCTTTCACCCCATCGGTTACGTGGCCGCCGGGCTCGGGGGTGGCATCTGGTTTTGTTTCTTCATCGGTTGGCTCATCAAGCGGTTCGTCCTAAAATACGGTGGTGGGGCGCTCTTCCACCAGGCGACCCCCGTCTTCGTCGGCCTGGTGGCCGGGCAGTTCTTCTCCGGGGTGGTGTGGTTTGTCGTGGGTACCATCCACGGCGAACTCAGTTTCGCAGGGGTGTGATGTTGCGTCGTTACCAGGAAGTGGTAAGAACGGCGAGCCGGTCGAGGCGCTGGAGCCTGACAGCCCTGACCGCGCTCGTATTCCTCCTCAACCTCGCGCCGACCTCGCCCGGCGACTCAGCAGAAGAGCAGGCGGCACTCGCCCAACAACTGAGCCGAGACATCCGGACCCTCTCCTCCCTGCCCGAGGGCTCTCGGGTCACGGGCTACCCCGGGGCCCAAGCAGCTCGCGACTACATCGTCCGTCGGCTCGGCGAAATAGGCGCCGAGCGCATATACCTGCAGGAGTTCCCGGTGGTGGTCCCGGTGACAAAAGAGGTGTCAGTCCGGGTGGGCGGCAAGGAGGTGCCGGCGTACCCCCTCTGGCCCAACGGCGTACGCACCTGCACCACCGCTGGGACAGTCACTGGGCCGGTGGTCTTCGCCGGACGGAGTTCGTTTGCCGACTACAACGGCAAGGAGGTGCCGGGAAGCATCGTCCTGCTGGACGGGGACCGCTCGGTGGACTGGACCAATGCGCCGAGTTTCGGCGCCCAGGCGGTACTCTTCATCGAGCCGGAGGAGCCCTACAGACGGGAGTTGGAATACAAGGCGAGTGACATTCCCCTGGCCACGCCGCGCTTCTGGATTCCGCGGGAGGCGGGGCTGAGGCTCCGTCGGCGCGTCGAGGAGGCCGAGGCCCAGGGCACCCCGCTGGCCGGGGAAATCTCCTGCGTAGTCAACTGGGAAAGGCAAACGGCCTGGAACATCCTGGCTTTCCTGCCCGGCTCAGACCCCAACCAGCGCGATCGGCTGACCGTGCTTCAGACCTACTACGACGCCATCTCCGTCGTCCCCGACCTGGCACCCGGCGCCGAGCCGGCCGGCAACGTCGCCGCCCTGTTGAGTCTGGCCGAAGCCCTGGAGGCCCAGCCGGCCAGGCGTCCGGTACTGCTTGTGTTTACCGCCGGTCACTTCCAGTCCCTGGCCGGGGTGCGCTGGTTCTGTGACCTCCTGGCTCTGAAGTTCGAGAATCTGGAGAAGGAAATCGAGCGGCTCCGCACCCGGGCCATCAAGCAAGACGAACGGCTGGCTGACTACCAGGCTATCCAGGAACTCTTCGCCCCCATCCGCAAAGCCGCTCCACAAGCGTACGAACGGGCGCTGGAAGTCTTCGAGCGTATGGAAAAAGAGATGCTGACGGCTCGTCACCAGCGGGACAAGTACAAGGCTCTGTACGACATCCTGGCTGGTTTTGATGAGGAGCCCTTCTACGTCTCCTTAAAGACCTCACTGGACCGCCTCGAGAGCAAGGACCGGACTACGGAGGGCGCCCGGCTGAAGTACCTTCGTCTGATGGCCCACCGGGAGTTGCTCATGCGCATGGACCCGCAACTGCCGGAGAAGGTGACCTTCGCCTTCTGCCTGGACCTCTCCAGCCACAGCGCCGACCTGGGTCTCTTTCACAAGGGCAATTTTGTGGACCAGTTCGGGAGCCTGTCCGAGGGTGTGCTTCGGCGGGTGTTCGGTGGCGTGGGCGGGCGGGCGGCCGACGTGGCCGGAGCGTCCTTGGGTGAGGGCGCGCTGATTGACGGCATCAATCAGCCCACGGGGCGGATCTGGCGCAGTTACTTCCCCGGTCCGGTTGCCTTCGAGAGTGAACTGCTGACCATGTCGGGTCTGCCCGCAGTCACGTTCGCGACCGCTAACGACGCCCGCCACCTGGTGGACACGCCGGCCGACACCCTGGACAAGATGGAGTTGGGGAACCTGACCAGCCAGGTGGCGGCGATCCGCCGACTGTTGGTGGGCGCGCCCCCCTCTGGGACTGAAGAGCAGCGGAGGAGCGGCGCAAAGGCGGAAGCGACCGAGGAGTCCGCCCTCGCCCAGCGGGGTCTTCTGAACGACTTTCGCACGGCGCTGGCCATTGACCGCATCGGCAGGGACGAGATGCTTACGCCCTGGGCGAGCCGCGTCGTGGGCCGGGTGGTCCAGTACGACCCGAAGCGGAGCCTGGGGGTGGCCGACGTGCCCGTGACCGGGTGCGTGGTCGTCTGCCGACAGAACCCGGGTCCGTACAGTCGCAGCGATGTGTGGAAGAGTTACGCCGGGGTACGCCCGGCCCTGGTGGAGTTGTCCGACGGGGCTGGCAACTTCGAGTTCATCACCGTCCCCCATAAACGGAGTCTCCCCTGGGACCACGGCAAGTTCCTCTTCGAGGCCTACCACCTGGCCCCGGAGACCGGCGACATCGACTTCGCGCCTGACCGCGGCGACCGGGGAGAGAAACTCTTCCCCACCGACATCGAGATCAACATGGCCGAGAAAGACGTTACCATTGTCGTCTTTAAGTGCGCCCCTGTGGCTATCTTCGACCTGCTGGACCAGCGCTCCTACAACATGTTCTCCACCGTCAACCTCTACGACGCGCGCACGGACAGCGCTCCGTTCAGTTTCGGCTACAAGGTGGCGGGCAAGATCACCGGCACCAGTTACATCGAACCGGTGGGCGTGCTGTTCCTGTCGCCGGGAACGCGCTTCAAGGCCACCTTCGGCGCCGGTGTGGCCGGGACCAAGTTCGCCCTCATCGGAGCCACCCTCCCCGACAAGGAGCACTACAACGGCATCGGCTACCCCGCCGGGGGAACTCCACCCGCCGACCGGCGGGAAGACCAACCGGGCCAGGAGCGGCCAAGCCGGACCACGGCGCTCATCAACACCCCGTACCTGATGGCCCGGGACATCTGGAACCTGGACGAGTATCGGCTGAACGTGCTCCGCACCCACGGGGTCAGAAACGACAAAGTGGAGGACCTCCACAGCCAGGCCCGGATAGAACTCGGCAAGGCCAAGAGCGCCCTCCAGGAGCGCCGGTACAGCGCCTTCGTCCGCCACGCGCGGGCGGCGTGGGGCTACGAGGCCCGGGCCTACCCATCCGTTCAGGGCACCACCACCGACATCACCACGGGAGTGTTGTTCTTCCTTTTCCTGTTGCTTCCGGTGAGCCATTTTGGCGAGCGGCTCATCTTCGGCTTCCCGGACATCAATCGGCAGATCCTGGGCTTTTTCGGCATCTTCCTGGTGATGTTCCTCATTCTGGCTTTGGTGCACCCGGCCTTCGGGGTGACCTCGGGCGGCCCCGTCATCCTGCTGGCTTTCATTACCGTGGCCCTGTCGGTCCTGGTTATCGGCATGGTCCGCTCCCGCTTCGAGGTGGAACTGGAGCGACTTCAGCGGCGGCCCGGCCAGGCCGTCCGCACCGACCTCAACCGCACCAACGCCGCCAAGCAGGCCTTCCTCCTGGGCATCGCCAACATGCGTCGACGGAAGGTCCGCACTACCCTCACCATCATCACCCTGGCCACGCTGATGTTCACGGTGCTCTCACTCACCTCCATGGAGCCCAAGTTGGTGGTGAAACGGCGGAGCCTGGCCGAAGACGTCCCCCTCCCCTATCAGGGGGTGCTCATTCGCAACGTCAACTGGGGTACGCTCACCGACCAGGTGTACAAAGGCATCCTCAATCAGTTCGTCGGGGTCGAGGATCGGGAAGAGGGAAGCACCCCAGCGCTTGAGCCCGGCCCCCCGGGCCCGGTCGTGGCTCCTCGGGCCTGGTACGTCTCCGAGTCCATACGGGAGCCGGCAGCCGTGGAGACCGTGTTGGTCACGAACCCGGAGCGCCGGTTCGCAGCCACGGGGCTGGTGGGGCTGTCACCTCTGGAGCGCCTGGTGACCCGTCCCCAGGAGATGCTGGTGACACCCCGCACCTGGTTCACCGCCGAGGAACCGGCCTCCTGCATACTCACGGAGAAGATGGCTGCGGTGCTGGGCATCAGCCCGGATCAGGTGACGGGGGAGGCGGCGGGTGCGCCCAGGGTGCGGGTCTTCGGTGAAGAACTGGCCGTGATAGGCATCTTCGACGACGAGAGACTGCTCCGCCACACCGACATCGACACCGAGCCACTCAGCCCCGTCGATTACCAGGAAGAGTCCTGGCAAAAGCACGCCGAGATCCGCCGAGACCCCACCGAACTCTACCACTACGTCCACCTCGACCCACGCAACATCCTCTGGGTCACCTACGACTTTCTGATGCGCCAGGGGGGTACGCTGCGCTCACTGGTCTACGTGCCGAGCCACCCGGGCCTGCTCAAAGCAGAGGTGGAGGAGGGTCTCCTGCGTCGGCACACCATTTCCGCCTTCATCAGCACGGCACAAGGGGAGGGGTCGGGAGCCGAGGATGAGGAATCAGTTCGGCCTTCGGCGGCCCGGAGCGAGACCCCCGTGGTCGGCGAGGTGGTCTTTGCCACCTCGGTGGGAGAGACAACGGTGAGCGGGGTGAGCAACATCTTCGTCCCCCTGGCCATCGCCGCGCTTATCGTGCTCAACACCATGCTGGGCGCGGTGTACGAGCGTACCAAGGAGATCTGGATCTACGGCTCTCTGGGCCTGAGCCCCATGCACATCGGGTCGCTGTTCATGGCTGAGTCCTGCGTGTTCGCCAGTGTGAGCACGGTTATCGGCTACATGGCCGGACAGGTGGTGGCGCGACTCATCACCCAGCAGGGGCTCCTGGGTGGGCTGTCGCTGAACTACTCCTCCTACGCGGCCATCTACTCGGCCACCTTCACTATGGGGGTGGTGCTGCTGTCCACCCTGTACCCGGCGCGCAAGGCCTCGCAGATGTCCGTGCCCGACATCGAGCGCATCTGGAAGTTCCCGGAGCCCGACGGCGACCTCCTGGTCTTCGATTTCCCCTTCACCATGAGCGGGGAACAGGCCTTGGGTGTGAGCATGCACCTGCTCCACTACTTCCAGGACCACGACAGCCAGTCGGTGGGTGACTTCTTCACCGCCGAGAACCGCTTCTGGGGAAAGCCGGAAAAGCAGGGCTTAGCCTACCATCTGGCATCGACCACGTGGATTGCGCCCTTCGACTTCGGTATCAGTCAACAGTTGCACATGGTAACCATCCCCAGCGAGGACCCGGGGATCTTCCTGGCTCGGATGACGGTGGAGAGGCTGAGTGGGGCGCCGGCGGCCTGGCTGCGGATGAACCACCGCTTCCTGAAACTGATTCGCAAGCAGTTCCTTGTCTGGCGGCTCTTTACCCCCGCCGAGCGGCTCTACTACATCAACGAAGCCAAGCGGATGCTGGGGCTGCCGGTCCCGGAGGAGCCGACGCCCGCAGAGCGGCAGCCGGGCGAAGACCTGGCGGCCGAGCCAGCAGGCGGCGGGTAGCGTGAGATGGACGTGACCAGCGAACACTAAGACACCTGGCGGAAGAGGCTGATGGCTGGACCGGACGCGGAACTCGAAGAATACAGACAACTGATGCTCCCACCGGAGGAGTACGAGGATGGGTTCAACATCAAGACCATCCTCGGCGTCTTCTTCATCACCTTCATCATGCTGCCCAGTTCCATCTACCTGGGTCTGATGGTGGGGGCGTCCATGGGGCCGGCGGCCGTGTGGGTGACCATCATCCTCTTCAGCGACATCGCCCGCCGAAGTTTCAAGCCCCTCAAGAAGCAAGAAATCTACATGCTCTATTACGTGGCCGCCAGCCTGGCGGGGATGGCCGGGGGGACGGCCCTGGCCGGGGGGCCCTTCGCCGGGCTCATCTGGAACCAGTACTTCCGTCATTCCGTCGCTGCGGGAAGCATGGGCATCTCCGAGGCCATCCCCAACTGGGTGGCCCCGGTGGCCAACTCCCCAGCCCTGCTGGACCGCACCTTCCTGCATGCCGACTGGGGCCTGCCCATCCTGCTGCTCGTGGTCGGTGGCATCCTGGGTCGTCTCTCCTGGATAACGGCCGGGTATTCGCTCTTTCGACTGACCTCCGACGTGGAGAAACTGCCCTTCCCGATGGCCCCCATCGCCGCCAGCGGGGCCACGGCCCTGGCCGAGACCGGCCGGGAGAGTTGGCGCTGGCGCACCTTCTCCATCGGAGCCATGATCGGGGTCACCTTCGGCATCATCTACATCTTCATCCCGGCGCTCTCCGGTGCCGTTCTGGGGACACCTATCGTCATCATTCCCATCCCCTGGGTGGACCTGACCACCCGTACCGAGACCATCCTGCCGGCGGCGGCCACCGGCATCGCCTTCAACCTGGGCAGCGTCATCCTGGGGATGGTGCTCCCCTTCTCCATCGTCATCGGGCGGTTCATGGCCGCCATGGTGCACATGTTCCTCAACCCGGTCCTCTACAAGGTCGGGGTGCTCAACCTCTGGCACCCGGGGCTCAACACCATCATGACCGAGTTCCTCAACGGCATCGACTTCTGGTTGAGTTTCGGCATCGGCACTTCGTTTGCGGTGGCCTTCATCGGCTTCGGTCACGTCATCAAGGCGGTGAGGAAGGCCCGGGCCGAGCGGGGCTCGGCCGAGGGTGGGAGTTGGGCCGAGGTGCCTCCCGGTCGGGGTGATTTCTCCGTCAAGTTGGCGCTGGTCATCTTCGCCCTGTGCACCCTGGGCTACATTGGTATGTGCCTGTGGCTGGTGGGTGCGACGGGGTACCTGGTGTTCTTTTTCTTCTTCTTCGGGTTCGTCTACACGCCCCTCATCAGTTACGTGAACGCCCGGCTGGTGGGCCTGGCCGGTCAGCACCTCGGGTTCCCCATGATCCGGGAAGCCACCTTCATCCTCAGTGGCTACCAGGGCGCGGCCATCTGGTTCGCCCCCTTTCCCATGCGCAACTACGGAGGCACGGCCCAGCGCTTCCGGGAGATCGAACTGACGGGCACCAAATTCACCAGCATCATCAAGGCCGAGATCTTCATGTTCCCCGTTGTGCTGCTGGCCTCGTTCATCTTCTGGAGTTACATCTGGGGTTCCGGGCCCAAAATCCCCTCCAGCGCCTACCCCTTCGCCAACATGATGTGGGACCGTGCCGCTTTGAGACGGGCCCTGTGGATCAGTTCCACGGTGACGGGTGGGGAAAGCTTCCTCTACCGGGCCATCAGTTTCCCGCGCATCTTCTACGGGCTGGGCTTCGGCCTCTCGGCCTACTTCATCCTCAGCGCCTTCAACATGCCCACCTTGCTCCTTTACGGCTTCATCGCCGGCATGGCCACCTTGCCCCACTTCATCATCCCCGAACTCATCGGCGCCCTGTTGGGTCGATACTACTTCCTGCCTCGCTTCGGACGGAAGGCCTGGCGACGAGCCACCCCTGTGCTTATGGCCGGGTTCGCTTGTGGGATGGGCCTCATCGGCATGGGCGGCGTCGCCATCGCCCTGCTTTCGTCCGCGGTCAGTCCGAAGCCTTGGTAGCGTCGACCTCCCCCGCAGGCGTGGACCGCGCGGGGGGGAGCGAGCATCCGGCCTGGGTGCGGGTAGTGGGCCGGGCGCCGGCGGGGGCTCGGGCCGCCCCCTGCGGCCGGCGGTCCCGGCACACAGACTCACATGGAATCTGACTTATGAGCAGTGAACCACAGCACGGAACGGCTTCGCCATCGGCCGACCTCACCACGTCGGCCCCGGGCATCCGCTGGCGAGCCGTTCTCTGCGCCCTGCTCCTGGCGGCCGCCATCAACTGCGTCGTCCCCATTACCCAACACGCCCTCGTCACCACCAGCCTCCTGGAGGGGATGATGCCCCTGGGTATCTTCCTGCCCTTCATCGTGCTGGTCTTTGCGGCAAACCCCCTCACCCGTCTGGTCTCCGGGCGCCCCCTCTTCTCGGGCCGAGAACTCATTTTCATCTTTGCTGCCGGCTTCCTGTCGGCCTCCATCGGTGAGGTGACCGGGCGAATGATCGCCGTCATTTCCTCGCCCAACTATTTCGCCACCAGTGAGAACCAGTGGGGCGAGTTCGTCCAGCCCAACTTGCCCACCTGGGTACTCGTGGGGAACGACGCTGGCGCCCTTCGCCGTTTTTACGAGGGCCTCAAGCCCGGGGAGACCATCCCCTGGTCCGTATGGGTGGCCCCGCTACTGTGGTGGTTGAGTTTCATCGGGGCCATCGCCGTAGGCTGTGTGGCCGTCGGCGTCATCCTTCGCCGACAGTGGGTGGAGCGGGAGAGGCTGCCCTTCCCTCTGGCCGAGGTGCCACTGCTGCTGGCCCGGGCCCGCGAGGACCAGGAAGCCAGCACCCCCTTCTACCGCCTACCGCTCTTCTGGGTCGGCTTCGCCGTGCCCTTCCTCCTTGTCATGTGGCACGTAGCCCACTTCTTCTACCCGCTGCTTCCGGACCTGCCCATCGACATCACCTGGACGAGCATCCGCTTCGGCCGAGACTTTCCCGCCATGTACACCCGGGTGAACTTCTTCATCGTCGGCTTCGCCTATTTCACCGACCTGAGGATTCTGCTCTCCATCTGGTTCTTCCACCTGCTGGCGGCGCTCCAGGTGGGGATGTCCACGAGGGTGGGCCTGGCCACCGAGCTTACCGGTGGTGGCATCTACCAGCAGGAGTTCGGCGGCCTCAGCTTTTTCGTGCTGGCCAGCCTGTGGGTGGGTCGCCGGCACCTTCGCCACGTCTTCCGCTCCGCCTTTTCCCGCTCCCCGGACGCGGGTGATGGCAACGAACTCATCTCCTACCGCTGGGCCGTCTGGGCCCTGCTCCTCGCCGCCCTCTACTGTGTGGCCTGGCTGGTGCGCGTGGGGCTCCGTTTGGACCTGGCCCTCCTCTTTCTCTTCGTCTCCTTCGTCTTCTACCTGGGCCTGGCCCGCATCCTGGCCATGAGCGGACTGGTCTTTCTCGCCGGCGCAAGCAGAACCCAGGCGTTGATGATCGACCTGCTGCCCCGCTCGGCATATACGCCCTCCAGCCTGACGGCCAGCAACGTTCTCGCCGCCCTGTACCAGAACAACAAGGGCTTCTGCCTGCCCGCAGCCTCTCACACAGCGAAACTTGGCAGCCAACTCAGCGCCGGGGCGTCCCGCAGGCTTGGGCATACGGCGCTGGTCGGCTTTGCCCTGGCCCTGGTGACCTCGGTGGTGGTGACCGTTTGGTTAGGCCACAGGCAGGGAGCCTACAACTTCGCCTCCTACACCTTCCGCACCGCCAACCAGTGGCCGTTTAACGACACGGTGAGGCAGGTCAAGGAGATGGTGTCAGGCGTTCCCTACCAGAAGTGGGCCCTGGTCTTCTTTGTCCTGGGCGTCTTGGTGACGGCAATGCTCACGGTGCTGACGTATCGGCTCCCCTGGTGGCCACTTCACCCGGCGGGGTTCACGGTGGCCTTCGCCTGGTCGGTGCGGACAGCGGTGATGAGCGTCTTCGTGGCCTGGGCGGCGAAGGCTATCCTGCTTCGCATCGGCGGCATCGACCTCTACCGCAGGGCGCGGCCGGCGTTCCTTGGCCTCATTGTGGGCTACGCTGCCGGCATCCTCATCGCCATGCTGGTCGACGTGACCTGCTTCCCCGAAGGCGGCCACGGCCTCTACTGGGGCGACTGACAAGCCTAACCCCAAGGAATCTCTTTCACAGGGGGAGACGCCGTGGCATACTTCAGTAGAGCGCTGCATATGCCTCGTCTCGCAGGGGGCCTCAAATGAGGGGCGAAGGTGCACGAGCCGGGAGCCATTTGGCTTCAATCCCCCGGGCACTCCTGTGGGGGTCGCTCCTTGCCGTCGTTGCCCTGCTTCTCTTGCTTGCCGCCTTCGTTCTTGATAGCACCGGAGTGGTTCCCATTGAGCTGGATTCGGTAACGGGATATGTGTGCGCCGTGTGTGGCAGGTGCAAGGTAGTCCGACGCCGATTCGGCAGCGAAAGGACCTCCTGCAGGCGGTCGCCGGCGACATCTTTCTGTGACCGCTTCGTGGGAGCGCATGAGCACATATGGGTCAACGACCACGACTACCAGAAACGTCTCTCAGTAACGACCTTTGGAGACTCGTTCGCGCACATGGAAATCCCCATGTCCGCTTATGGTGTCTCCCGGGCTTTGGAGATGCTCGAAGGGACACCTTACCTGGAAATCGTGGTGAAGGCTTTGTGTGACGTGGATAACTACTACGCCTATGTGGCCCGCCAGGTGTTGGTGTGGGAAAGCTGTCAGGTGTTCGATCCGGACCGCCTGCCGACGCGCGAGCAGCTCGACGCTTGGTGGGAAAGGAACCGCCAGTTTTTTGACGTTGAGCACGATGCGCGGGTAGCGTTGTCAAACCTTGAGCAGATCAATAAAGAGTACAGTTTCGCTGGGTACGGCGCTCGGCAGACCCTCGAGTACCACAAGCGCTACGGGGTGCCGACCAAAGGAGCCTGGGTCGAGCGGAAAGCTCGATGGAGGCGTAGTGTCGTGAAGTGAGTGGGGCGGGATGGGGCACCCTTCGGGGAAGGGCGCGCGAGCGTTTTCTGCTCGCGAGAGTGAGTCCCGCCCGCGGGTTCGGCCTGCGGTTGCGCACTTGGCTGTGCTGCCGACTGGCGCTAAACTGCATCCTGTGATCCGACGGACAAGGGCGACAACAAGGAGCCGGTGCGCACCGGATGATATGATCGCATCCAAGAAGCCAAGCCCCGGACAAAAGGACGTCACCTCGGAGTGGCTGAAGCAGGTCTCCGACCCGGAGGCCGAGCGCGAGCAGATTGACGTAGTTGTCAAGAAGGACTACCGACGTCGCCGGCTGGACACCTACCTCGCCACCCGATTCCCGCAGCACTCGCGCACCTACTGGCAGACGCTCATACGCGAGGGCCACGCCCTGGTCAACGGCCAACCCACCAAGCCCTCTTACGCCATCCAGAAGGGCGACCGCATCACCCTCCTGGTGGAGCCGGAACGCAAGGGAACCCTCGAGCCTGAGCCCATGCTTCTGGACATTCTCTACGAGGACGCCTGCCTCATCGTCCTGAACAAGCCTGCCGAGGTCGTGGTCCACCCCGCACCAGGCCACCTCCACGGGACCCTCATTCAGGGGGTCCTCCACCACGTCCTTGAGCAGGGAGGTCACCTGACTGAGGGCAGCGCTCCCGACCGCCCGGGCATCATCCACCGCCTGGATAAAGGCACCTCCGGCCTCATCGTCATGGCCAAAGAGGAGTCCACCCACCGCCACCTGGCCCGCCAGTTCGAGGAGCGCCGGGTCCAGAAGACCTACGCAGCCGTCGTGCGGGGTGAGGTGAACTTCGACTCCGACTACGTGGAACTCCCGCTCGGCCCGCACCCCAGGGATCGACTGCGGGTCACCGTCCGTGAAAAGGAGGGCAAGGACGCGTCCACCTTCTATGAGGTGGTCGAGCGCTACCGCGGATACGCCTTGCTCCGGGTCCATCCGAAGACGGGGCGCACCCACCAGATACGCGTCCACCTGGCTGCCATCGGACACCCGCTGGTGGGTGACGTAGTCTATGGCGGCCCCCGTCTGCTGGCTCGCGACCTGGGGACGACCGAACTCCCGCCCGAGGAGCCCATCATCGGTCGCCAGGCGCTTCACGCCGAGCAACTGACCTTCCTCCATCCCAAAGAGAGGAAGAAGGTCACCTTCCGCGCCCCCTGGCCCGCCGACCTCGACCGCCTGGTCACCCTCCTCCGCCGTCACCGGAGCACTTCTGAGAACCCAGACAACTGAGGGGCCCCCAGGGCGCCGGGCCGACGTGGGAAGGCCAACCTTCTATGCGGCTCGCCGCCTGTGACCTTTCCATGGCCGGGGAGTTTTCCTTTGACAGTGTGAGTCGGTAGCCGATAGTCTAAGGGTGTATCTGTGCACAAGTTCTGATGTGGGGGTAGGCGAGAATGGCAACGCAAATGGCTTTTATCGGGGGCATCGGCACCACCGAACTCATCATTGTCCTGGTGGTGGCGCTGTTGATTTTCGGTCGCCGGCTGCCAGAGATTGCCCGCTCGCTCGGTCGCTCTATAACCGAGTTCCGCAAGGGCATCCACGAGGTGGAGGACGAGATCGAAGGCGCCGGTGAGAAGAAAGAACTGGAGCATCCCCGCGGGCCATCGGCCACGCCCCCCCAGGACGCCTACCCCGAGTCGCAGCCCTCAGAGGACTCACAAGGCAGGTCGGCGCCGTAACCCGGCGCCTCCCGGCCCGGCGGCTGCGACCTTCACCCCTGAGTCGTCGTTCGGGCAGCCTGGTATCCGATGACCTCCCACAGCATAGAGCGACATTACCACGAAGCCTCCCGGGCCACCCTCCTGGGAGCCGGGGTGATGGTGAGCCTGGCGGCAGCCAAACTCCTGGTCGGCTGGTGGGGCAACAGCACGGCGCTGGTGGCTGACGGCTTCCACACCCTGAGCGACCTGGGCAGTTCCGTGGTGGTCCTGGTCGGGCTGTCGATCGCCAAACGCCCCCCCGACCGGACCCACCCCTACGGCCACGGCCGGGCCGAAGGCATCGCCGCGGGCCTGGTGGCCGCCGCGCTGCTGGCCCTGGTCGCCGGCATTGGCTGGCAGGCCGTCCGCGAGCTGGCCTCACCTCACACCCACACACCGCCTCACGTGCTGGTGCTGGTGGTGGCAGCGGCGAGTGTCGCCATCAAGGAACTTCTTTATCGCTACAAGCTCCGAGTGAGTCGGCAGACTGGTTCCCAGGCGGTGCTGGCCGATGCCTGGCACCACCGCAGCGACGCCCTCAGTTCGCTCCCAGTCTTCATCGGCGCCGGCGGGGCTATTATCGGTGGCGGGCGCTGGGTGCTCCTGGACCCCCTGGCGGCGCTGGTGGTGGCGGGGTTCATCCTTTTCGCTGCTGCGGGCATCCTCAAGCAGGCCCTGCCTGAGATGCTGGATGCCAGCATCGACCAGGAGACCATCGACCGGCTCAAGGCTCTGGCCCGCTCCATCCCGGGGGTTCGGGACGTGGAGGCCACCCGAGGCCGAAGGAGCGGCCTGGGCCTGCTCGCGGAACTGCACGTGGAGGTGGACCCGAACGTCTCCGTCGAGGAAGGACACCGGGTGGCCCAGAGGGTCCGCGACGCACTGCTTGAGTCCGAGGAGCACGTCACCGACGCTGTCATCCACATCGAGCCCTACTACCCGAACGACCACGAATGAGCACCCCCACGCTCACCGACGAGCAGGTGACGGACTACCGGCGCACCAAGCGAGTGGTGTACCTGGCCGCACTGCTCATGGACCTCTGCTTCGGCGTGTTCCTCTTCGTGGGGCCCGTGCTCGCCCTCAGGCTCACCGACCAGCCCGGACTTCAGGCGGCACTCGGGGTCATACTCCTCATCGCTCGTATCCTGTTCAACGCCCTTTTCGGTCGGCTGAGCGACTGGCTCGGTCGGAAGAACCTTCTGCTGGTCTCCTCGGCACTGATGATGCTGGTCTTCATCGGACTGGGCAAGGTCCCGGACCTGCCAGCGGTCTACGCGGTAGCCTTTCTGGTCGGCGTGGCCAACTCGCTCTACTGGCCGGTGATCGAGGCCTGGGTGGGCGAGGAGGTCAGCGGGCCAGCACTGGTGCGGGACATCGGCTCCTACAACGTGGCCTTCAGTGCCGGGTTGGCGCTGGGGCCGCTGGTCTCGGCGCTCCTGCAGTACCGGTTGGGCGGCCCCGCCGAGGACGGAAGTCTCCTCGGGCCCATCCTCTTCGGACTGGTGCTGGCCCTGGTGACCTTCACCTTCATTCTCATTCGACCAGCCCTCAGTCACGAACAAGTGGCCGAACTGCGTCGCCGACGTCCCCCCCTGCCCCAGACCGCCCGCAGCCGACGATTCCTCTACGCCGGCTGGCTGGCCAACTTCGTGGCCTGGTGCGGGGTGGGTGTGGTGCGTTTCCTCCTCCAGGCCTTGGTGGTGAACGAGTTGGAGCTCACGGAGCGGACGTTGGGTCTGCTGCAAACGGCGTTCTATGCCAGTTGGGTCGTGGGCTTCATCGTCTGGCGGACCTGGACGGGCTGGCCCTACCGGCGGTGGCCTCTTCTGGCCAACCAAGTGATCGGCGCCGTCGGCCTGGTGTGCATTTCGCAGGCGGGGGACGCGCTGTGGCTGGGTGTGGGACTGGTGCTCTTCGGGCTGGGCGTGACCGGTCCCTACGCCGCCAGCATCTTCTATGGGCTCGACCGCTACCCAGACAAAGGCGCCAAGAGTGGCCTGCACGAGACCGTACTGGCCGCGGGGATGCTTGCGGGGTTGGCCGCCGCTGCGGCGCTGGCCCAGTGGGTGGACGTGGCTCTGCCTTACCTGGTGATCGCCGGCGCGACCGTCGCCGTCATTGCATTTCAGTCGGTCTACCTTGGCGGAGCCAAAGCCCCCCTGTCCCCGGACGACTCATAACGGCCGACCACCCGTAACTCGCCCTCGTGGACTTCTATGCGCTCCAGCCTGATGTGCTTCCCGCGCAATGAGATGGACTCGTTCTCCAGTTGCTCCAGGACCGCCACCCACCCCACACCCACCGGCAGCCAACCCGCCCGCACTCGGGTCGGCTCGAAGTGCACTCTGCCCTCGTCGTCCAATCCAGGCACACCGACCACCGAGACCAGTGGCCGAAGCCGGGACCCCTCATACCGGGCCATCAGCACCACCTCCCCCTCCTGCAGGTGTACCATCAGCCCACGGAACCCCGGGGGTAGTTCCAACCTGTACTCCTCACTCAGCCGACCCGACAGCGCACGCCTGACCTGGGGCCGAAAAAAACTCGCCAGGTAGCCGTTCAGCTCTTCCTCCGTGATGGTGACGTCGAACTCTTCCTTGTTGACGATGTGGGTGAGCAGGTCGTTGGCTTTGCGCACGAACCCCTCAGCCCACTGGATGAGTTGCTCGTCGCTGATGGTGTCCGGGTCGCGGTAGTACCCCGGGGTTCCCCGCACCAACAGGAGGACCACCAGGACCGCCACGAGGAGCGCCAGCGCCCCTCCCAGGGCCAGGTTCAGAGGTGAGCGCACCCCCGCAGGCAGCCGACGCCACTGCGCCGACACCCTCGCCGACCCCGTTCGCCCCCAATGCCTCAACTGTTCGAGGCCCGAAGCCACCAGCTGTTCTCGCCGGGCCCTGAAGCCAGCCTTCCGCTCTGCCCGCAGTCGGGACTCCTGGTCCAGGACGCGCCGGACCCCTCCTCTGGAACGCCGCTTCCGGGTCGAAGCCCGGCTGCCGGCCTGGTTCCCTTGCCGCCTGGCTCCGGCGGTTCGCTTTTTCCGCCGTTTTCTTTTTGACTTGGCCATGGATGAAAGGGCGCTTTCCTGTAGGGGCAGCCCGGCTCGTCTCTTACTGCGCCCGCGGAGCGCGGGAGGGTCGGCGAATGACCGGTCCTGAAGTCAGGTACTTCCCCACCAGTTGCAGTTCGCCATCCCTGGCCGTGATCTCCTCCAGGCGAATCTCCTCGGGCACGGGAAAGGACAGCGCTTCCATTTCCTGAAGCGATTTCACCCAATCAGCCGGCACGGGCATACGTCCCATGCGCAGCCCCGTAGGCTTGAAGCCCAGGTCACCGTTCTCGTGGACGAGGGGCCGGCCGATGATGGAGACCACGGGTCTGAGTTTTGACCCCTCGTAGCGGGCCATGACCGTCATCTCCCCTTCCGTGAAGCGGATCATCAGCCCGCTGAACTCCTCGGAGAGTTCCAGCACCGTATCCAGGTTGAGTTTGGCCTGAACCGCCTGCCTCACCTCAGGTCGCGAGAAACTGGCCAGGACGCCGTTCACCTCGTCCTCGGTAATGGTGATGTCGAAGGTCTCTTTCTCAGGGTCTCGCTCGGAGAGTTTGTTCACCTTGTCGGCGAAGTTGTTTGCCCATTCGATGAACTGCTCGTCGCTGATGGTGTCCGGGTCGCGGTAGTCGCTGGGCATCTGCTTGAAAAGGTAGGCCATCACCCCAACGAAAGCCAGCACCCCCAGGAGCACAACCAGGACCAGCCTCCTGACCAAGGACCTCCGCCTCCGAGGCCTGCCACCGTAGCGGCCTGGCTCGGTCGGGAACATGAGACGCGTCGGCGTCACCGGCTGCGGAGGTCTTTGGGCCGCACCACCCGCAGGACGTGAGCCTCGTTCGTCCGGTCTGGAATCCTTCTTGGCCATCATTCACCTCCGGTCTTCGTGGGGTCGGCCTTCCGCCTGGCTTCGCGGAGGAATGAGACAGAAGCGCGCTTCCTCAGTGTAGTCGCCGGTGCGGGGATAGACACCCATGGTGACGACGACCACCAACTCCAGTTCAGGGGCTTCGGCCCACGGCCCGACCAGGGCCCAGGCTGCCTGCAACCGTTGTGGTCCGCTCGACCCTTCCGTCCCATAGTACCCCTCCCTGGTGTGGCGAGCGAGGTAGCGGCCCACGTCCCCGCTTGAATAGACGAACCCCAACCCGATAGGCCCGCGATACCGACCCAGAGGCTGCACCTCCTCGGCTCGCAACCTGGGACGGGCCTCGCCTACCCCGGCCCGGCCCATGGTCACAAAGACGTCGGTGACGTAGGCGTCCTCGCCCCCAGGCGGGTGGAGGGTCAGGATGACGTCGAGCGTGTGGCCTTCACTGCTGGCCTGGACGGAAACCGAGCCCCGGCTCAAAGCCTCCAGGGACCTCACCTCCCACCGCTCCCCGGGCAGCCCAGCACAACCCGCGGCCATCACCAGGAGCAGCAAGGCAAGAAGGGCAGGATTTCTTCCCCCCGAATCGAACACAGCAGTCCCTTCAGTTTGAGGCCCGACGTGAGCGCTTCCGCGAGCGACCACGCTGGAGTTTGTGCATCGTGCGCAGCGTGCTGATTTGTGCGCCATGCCAAAGGTCATGCTGGATCATGCAGTTGAAGATCCACCAGGCAGGCACCTTCTCCCCCCAGTTGGTGTAGACTTTCTTGTCCAGATGCTCATCCCTAAGGCTGGCGAGTGTCCCCCACAGCCTCTTGTGTGCGCGGTCCAGGGCAGCGACGAGTTTGCGCGTCCCCTTGACGGCTTCTGTCAGTCCCAGGGTCTCGTAGGCTGCGGGCCAGGTGAGGGTTCGGCCGCCGAAGGCGTGGTTCTCGTACATCACCTTGCAGAGGGCGACGTGGACCACCTTGCGGGCGATGGTTGATAGATACGGTGCGCGCCCCCCCTCTTCCACATCGAGAGTCTTGGGAACCGGTTTGTAGTGCATCTCCGCCCGGGTCAGCCCCCGCAGCGTCCGCTTCAGGCTGTGCCACCGACTGCCCTCGTAGGCATCGTCCATCATCCCCAGCAGCAACCTGACCCGCCCTCTGCTCTTCGCCATGACCCCCTCCTTCAGCGTAGCCCTCCACACAGACGGGGAAAGACGTTGACGTACTCTTGGGCTGCCACCACAATAGCGCCTGGTAGAGCCATTGCGCAAGAGCGGGAGCAAGGTTTCAGGGGAGGTCCAACTGGTGGCGAAGAAGCCTGGACTACTGGTCTCGTACTCCGAGAAAAACATCGGTTACCTCAAAACTCTGGAGGGGTTCCTTCAAGACGCAGTCGCCCTTCTCTACAACGAATCGGGTAAAGGCGCCGGCGTGGACTTCCGAGCTCGCTGGAGCCGCTGGCTGCCAGAAGTCGATGCTGTCATGGTCCTCCTATCGGCCGACGCATTCGATTCGGCCGAAGTGGAGGACGAGATGAACCAACTTCATCAAGAGCGGAATGCGAGGCAAGGGAACGGTGGAAATCTCTTCATATTCCCGGTTCAACTCTCAAGGGACTTGAAACCCCCGACGACATGGAAGTGGCTGTGGACGCTGAACCACCTGCTTGCCTGGCGTGACCCAATGCAAGAGATAGCATGGCAGATAGTCAACGCGCTAAGGCCTGGCGAGGCAGACGAGTTCCTGCCCGCCCCGGAACGGTCTCTGGTGCCTTCGGGTGACACGACCGCATACGTTGACGGGCTGCTGGAAAGTCCTGATGAGAGCAAGCGCTCTTCCTTCGAAACGGCGTTACGGCTCCGACAGGAAGGGAACCATGCGGAGGCCGTTGAGGAGTTGCGCAGATGCTTGGGTCTGGCCGACAAGCACAAGGAGCGCTCCGCCATACTCAACCTGATGGGACTCAGCTTGTATCACATGGGGTCGCTCCCGGAAGCTCTGGGCCGCCTGGAGGACGCCCGAAGGGCAGCTTCGAAGGCACGGGACACAACAGCCTGGGGATCGGCCCTCGGCAACATCGGCCTCGTCTTGCGATACTTGGGGAAGGCCGAGGACGCCCTCAAGCACCACCAGGATGCGCTCAAGATTCACAGGGAGATAGGCTACCGGGTGGGAGAGGCCCAGGAGCTGGGGAACATCGGCGTCGTGTTGCAGGAGTTAGGGAAGCCAGAACAGGCCCTCAAGCACGAGCAGGATGCACTCAAGATTCACAGGCAGATAGGCTACCGCCTCGGAGAAGCCAACCAACTCGGCAACATCGGCCTGCTGCTACAGGATTTGGGGAAGCCAGAACAGGCCCTCAAGCACGAGCAGGATGCACTCAAGATTCACAGGCAGATAGGCTACCGCCTCGGAGAAGCCAACCAACTCGGCAACATCGGCCT
>CBDVDV010000043.1:0-21199 GCA_965372835.1 uncultured bacterium | reverse complement strand
GCCAGGGCGAATAGGCCTTCGGCTTCTCGGTCTTCACGTCGGTTACGGACACGGAGCTCCTCCGCGAAAGTTGAATGTCCTCCGGGTAGGATAGGCGACCAGAGGGCCCGTGTCAACGGACCCCCTGGTTGACTCATCCCCGGTTTTGATAACTCATTTAGTAGCAAAGGGTACAGTTGTCAGGGGGGGCCCACCCGCCGGCGGGCGGGTGGGCGCGGAGCGCGGGAAACATTGTTTGAGCTTCCCACCAGCGATACCGTAAGCTTTCCCTACTAAAGAACTTGCGATTTCCGGGGCTTCGCCCACACCTTGAGCAAGGCTCAAGGTGTGCCACCCAAGGAGCCGCGAAACTGGGGATGGATCAGACCCCCTGGTCCCGCTGGTAGGTGACCCGGCCCCGGCACACGGTCATCACCACATCCAGGTCTGCGTCTAATAGGACCAGGTCAGCGTCCTTGCCGGGTTCGATGGTTCCCTTGCGGTCGCCCACCCCCGCTACCGAGGCGGGTGTCGTACTGGCCATCCGCAGGGCGTCTGGGAGTGGCACACCTACTAAGTTGACCATGTTGCGCACCAGATCCTTCATGCGCACGGTGCTGGAGGCAAAGCCCGAGTTGTCAGGCATCACGGCCACGCCGTCCCGAACGACTGCCTCCAGCCCTTGCGGGCCACCGAAGGTGTAGATGCCGTCGGGCATGCCCGCCCCGCGCATGGCATCGGTCACCAGACACAGCCGCTCCGGGCCCTTGCATTTGACCGCCAGCGCAACCAGTTCCGCAGGCGCGTGTCGACCGTCGGCAATCACCTCAGTGGTCAAGCCCTCCTCCAACAAGGTCGCCTCCAGGAGGCCGGCGATGCGGTAGGGCCCGTCCTTGGTGATGGTGCTCATGGCCGAGTAGAGGTGAGTGACGTGCCTCAGCCCCCGGTCGATGGCCTTACGGACCTCCTCGATGGTGGCGTCACTGTGACCTGCGGAGGGGATGGCGCCGGCCTCTGCCAAAGCAGAAACCAGCTCCAAGGCGCCGGGCAGCTCCGGCGCCAAGGTCATGGAGCCGATGAAATCGTAGCGCTCCAGGACGGTTTCGTACTCCTCGGCCGCGGGGTCCCGGACCCAACGGCCCAGGTGGCAGCCCCGCTTCGCTTGGGCGAAGTAAGGCCCTTCGAGGTGCACACCGACAATGTCGCACTGAGCGCACTCAGCCCCTCGGCTTTGGCCGAGATTGTCCAGGGCGGCGAGCAGTTCCTCAGAGGAACTGGAGGCGGTGGTGGCCAGCATGGCCGTGGTTCCACCGACGGCGTGGAAGCGGGTGATGGTCTCGACGGCCGTGGGCGTGGCGTCCATGAAATCGGCGCCTGCCCCGCCGTGTACGTGCAGATCGATGAAGCCCGGAGCGACGGTCAGCCCCTCGGCGTCAATGACGCGGGCACCATCCGGAGCGACGAGCGACGGAGCGACCTGACTGATGCGGCCCGCTTCCACCAGCACATCGGCGGGCCGAAGAACGCGCTCGGGCATGAGCACCCGGCCGCCGACAATGAGCAATGGTGGGACCGAGGATGGGGAGTAAGACACCGCGTGCATCCTTTTGCCGAATAGCAGGAAGAGCGCCCTAACTACTGCGGATAGTCTTCCTGGTTATGGGTGCCCGAGACCTCTTTGATGGAACGGATCACGTCACGAACGGTCCACGCCGGGGTAGCATCGGGCCGGACGATGAACTCGTCGGGTCGTCCCAGGGGGGCGTCAAGGCGGCTGACGTGGCCGTCCATGTACAGGCAGTTGATCTCCTTGCGGCTGTGGACGAAGCGCCTGATTCCATTGGCCGGGTCGTTCACCTGGGCGCACCAGACCACGGGCTCGGTGCTCTTGAAGTGTTGCCAGTTGAGCCCGATAGGGCCTCTGATTCCATCGACCTCGAAATCGCCGTTGACAAAGAAGTAGCCGGATTCCACGGTCTCGTCCTCACCAATGCTGCGCTCCTCGTCGATCAGCGCATCAAAGAGCATCGGGTTGAGGCCGCCGGGTTCGTTGAGCACCCGTTCGTCCCTGAGGAAGTCGGGGTACAGACACCCCAGGCCGATCTTTTCCCACACCTGGTCGGGCAGGTCCTCCTCCCACTGCACTACGTAGGTGGCCTCCAGCAGGTAGGTGGTGTCGTCAGGCCTGATGAACTCGGGCCGAGTCAGGTCGGGGTCAGGCCAGATGGGGTAGCGCTCGCCCTGGTCGTCGAGGTACATCTGGAGCGCCATGCCGATCTGCACGAGGTTGTTCGTACACTCGATCATCCGGGCCCTCATGCGCGCCTTGGAAATCGCGGGCACGACGATGGCGGCCACGATGCCGATAATGGCAATGACCACCAGCATCTCCATCAGGGTGAATCCGGCCCTTCGCGCAGTCAATCGTCCGAACACCTTCATTCCTCCTTTTCCCGTTGGGGGCTCGATGAAGGTTCTCTCGGTCACGTTCACCCAGTCCCCTTAGACCGTGACATCCAACTTGGTCACCGGACCGTCGAGGAGGGCCCGGCCGAAGGCTTCAGCGTACGCATCCAGAGCCGCCGCGTATTCGCCGACCAGGGTCTCGGCGCCGTCGTGCGTCGGCTGGGCACCGGTGGCCTCGATGACCTCCCGCAGCACGTGGGGGCTGTCGATCATCATGCAGGGCCGGCGGTAGTCCGTGTGGTATGGCTGGCGGGCCCGGATGGCCCGGAAGAACTCGCCGTTGAGGCACTCGGCTAAGGGCTTCTCCCGGACGTTGTCGACGGAGAAGTGACAGAAGACACAGGGCTCAACATCGCCCCTGCTATTGATGTGGAAGTACTTCCGCCCCCCGGCGATGCACCCTCGGACGTACTCGCCGTCGTTCCAGAAGTCGATGAGCACGATGGGCTTGCTGGCTCGCAGCTGCTTGAGCCGACGCGACAGTTCCACCCGCTGCTCCGGCGTGGGCATAAGGTCGAGAGCGGGCCCCCGGCCGATGGGCATGTAATTGAAGTACCAACCGACGAGGCATCCCCGCTCGATCCAGTGGTCCACGAAGCGCTCGCTGGTCACCACGTCGAGGTTCTCTCGCGTGGCGGTAGCGCTGAAGGTGAAAAGGACGCCCGCCTCCCGCAGCCGGTCCATGGAACGGTTGACTTTCTGGTACGCCCCCTTGCCCCGCCGATGGTCCGTTTCCTCCTCGAACCCCTCGCAACTGATGGCCGGGCTGACGTTGCCCAACTCAGCGATGCGATCCACGGTCTTGTCGTCAAGCAGGAGTCCTGAGGTGAACACCTGGAAGATCACGTCCCGGTGAGAGTCGAAGATGTCAAAGAGCGGGTCCCAGGCAAAGGGCTCACCACCGCTCAGCACCACGAACTGCATGCCGATGTCCTTGCCCTGGCGGACGATGCTGTCCACCTCCTCGAAGGACAGGCTCTCGTCCTTGGGATACATCCCGGCGTAGCAGCCGTAGCAGCGGAGCGGGCACCACATCGAAGGGCTGATGACCATCGTCGAAGGGGGATAGAAGCCCAGTTCTTCTTCCAGGGCGTGCCGTTTGTTCGCCCCCAGCAGTGTCTCCCTCACGATGAGGTTGCGGACCAGGAGTGAGCGCATGCGCGGGTTGATTTGGGTGAGGAACTTGCGGGCGACGCCGATGCCCGGATGACCTTGCTCCAGTTTGGTCCTGATGTTTTGCACCGCGGCCTTCCAGGCCCGGTCCGTGGTCATCAGGTTGGCCAGGCGCATCATCCGTCTGAGGGTCCTGTCCGGGTCATCCTGGGCCCCGCGGGCGGCGAGAGCCACCAGACGGTCCGTCAGGAACTCGACTCCGAACTCCCTGACTCGGGTCACCACACTCATGAACGACCTCGAACAGTGCGGACGTCGGGCGCTCTGGTCGCACTCCCTCCGCTCGACGGATGACACTCGGCAACGCAGGGGCGCCGCCATCCCAAGCCCTGCATAATAGTATCGGCCAACCCCCCCTTTGTCAACCACCTCTGGCCTTTTCGTGGTCGGCTGTGTGTCTGCCAGGCAGGGGGAAGGTGTTGCCGGCGAACTGCAGCCGCCTTTCGCCCTACGGGTGGATGATCGAGTCAGGCGGTGAGTTCCCGGTGGGCGGCCTGGAGCATATCCTCGATGGGGATGTCGTAGATGCAGCGAGCCCGGCACTGGCCGCAGCCGTCACACACCGAGGCGTCGGTCGGCAACCGGCGATAAAGCCCTTTGAGGTGGTCGAGGTTCAGTCCGGCTGCGGCGGCGACTTTCCGCCGACTCTCTAACATCAGGATCTCGTCGAAACTGACGCTGTTGGGGCACCGGAATCCTGGAGCGTCGTCCAGGCAATGCCTGCACCCCCGACAGTAGTCCGACCCGATGACCTTGATGATGCGGTCGGCCTGCTCTTCCAACGCCCGCTGCTCACCCTCGGGCAGTGGCCCTTCCAGGGCAGCCTGGTGACATTCCCGGGCCTGTTCCTCGGTCACCGCTCCCGGGATTACCGTGCTCAGGACGGGCTCGGCCAGGCAGTAGCGAAGCATCCGCCGGTACTGCACCATTACCTCTTCAGCGGTGATGACCCGCAGCAGGGGCTGCATGCCGTTGCCTCCGAAGGGCTTCATGTTGACGATGCCCATCCCCTGCCGGTGGGCCAACTCCAGCAAGTGCCTGGAGGTAAGCCTGGAGGAGCGACCGGCGATGGCGGTGTGGCGGGCATCCCGGTCGAAGACGTTGTAGCGCATCTCCACCACCTCGAAGAGGCCCGAGCGGATGACCTCTGCCATCACTTCCTGCTCGTGGCCGCTGAAACCGATGTGGTCGATGAGGCCCTGCGCTCGGGCAGGAACCAGGGCCTTGGGGACGCAGTCGGTCCGCTTGGTCTCGTCCCAGCGCTCGCGGTTGAGTCCGTGCAGCATGTAGATCAACCTTACGCGCGTTTTGCCAATGTGTCGGTCGGGTCCTTTCCCCTCGATGCCGATCCGCTCGAGGCTCCCGTGCAGGCATTCCATGCAGCCTTTCGGGTTGTAGCCGTGCCCCTTGGTGTTGATGATGATCTCCCCGGGGCCGCCCCACTGGCGGATGGCTTCGCCGATGAGGGCTTCGCTGACGCTGCGGGTACCGTCGGGGAACTCCCGGTTGTAGGTCTCGGAGGAGTCGATGAAGTTGATGCCCGAGCGAAGCACGAACGCCAGTGTCTTTAGGGCTGCCGGCGGCTTCACCAGCCTCAGGTTCATGGCCCCGAAGCCCAACTCCGTCACTTGCAGACCGGTTTTGCCCAGGACGCGCGTGGCCAGCATAATGCCTCCCTGTACTTGGAGCCGTTGGCAGCGATAAGCGATGACTAACAGGGGCAAGAACTGGGCGAGCGGAGAAACTGCTCATTGGTACTTTACCCGATAGGGCAGTCACGGGTCAAGCGCTTCTCTCTCGGGAATGGTACCAGCGCAGGTGCGAGCGGGTCGGTTCTCGTCCACGGCGGTGTGGCAGAGGCTTCCGCCGGCATCGCTGCCAACTTTTCCCTTGACCCAAGGTGGGGCGGGCGATAGGTTTGTGACCTTCATGCAGCGGCCCCTGGCAGGTTCCCCCTTGGCGCGTCCGCCGGCCAGGAAACTGAAAGTCCTTGGAAGGAGGTATGAGACATGGCGAAGCGGGTGCCATCGGACTTGGAGATCGCCCAGAAGGCCAAACTGAAGCCCGTACGCGAGGTGGCCGCCAAACTGGGCATCCGCGACGACGAGCTGGAACTGCACGGCAACTACAAGGCTAAGGTCAGTCTGGACATCCTCCAGAGGCTGAAAGGCCGGCCCAACGGCAAGTACATCGACGTCACCGCCATCACCCCCACCCCGTTGGGTGAAGGCAAGACCGTTACCACCATCGGGCTGTCCCAGGCGCTGGCCCGCATCCGCAAGAACGTGTGTACCTGCATCCGCCAGCCCTCCCAGGGACCGACCTTCGGCATCAAGGGCGGCGCTGCGGGTGGCGGCTACGCCCAGTATGTTCCCATGGAGGACTTCAATCTCCACCTGACCGGTGACATCCACGCCGTCGGCGCTGCCCACAACCTCCTCGCCGCGGCCATCGATGCTCGGATCATGCACGAGGATCGCCTCAGCGACGCCGAACTCAAGAAGATGGGTCTTCGCCGGCTGGACATCGACCCTTATCAAATCACCTGGAACCGGGTGGTGGACGTGAGTGACCGGGCCCTGAGAAACATCATCGTCGGTCTGGGGAGCAGGACCGACGGCCGCCCACGTCAGAGCGGCTTCGACATCACCGTGGCCAGTGAGGTCATGGCCATCCTGGCTCTGGCCACCAGCCTGAAGGACCTGCGCCAGCGACTCGGCCGCATCGTCATCGGTATGGATAGTAAAAGCAAGCCCATCAGCGCCGAGGACCTGGGAGCGGCGGGGGCCATGACCGTGCTCATGAAGGATGCCCTGAAGCCTACGCTGATGCAGACCCTCGAACATTCACCAGGGCTTGTCCACGCCGGGCCTTTCGCCAACATCGCTCACGGCAACTCCTCCATCATCGCCGACCAGATCGCCATCAAGTTGGCCGACTACGTGGTCACCGAGAGCGGTTTCGGGGCCGACTGTGGGATGGAGAAGTTCCTGAACATCAAGTGTCGGGTCTCTAAATTAGTGCCTGACTGTGTGGTCATCGTAGCCACTATCCGGGCGCTGAAGATGCACGGCGGCGGTCCCCGGGTGGTTCCCGGTCGACCTCTGGACAAGGCCTACACCCAGGAGAACCTGAAACTCCTCAAAGCCGGACTGGGCAACCTGAAGAAGCACGTCGAAAACGCCCGCCTGTTCGGGGTCAACGTGGTGGTGGCGGTAAACAAGTTCACCCCCGACACCCAGAAGGAAATCGAGATGGTCAAAGGGGCCGCAGTGGAGGCTGGTGCCGAGGGCGCCTACCTCTCGGAGGTCTGGGCCAAGGGTGGTAAGGGAGGAACCAAACTGGCCAGAGCCGTGGTCCGGGCCTGTGAGAAGCCTGCCAAGTTCAAGTTCCTTTATCCGCTCTCGGCTTCAATAAAGGAGAAGATCGAGACCATCGCTACCAAAATCTACGGTGCAGCCGCGGTGGATTACGCGCCCCTGGCCGAGCAGCGGGTCGAGCTTTTCACCAGGATGGGCTACGACAAACTCCCCCTGTGCATGGCCAAGACACACCTGTCCCTGTCGCACGATCCCAACCTCAAGGGGGTACCTACTGGTTGGACGCTCCCCATCCGCGACATCCGGGCTTCGGTCGGCGCCGGGTTCCTCTACCCGATCTGCGGGGATATGCGCACCATGCCCGGGCTGCCCAGCCGACCGGCCTTCATGAACGTCGATGTGGATTCCAAAGGACGGGTCAAAGGGCTCTTCTGACCGGCTGCGCAGACCAGAGAAAGATGTTCGCGGTTTGAACGACGCTGCCTCGTCCGCTTACTTGGCGGACGAGGCAGCGTTCTTCTCGGTGCTGGGCTACGGCCGACCGCTTGGAGACCAGGATTGGTTTGGGGCTGGGGCGCTATGCCGGTAGAATCTCAGACACACCCCGCGGCTGGCGGGTGCCACGGGCACCCCCGTCCAACGGATCCGTAGGAAAGGAGTGCCCGTGCCACCCACCGTTGGGAGCGGGCGCGGGCCTTTTATCTCGGGCGTGAAGGTGGCGAGCCATGGGCGGACAGGTGACTTCGGCGCTCAGTGCCGCCGGGCGAACGGTGGGCGGGCTCGCCCTTTTCCTCTTCGGCATGCAGATGGTGCGGGAGGCACTCCAGGAGGGGGCGGTTGCCCGGCTGAGGATGGTGCTGGTGGTGTTGGCTCGTCGGCGCCTGCTGGCCGTGGTGGCCGGGGTGGTGATGACCGTGGTGCTCTCCTCCAGCGCCACGGCCGGGGTGCTTTTGGTCAGCCTGGTCGATGCCGGGGTGCTCGGCCTTCGCCAGGCCCTCGGAGTGATGCTGGGCAGTGCCATCGGCACGACGCTGGCGATTCAGGTCTTCGCCTTTCAGCTGCGCGAGTGGTCGCTGGTGATTCTGGCGGCCGGGTTCTTCGTCCGGCTGCTCGCCCGCTACAGTCGTACCCGACAGGTGGGCAGCATCCTGATGGGCATCGGCCTTATCTTCCTGGGCGTGACCACGCTCTCCCAGGGGGTCAGCCCCATCGTGGCGCGGGTGGGCGTGGATCGGCTTGAGCGCCTGGCCACGGCCGGCTGGGGTGGACCGCTGGTGATGCTGCTGTTGGCTACCGCGCTCTCAGCAGTATTGATGAACAGCGCCGCGGTGGTGGTCCTGGCCTTTGCCTTGGTGGAGGCCGGGCTCTCACTCGAGGGGGCGCTGCCCGTCGTCTTCGGAGCCAACATCGGCACCTGCGCCAGTCAACTCATCGCCGGGACCGTCGGTGGACGGGTCGGCCGACAACTGGCCCTCGGCCACCTCCTCTTCAAGGTCATCGGTGTGCTGCTCTTCCTGCCCTTTGTCGGTCCCTTTGCCGCTCTGGTGGTCTGGGTGACGGAGTGGATGGCCGACGGAGGGGAAGTGGGCTGTCGCGCCGTGGCCAACGCCCACACCATCTTCAACGTGGTCAATACCCTCATCTTTCTGCCCCTGCTGGGGGGGCTGGTCGCGGCGGTCCGCCGGCTGGTGCCCGAGGCCACGGCCCCGCCGCCCGGTACGGTGGAGCACATCGACCACCGCTTCCTCGCCCAGCCCGAGGCGGCCCTGGAGCGCGCCCACCGGGAAGTCGTGCGCATGGGACGGATTACCCTGGAGAACTTCGGAATGCTCATGCGTGCGGTCCAGACGGACGACACCCGGCTCCTGGATGATGTCGAGCGGCGCGATGACCTCATCGACCTGCTGGATGAGATACTCACCGACTACCTGGCTCGTCTGCCCGATGAGCGGCTGGACGCCCAATCCCTGGGTGTCAAGTTCAAGCTGCTGCACGTCATTAAGGATTTCGAGCACATCGGCGACGCCGTGTCCGGAGAAATGGTGATGCTGGCCCGGAAGAAGAGCGCCCGAGGGGTGGCCTTCGCCGTGGGCGAACAGACCGAACTGCGCCGGCTCGGCGCCCAGGTCCGGGAGAGTTTCGGTCGGGCGTTGGAATTCCTGGACGGACGCGATCCCTCCGGCGCCGACGCCGTGCTCGCCCTCGAGCGCCGTCTGGACGTGGAGCAACGGGAACTGTACCATCGTCACCTGGAGCGGCTGGGTCAGGGGGTGGCGGCGTCCCGGCGGTCCAGTTCCATTTTCATCGATCTGGTGGGCCTGTTGCGGTCGGTGCACCGCTCCGTGGCCGACGTGGTCCGCGTGCTGGAGTGGGCGGAGGAGGCCGGTGCGGCTCCGCCGTCGGGGAAGGTGCAGGGCAAGGAGTGAGGACAATGGCCAGGAAGATCGGGGGACCCTTCGGCCGCAGCGCCTTCGGACCTCTCTACGAGCATATGGTGCAGGTGGTCAAGACGACCCGGCTCCTGCGCGAACTGTCACGCAAGGCCGTGGCCAATGACTACGCAGGCGTGCAGGCCACCGCCCGGCGCATCGACCAGGAGGAGGGCGTCGCCGACGAAGTCAAGGAAGAGATCCGTCGACAACTCTCCGCCAGCATCTTCACCGCCGTGGAGCGGAGCGACACCTTGCTCCTGCTGGGCCTTCAGGACGATGTCGCCGACAACGCCAATGACACGGCCAAACTCCTTTCCGTACGGAAGACGGCCGTACCCGAGTCCCTTCACCCGGTCTTCCTCGACTTCACGGAAGCCGTTGTCCGAACTACTGAGCAGCTCCTGGCCTGCACCGAAGCGCTCCACGAACTCCTCGGAGGCCCCCACGACCGGGCCGAACTCCAGGAGCAGGGCGAGCGCCTCAAGGGGGTCCGTGAGGCCCAGTTCGAGGCCAGCCAGCAGCACCGCCGATTCCTGGAGCGCCTGTTCACCGTCGAAGGTGATACGGACCCCGTTACCGTCGTCATTCTCATGCACATCGCCGACCGGCTGGAGTCAGTGGCTCACAGCGCGGAGAACATCGCCGAATGCCTGGAGCGGATGGTCGCCCAAAGGTAGCCCCGGCTGGCAGGACCCGCTGGGGCCGCGCTGTTGCCCCAGAGGGCGGGCAACTCCCAGCGTGTGTGCTCGTTACCGCGGTCCTATTGCTCGTCCTGGGGGGGCCGCTGCGGGCGGGGACGGTGCGTCTTCAGGTGAGCCCGGGCGAAGAGGTCAAAGCAGCCCGGCTCATCGAGCGGGAAAGCGGAGCGACGTATGTGTTGGCTAAGGTCCCTTCGGAAAGAGAAGGGGAGGACGTCTTTGAGAAAGGTGGGCTCCCGGTGGGCGTGTACGACGTCGTTCTGCTGACTCACCGGGGTCGCATTGAGGGCGTCAACCTGAAGGTCGAGGGGGTCCCGGTCGATGCTCCGCCGCTGCGCGAGAGGGACAAGAAAGAGATCCGCCGCCTGGTCCTGGGCATGACTTCCTTTGCTGACCGCCGGCGCATCCTCTTCTTACAAGGCCGAGGCAGCGAGGCCCGGGTGCTGGTTGAGGAGGTGACCACCCGGAAGACCACGCTCGGCTCCTCCGCCCCCTTTCTCATCTGGCGGGTCGAGGTGTGGTACTACCGCAAGGAGTTCGGGGCCTGGGATCGCTACGACTGGGATGTGATCGTGCGCCAGCGCCCGACCGTGGCTGACTTCGAGAAGACCACGTGGGTCTTTGAGCCAGCCCTGGGCGGACTGGCCCTCAGCGAAACGACCCCGGTGCTGGAGGTCACCTACACCGTGCCCGAATCCTTTGACCCGGCGGCGGGGGTGGTGGCGGGCAAAACCGCTGGAGAGAAGACGGAGCGCGCACGACCGAAGCAATAACGGACCGGCGGGGCCGGGGTCGTTTCGCTCTCACTCATACGAGTCGCACGACAGTGGTGAGCGTTGGAGTGGCTGTGAGAAAAGTCGGATTCTTCTTCTGCCTGGTTCTCGTAGGCTTCCTGCTTTGGAGGCTCGGTCTCGAGCTGACGGCGCTGGTGGTCATCGTGGTGGCTGTGCCGGCGGTAGTGGCTGCGACGGCGTACCCGAACTGGCAAGAGACGGGGGCTCCGGCCCGGGAACTGCTTGCCTTCTGGCTGGCAGCCAGTTTCCTCGGTGTGCTTCCCGTTTTCATAAAGGTTTTTCTCATGCTCCGGTCGGGGAGCCTGCTGGCAGTGGGAGAACTGCTCGGGGGTCTGGCCGGGTTAGCCTATTTTCTGGTCACACTTCTGGCCAGCGTGGGCCAGCCGCTGCGGGCATACTTTCCCGAAGTGCCCAAAACGTTGGCCCGTCGGCCGGGCTCAGAGGCGCTGATGGCAGCGGTCGAGGACGTGGCCCGCCGGGCCCATGCTTCCCTGCGGGCGGTCTATACCGTGCCGGCCGAGGTGCTGTCCGGCGGACCGGTGGAGTTTGCCGGTGTGGGGACCGCCAACCTGTACCTGAGCGAGGACGCGGTCCAAAGGCTGGCGCCCGACGAGGTGGCTTTCCTGGTGGGGACCGAACTCTGGTACGTGCGTCACCGGGACCTGTGGTGGAACCTGGCCGTGTACTACACCTGGCTGGTGTTCGTGGGCCTGCACGACCTGTGGGGCTGGGTGGTGGTGGCCGTGGTCGGGGGGGTGATGTTCTCCGTGCTCTGGCCACTGGCCTCTCGACTCAAGCAGTTGGCCGCCGACCGCTACGCAGCGAGGCTCACCGGCAATACCGAAGCGGCGCTGACGGCCCTAACTGCACTACCCCGTTTGACCCCGGGGCTACCCCCGGAGCCTCGAGGCTGGCGAGACCTCTGGCGGGCCCTCTTCAGCTATGAGGTGCCGGTGGGGCTGCGCGTGCGGAGCCTGTCGCTGGTCTTGGCCAAAGGCTCCTCAGGTGAGAAAGGAGCCGGGTTGGGGCCCTGGCCGCGGGAAGGGCTGCGTTTTTCCCTGCTTCAGGTACTGCTTCTGCTGGGGGTTGCCGGCCTGGTGGCCTTGCCACTGTACCTCGAGGAACGAGGCTTCCTGGATGAGGTGGCAGTGCAAATCTCTTACCTGGTGATTGCTGTGGTGCTTTATGCTCCGTTCACGCTTTACACGCTGCGCATCGTTTACCACACCTTCCTGGCCCCGGGTGAGGGGGTTCCTCCGCGTCGTCTGCCGGTGTGGGCGGTGGCGGTGCCGCTGGGCGTATTCGCCGTGGCTGTTACCGTGACCTGGGGGTTCGACTTGAGTCCGAGGCTGGTGGTACTGGCGATGGCGGTTTCCGCCGGCTTTCTGCTGGCCGGGCTTGTGGCCGGGGAGATAGACGCCCTGCGCCGGGGACGGGGGTATATCGGGGAACGGCCCGCTGCCTGATCGGCCCCCGGGAACGGGCGGCCTTCCTGCATGGCTTTCCGCGCGAGGTGGTTCAGACCGTGTCCAGGCTGGGCGGGGGAAGTGTGTACTCGGCGACTCGCTTTACCTGGGCTCCTGCGGCTGCCAGTTTTTCTTCGATGTGCTCGTAACCCCGGTCGAGGTGGTACACCCGGCTGACGGCCGTGGTGCCGTGGGCCGCCAGGCCCGCCAGGATGAGGGCGGCCGAGGCGCGCAGGTCGGAGGCCATCACCGGAGCCCCGGAGAGTTTCTCCACTCCCTTGATGATGGCACTGGGGCCCTCCTTTCGGATCTCCGCTCCCATGCGACTCAGTTCGGCGACGTGCATGAAGCGGTCGGGGAAAATCTTATCGGTGACCACCGAGACGCCATCGGCCAGGGCGAGCAGGGCCGTAAACTGTGCCTGCAAGTCGGTGGGAAAGCCGGGTGGAGGCAGGGCGGTGATGTCGGTGGGCCGGAGGCGCTCCGGGCCGCGGACGCTGACCGAGTCGGAGCCGACTTCAACCTCCACACCGATCTCGCGCAGTTTGTCGAGCACGGCGGTCAGGTGGACTGGCATCACCTTGGTGACCGTCAGTTCACCCCGGGTCATGGCTCCGGCCACCAAAAACGTCCCCGCCTCGATACGGTCGGGGATGATGGTGTAGGCGCCCCCACGCAGGCCCTCGACCCCTTCGATGACGAGCCGAGGCGAGCCGATGCCCTCGATACGGGCTCCCATAGCCACCAGGAAACGGCACAGGTCCACCACTTCCGGGTCGCACGCCGACCCCACGATGACGGTCCGTCCCTGGGCCAGCACCGCAGCCATGACCACGTTAGCCGTACCCGTACAGGTGCTCCCGTTAGGGCCGCCCAGGTAGACTTCGGCACCCCTGAGGTGGGAGCCGTCAGCCAGCACATAGCCCCTTTCCAGCCTGAGTTCTGCCCCCAGGGCCCGCAGGCCCTTCAGGTGCAGGTCGATGGGACGCAGGCCGATGACACAGCCGCCCGGAAGCGACACCACGGCCCGGCGTCGCTTGCCCAACAGCGGTCCCAGCACACAGAAGGAGCCGCGCATCTTGCGCACCAGGTCGTAGTGCGCCGTCGAGGCCGACTCATCCACCACCTGGAGTTCCAGGCTGTGGTCGCCCACCCAGCGGGAGGCCACGCCCAGTTCGGCCAGGATGAGGGTCATGAAGTCCACGTCGGAGAGACGGGGAACGTTGTGCAGCCTCACCGTTCCCTCGGCCAGGATGCAGGCGGCCAGTATGGGCAAGGCGGCGTTCTTGGCCCCGCCGACGGGAATGGTTCCACGCAGCGGAGCACCTCCCTCGATGAGCAGGCTTTCCATGGCGTTGGTCCTCCATCGTCTGTGCGAGCATCGGCGCGGGCGGCGAGCCCCGGGCTTACTCGGTGTCGGGACGGTGCGTACTGAGGTCGTTGTCCGCGAGAAATGCTGCCGTCCCTTTACTCTTTTATCGGCCGGAGTCGCCTTCGTCAATCAGGTGCTCTGACGGCCGTCTTGCTGGGACGGATCAGGCGGAGCGCCCGCTCATACGAGTCGCACGACCCGAAGACCGGGAGGCCCGTCTGGCCTCGACAATCCGCTCGATGTCGGCGTAGTCCCGGTGGAAGGCGTATGACTCGTAGTTGGAGTTGGCCTGGAGAAGTTCGCGCACTTCCGTGGCCTCATCCGCGCCGATCTCCAAGAGCAGCACTCCGCCGTCGCTCAGCAACTCGGGCACAGCAGCCACCAGGGGGGTGATCACCTCCAACCCGGTGGGCCCGGCGACTACCGCGTGGAGGGGTTCGTAGTGGAGTTCGGGCTCCAGTGTCTCCCGCTCTGCCTCTGAGACGTACGGGGGATTGCTCACCACCAGGTGCACCTGGCCGGCCAGTTCCGCCACGGGCTCCAAGAGTGACCCCTGGTGGAAAATGACCTGGTCCTGAACAGCGAGTTCGTGGGCGTTGGTTCGAGCCACCTCCAGGGCGTCGGCCGAGGTATCGGTGGCGTGCACGAGGACGTCGGGCAGGTTCTTGGCGATGGCCACGGCCAGGCAGCCCGAACCGGTCCCCACGTCGACGACCGTCTTGCGGCCGGGGGGCAACTCGCGGCGGAGCAGTGCGATGGCTCGTTCGGCCAGCAGTTCGGTTTCCGGTCGAGGGATAAGCACTCGCCGATCCACCGCCAAGCGGAACGACAGGAACTCGGTGTAGCCCAGGATGTATTTGAGGGGTTCGCGCTTGGCCCGTCGGGCGACCACCTCGCGGTAGCCGGTGAGCGCTTGCGAACTCACCGGCTCGTCATGGTGCACGTAGAGGTCCAGCCTGGTCGTCCCCAGAATGTGGGCCAGGAGGACTTCGGCGTCAAGCCGGGTGCCCTCGATGCCCTTCTGGCGCAGGAAGTCCGCCGTCCACTCGATGAGTTGGAGGCGGGTCCAGGCTTTATCCTCTTTGCTCAAGGCGCCGTCTCGCTGATGGGTGTCGACTTCCCCGGCTGCTTCAGGGCCGGCGGCTCTTCTGAAGCGTCCTCAGGTGGGCGAGGGAGTTCCGGGAATAGCCGTTCTCGCTCGGCCTGGCTTTCTTTCAGGTGTTGGAGGAGCATCCGCTGCATGTTCGCCAGCCTTTGCGGAGCCCGCGTGGCCAGGTTCTCCGTTTCCCCAGGGTCCTGGCGGACATTGTACAACTGTTCGCTGGGCAGGGGCTCAAGAAAGATACGGCCGCGGGGCTCCGCGGGGCGGAGCACTCGGATGTACTTATGCCGGTGGTAGCGAACCGCGGCCCGGTCGGGCTCGAGGTTACACGCCGAGGCGAAGACGGGCAGTTCATCCAAGCCCTGCCCTTGGCGAATGGCCGGAGCAAGCGACGCCCCCTGCCACTGCTCAGAGACCGGGATGCTGAGAAGGTCGCACAGGGTCGGACCCAGGTCGATGAGCCTGACCTGGGTGGACACGCGGCGACTCCAGCCGAAACGTTTCGGGGGTCGAATGATGAGCGGGACATGGAGCTGCTCGTCGCGAAGCGTAAACCCAGGACCGCCTGTCACTATGGTGGGATAGCGGTCGCACAGGTCGGTCCCATGGCCGCCCAGGACGACAACCAAGCACTCCTCCAGGAGCTTGCCGGCCCCAAGCGACTTCATGAAGCCGGCCAGTTCTCGATCCAGTTCTTCCACTTCGCCCCGGTACCGTCGGCGAAGTTCCTTCCGCAGTTGATCCAGATCCTGGGGCGGTCCGCTCCGCACAGAACCGACGACCCGGGAAAGCCGGTGGGAACGGATGAAAAGGAAGAACGGCATGGGCTGGGACGAGGCCCACTTATAGGCATGCTCATAAAGGCGGGCGGGACGGCCCCCCGCTTCGCCGGGCACCGTGACGACCTCTTCGAACCCCTGCTCGAGGTTAACTCGCCCGGGAGGCGGTACCTCGCTGACCCAGGCGGTCCGATAGCCCTTCCGGCGAAGCGCCTCGGCCAGGGTCGTGGCCGCCGGTGACAGACTCCCGGGCATCCTGAAATCCCTCGGGTCGGTGCCGTGCACTTCGGGCCAGAGTGATGAATGGAGCGTGGCCAGCGAGGGGATGAACCAGGGAGCCTGGCTGTAGGCGTGTTCAAAGAGGACCCCCTCTGCGGCCAGTTGCTCCAGCCCGGGGGTCTGGACTCCCCTGGGGTGGAGAGCGTGCAGCGCGTCAGCGCGCAGGGAGTCGATGACGATCATGACCAGGTTGAGGCGATGATCGGCGCCTCGAGGCAGTCGCACTACCGGGTTGCCCCACACCAGGTAGCCCCCCGGGACACGGTCGCCGTTGGTCGCCTGGGTGGTCCCCCGGGCGCGGAGGACCAACGTAGAGCCGCCCGCCACGGGAACGTCCACCGAGACCCATCCGCGAGCGGCGGCGTCCGTCGGGTCGAGCACATTGGACCGGAGCACGCGGGTGCCGAGGGCTGTCTCCAGAGCAATCTCAACCAGCACGGGTTTCGTCAGGGACTCCGGCGTCGAGAAGCTCTTGGCACGGCTCCAAGCCACGGGGTGAATCCCGACCCAGGTCTCGAATCGCGCCTGGCCGGACCACGCCGGCAGGTCGAACCGCAGACTACCGGGAACTGCCGTCACAATGGCCCGTCGAGTCACGCCGTTCAGGGTCACCTCACGCACCTGGCTGGGCGAGTCGGGAGAGAACTGAAACGTCATATCGCCCGGCGAAGCCAGCAGCTCCGCCAGGCGCAGCTCCTCAGCCAGCCGCGCAAGTTCATCGTCGAGACCAACGTCGACTGATCGCCCATCCAGCGCGAATCCGAAGAACGCGGCCCTCGTGCCCTCACTCCTCAGCAGGACCCCGGGGCGTCCGTCGACTGGTGCGGGGGCCGATGCCTCAAGGCTCGCGAACCCGTCCACGGTTGCTTTCCAGGTTCCGCCCGACCATACCAGGTCGAGGTCCAGCCAGGGCCCTGGTTCATCCGGGGGAAAGGAAGGGACCGGGACCTCTCGGCGACTCAGCACTTCGGCCACCTGGTACCGTTCCAGGCGCACCATTTCGCAGGCCAAAGTGTCCGGCGTGGGGAAGCCCACCAGCAGCGCCGGGCCTGAGCCGACTCTATCCAGACCGGGCGTCAGACCGATGCGTTCCTCGATCTCTGGAGGGGTAAAAAAGCGCGTCCGCACAGCGACCCGCAGCGGTGGCTGCGGCGGGGGCGCGCGGAGCGCTGCGGCCAGCCACGTCGGCTCGCTCGGCCGGGTGAAGCAGGTCAGGACCCCTTCGCCGGCCACGCGCCAGTAGCCGCTGGCCGAAAGCCAGCGGGTTGACACTCGGCTTCGCAGCCGGTCGATTTCGCGGCGCAGGGCTTCGGGGTCGGAAGGTCTCCGCTGTGTGACTTCGGCCTCGCTCAGGTGGTCCAGGAGACTGTAGGCGACACCCGGCTCGTAGGAAGGGAAGGGCTGGGGCTGTTTCCAGCGCCGCTGGGGGGATGCGGTCGCGCGGACGGCATGGCGGAGCATGGTCTCCGGGGCCTCGGGGGTGATGTCTGCGGGCAGGAGTCTGAGCGCCGCCCAGAGGGCGACGGCCGCCACCGCTATGATGTACGGCTTGAGCGAGGGGGCCGTAGTGTCGGCCGGTTGGGTCGTGCGACTCGTATGAGCGGGCTCGCTCACTGCCGAGTCTCCGGTGGCGTTGGCGACTGGGTTCTCTGGGACTGGGCGAGCGCCTGGAGTCGGAGTTGGCGGTCGTGGGCGCGCAGGGCCTCGACAAGTTCGTCGAGGTGTCCTTCCAGGATGCGCTCGAGGCTGTGGAGCGTGAGGTTGATGCGATGATCGGTGACCCGGTTCTGGGGGAAGTTGTAGGTGCGGATACGCTGGGAGCGGTCGCCGGAGCCGATGAGGCTGCGTCGCAGCCCGGTTCGCTCCTCCTGCTGCTGGCGCTGGAGCGCGTCGAGCAGCCGACTGCGCAGGATGCGCATGGCCTTGAGCCGGTTCTGCCGTTGGGAGCGCTCGTCCTGGGCGGTCACCACCAGGCCGGTGGGCAGGTGGGTAATGCGCACGGCGGTGGCCACTTTGTTGACCGACTGACCGCCGGGACCCGAGGAATGGAAGATGTCGATGCGCAGGTCTTTTTCCTCGTCGATCTCCACTTCCACGTCTTCGGCTTCAGGCAGGACGGCAACGGTGCAGGCAGAGGTGTGGATGCGTCCCTGGGACTCGGTGACCGGCACCCGCTGCACCCGGTGGCCCCCGCTTTCGTAGTGCAGGTCCTGGTAAGCGTTCTGGCCGGCGACCGAGAAGATGACTTCCTTGAAGCCCCCCAGGTCGGTAGGTCGACTGTCCAGCAGTTCCGTCTTCCAGCCTCGGGCCTCGGCATACCGGCAGTACATCCTGAGGAGGTCGGCGACGAACAGGCTGGCCTCCGCGCCCCCGGTGCCGGCCCGGATCTCCACGATGACGTTGCGGTGAGAAGCTTGGTCCTCGCTGACGAGGAGTTCCAGGAGTTCGCGCTCCAGCTGGGTGATGCGCGCGCGGGTCGCCTCGGCCTCCTCCTGGGCCAGTTGGCGCAACTCCGGGTCATCGTCCGCAAGGAGTTCCTCGGCCTGGGCGAGTTGCTCCTGAGCCTGCTTGAGGTCCCGGTACTTGGAGACCAGTTCCCTGAGGGCGCCGTGCTCCTTGGCCAGGCGGACGTAGCGAGTTCCGTCGGCAGCGACTTCGGGTCGGCTCAGTTCGCGCTCCAACTCCTCAAAGCGCGCTTCGATGCGAGCCAGTTGCTCACGCATGCTGCGGCCCTCCGGAAAAGACCACGGGCGCGCCCTGAACCTCCAGGCGCGCCCGTAGTGTCGAGGCTACTTATCTTCGGCAGAGGCCCCCGGAACCTCGGCGGTTTCCCCTGACCGGTCTTCTTCGTTCGACTCCGTTTCGTCCGTCCCCTTCAAGCCGTAACGTCGGCGGAACTTCTCCACCTGGCCCGCGCTGTCCACCAGTTTCTGCTTGCCGGTGTAGAAGGGATGGCACCTGGAGCAAATCTCAACGTGGATTTCCGGCTTGGTGCTTCGGGTCACGAAGCTGTCACCGCAGCCACAGGTCACCGTCGTCACCGTGTACTTGGGATGGATGTCTTTCTTCATCCTTCACCCCTTGAGTCCGAGTCCACCGCCTCCCCGACTCATAATTCTACTGCGATCTCCCGCCAAAGCAAAGAAAAACTGGAGCCGGCGACTGGCCGGCTTGTGTCTTGACAGCCGAGCAAGACCACGGTAGTCCTGAATGCAGTGGCCTGACCGAAAGGAAGGAACTCGCCGTGAGTGAACCGCTGGACGTGGACCCCGTGGAGGGGTTGCTGGAACTGGCTCTTTCCGAGGACATCGGGCCGCGGGACCTGACCACCCGGTTGGTCGTCCCGGAGGGGGTGCGCGCCCAGGCCGTGTTGGTGGCCCGGGAACCGGGGGTCTTGGCCGGCGGTCCTGTCGTGGAGGCGGTGTACCGAAGGCTGAGCGATGCCGTTGCTGTAAGCTTTTCGGTTCGGGAAGGCGAAGCCTTTGCTGTCGAAGAGGTGTTGGGGAAACTGCGCGGTCCCGCTGCTCCCCTGCTGACGGGGGAACGGGTGGCGCTGAACTTCCTGCAGCGGCTCAGCGGCGTGGCCACCCTCACCCGGCAGTACGTGGAGGCCGTGCGCGGGTACGATGTCGAAATCTTCGACACCCGCAAGACCACCCCGGGCTGGCGCTACCTGGAGAAGTACGCGGTACGGGTGGGAGGCGGGCGCAACCATCGCATGGGCCTCTACGACCAGGTGCTCATCAAGGACAACCACATTGCCTGTGTCCGTCCGCTGGGGTTGCTGGCGGAACTGGGTCCGCTCGTCAAGGAGACGCGCCGGCTGGCTCCCGAAGGCACAATCATCGAGGTGGAGGTGCAGGACCTGAACCAACTGGCCCAGGCTCTGGCTGGCGGGCCCGATGTCGTCCTCCTCGACAACATGCCCCCGGAGACCCTCAGTGAGGCCGTAGCCCTGGTGCGGGAGCGCCTGCCGGAGGGCGAGCGCCCCATAGTGGAGGCCTCCGGAGGCGTAGGCCTGGAGACGGTCGCCACCGTGGCCGCCACCGGCGTGGACCGCATTTCAGTAGGAGAACTCACCCATTCCGCTCCGGCCATCGACATCGCCCTCGAACTCACTGTCGACTGAGGCCCTGGAGGGGGCGCTGCTGCACGTTCTCAGGCGTTCGCCCAGCCGGTCGGCGAGTGTGCAGGAACTTGCCGTCGCAGCACGCTCATCACAGGAGGAAGTGAGTGGGGCTGTGGAGGCGCTGGCCGGACGCCACTTCCCTCTGGAGGTGTCCTCCGACGGCGTGGTGACCCTGGGGCCCGATACGCCCATCCACGCCGGCGAACTCAAAGAAAGTCTGCGAACCCGCCTCGTCGGCCGCGCCCTGGAGGTGTACCCGGAGGTCGGCTCGACCCAGGACGTTGCACGGAAGGCTGTGGAGAACGGAGCCGAGGCTGGACTGGTGGTGGTGGCTGAGCATCAGCGGGCGGGACGGGGTCGGCTGGGTCGACGCTGGCTATCCCGACCGGGTAAGGACCTCTTGCTGTCGGTTGTCACCTTCCCTCCCGAGGGGCTGCGGGCGACGGCTCTGACCATTACCTCGGCGGTGGCCGTGTGCGAGGCCATCGCCGAGGTCCTCGACCTGGACGCCCGCATCCGCTGGCCCAACGATGTGCTGGTTGAAGACGCGAAGGTGGCTGGCATTCTGGTCGAGGGGGTGAGCCGACCCGCCGACCGGCGTGGGGAACAGGGGCTGGTCGTGGGTGTGGGAGTCAACGTGAATTCGGCTCCCGCCGACGTGCCCGGCGTGGGGTCCCTGGCGGGGAAGGTCGGTCGGGAGCTGGACCGGACGATGCTTCTCCTGCCGGTTCTGCGCGGTTTGGATCACTGGTACGAAGTGCTCCTGCGAGGACACAGCGATGAGGTGGAACGTCACTGGCGGGCACGTTCCAGCATCCTGGGTCGACAGGTCGTCCTGGAGCACGACGGCCATCGCTATCGCGGTCGGGTGGTCGACCTGAGCGTCACGGAGGGCATCATCCTGGAGTTGGCTTCAGGTGTAACCCGGTTGTTCCCGCCCGAGCACGTCACGCTGCTTCCGGAACGAGAGTGAGAGGAGGGGTTGTCCCATGCAGTGCTTCGATGCCGGCCAGGTGGTTCGCACTCTCATCGTCCGCTTCGACTACGGCGACCTTCTGTTGGAGGGCCTCCAGGAGGTTATCGAGTCCGAAGGCATCGAGACCGGCTACGTTACCGGCGGCATCGGTACCTTCGACCGGTGCCGAATGCACATGATCACGACGACGGGCTTTCCTCCGGAGGACAGAATCGTCGAAATGGAGGGGCCCAT
>CBDVDV010000042.1:0-21955 GCA_965372835.1 uncultured bacterium | reverse complement strand
GACTGCCCGGACATCGACCTGGACTTCTGCTGGAAGGGACGCGACCAGGTGGTCCAGTACGTCTACAAGCGCTATGGGGCTAAGCATGTAGCGATGATCTCCACCTACAACACGTACAAAAGCCGATCCGCCTTCCGCGAGGTGGCCAAGGCCTACGGGCTGCCTCCGAGGGAGGTCGATGCGCTGAGTTCCCGTCTGCCCTACTTCTCGGCCAAGGGCATCCGCGACGCCATCGTGAGTTTTCCCGAATGTCGCGACTTCCCCATCGACCAGGAGCCCTACAGCACCATTGTCTCCACTGCTGAGACCATTGACGGTTTTCCCCGTCACCTGAGCGTGCACGTCGGTGGCATCGTCATCAGCAGGGAACCCCTCACCGAGGTGACCCCGCTACAGGAGGCCACCAAAGGCATCGTTATCACCCAGTTGGATGCTGAGCCCGTTGAGGAGTTGGGGCTGGTCAAAATCGACCTCTTAGGCCAGCGCTCGCTCTCCATCGTCGCCGACACGGTGAAGATGGTGAAGCGAAACTACGGTATCGACATCGACCCGGAGCAGATTCCCGACGGCGACCCCCAGGCCGCTGAGGTGCTTCGCCGCGGGCGGACGCTGGGGTGCTTCCAGATAGAGTCGCCTGGGATGCGTAACCTCTTGGTGATGATGCGGGCGGAGAGCCGCTCCGACGTCATCAAGGGCCTTTCCCTCATCCGTCCGGGGCCCTCCTCCAGCGGGATGAAGGAGCGCTTCGTCCGCCGACGGCTGGGCCTGGAAGAGACCTCCTACCTGGCTCCGCAACTGCGGGAAGTGCTGGAGGAAACCCATGGCGTAATGCTCTACCAGGAGGACATCCTCAAGGTGGCCCAGGCGGTGGCAGGCTTCAGCCTGGCCGAGGGGGACCAGTTGCGAAAGGCCATCTCCAAGAACCGCTCCCGGGAAGGCATCGAAGCCTTGCACGACCGATTCATTCGCGGAGCCCTGGCGAACGGCGTGACCCCATCAGCTGCCGAAGCCATCTGGCAGCAGATCACCAACTTCGCCGAGTACTCCTACTGCAAGGCCCACGCTACCACCTACGGGCACATCTCCTACGCAGCGGTCTGGCTCAAGGCCCGCTACCCGGCTGAGTTCTTAGCGTCCGTGCTGAACAACCGCGCGGGCTTCTACGAGCCTCGGACCTACCTCGAGGAAGCCCGCCGATGGGGCGTCACTATCCTGCCGCTCGACATCAACGAGAGCGAGGTCCATTTCTCCGCTCAGGATGGGACGATGCGGGTGGGGTTCATGGCGGTCAAGGGCCTGACGGAGCGGACGCTGCGCAGGCTCATTCGGGCCCGAGCCGAGCGGCCCTTCCGGAGCCTGGCCGACTTCTACACCCGCGCACGGCCGCAGCAGGCGGAGGCCGAAGCCCTCATCCTGGTGGGCGCATTCGATGGGCCTGGACGCACTCGCCCGCAACTGCTCTGGGAACTGGAACTCCTGCGCCGACGACCCGTCCAGGATGCAACTGACCCGACGCCAGGCCTGTGGGAAGAGGTGTCGTCCACGGTTGGCGAAGCGTCGCTGCCCGAGTTACCGGAGTTCACGCTGGAAGAACGGGTGGAGTTCGAGCAGCAGTACCTGGAGATGACCCCCTCCGCTCACCCCCTGGTCCGCTACCGGGAGGCGCTGGGAGAGGAGGGATTGACGCCCGCGGTCAAACTCTCGGAGCACGTTGGTGAGCAGGTGCGGGTGGCGGGTGTGCTGGTGGCCAGTCGGCGGGCCCGTACCAAAGAAAACCTGTTTATGGAGTTCATCACCTTAGAGGACGAGACCGGGATGATGGAGGTGACCCTCTTTCCCGTCACCTACCAGAAGTACGGCCATCTGGTCACCAGCCGAGGACCCTTCTTAGTGGAAGGGAAGGTCGAAGACCAGTGGGGTCTCCGACCTCTTCGATTCGGCGCCCTGACCGTCTCGGCGCAGCGGCTCGAGGCGGTGGCCCCCCACCCCCTCGTGCGAGCCTTAGCGCACAGTGCCCGCCCTTCACACAGCACCCGGTGAGAGGCGGGCGCACAGACAGCCTTTAGTCCACCGGGCCAACCACCCGCCAGTTCGACGCGACTCGTCCGGCTCCGACCGAGGTCCGAGCCCGTCGAGTTGACTTGCTCAACGGAGCCCCGGGCTACCCAGCCCCAGCCCCCCGCAACTCACCGAAGTTCCGCTCGAGGAGGGTGTAGATAATCTGGAGCAGTTCCCTTTCCAACTTCTGCTCGTCGGTCAGTTTCTCCGGGTCACTATCAACGAGCACCGTGAGTTCTGCATCCATCTCCTCCAGGGCGCGGAGGTATTCAGGCAGGTTGGGGTCGAGTTCCCTTACCGCCAAGGCCTCGAACTCCTCCTCAAGGGCCTTGTTCAGCGCCAGTTCGGCGTTGCTTCTCTCGATGTCGCTGGCGGCATCCAGGGCCAGACGAATCGTCCCCTCGTGCCTGAGCATGATATCGCTGACCTGATCGCCGGCCTCCTCGCGGATTCTCTCCGCCAGGTCATCGGCGGCGCTGCTCAGGAGTTCCTCGGCCCTCTTGCGGGCCTTAGGCATATACGCCACCAGCTCCTTCTTGGCCTGGTCCATGAGGCCGGGCAGCTTGCTCATGACCCAGGTTTGCGCCTCTGGAGAGGCGGCCTGATCGATGTACTCGCTGACCATCATGCTGGCGACGTCCACGAAATCTTTGGCCTGGTAGTTCTTCCTGAGCCAGCTGAGGATCAAGCTGAAGTAGACGACGATGGCAACGACCACGACGATGCCGACGACGAGCAGGATGGTGCCCCCTTTTCGCGTCGAGGCCGCTTCACGCTTCAGGAAGTCTCTCAGTTCTGTTTCGTTGCTCATGATCCGTCCTCTCAAAACGTCAGACCCATGCGAAGGCGCCGGCGGTCACGGTCGTGGGGCGACCACCGGCGTGGCACCCTCGGCGGCGGCGCGCTTGGAGGTCTTCATTCCCCAGAGTTCCCAGGCGATCTCTCCAGCCCGGTTCAAGAGTTCTTTGTCGGTTTCACTGGCGTCACGCACGGGCAGCATTCCGAACTTGGCGTGCATGGCTTTTATGATGTCCAGATGGGGATCGAGCCGCCTGTCCAGGAAGACCTCGTTGGCCACGTCCCTAGTGACCCTGACCAGAAGCTCGACCAGGTTGGCCATCTTTATCGGGTCGCCAATGTCGGGGAACTTGGCCTGGAATGATTCCTTGTGTTCCTCGACGATGCTGGTCATGAAGGCCGCCCCCTTCTCCTCGAGCATGGCCCTGACGTTGCGTTTAAAGATCTCCTGCTCTCTGTTGAAAGCGCGTGTCACCTCCGGCCTGACCTCGTCGGCCTTCTCCCTAGCCAGGGCTACGACCTTGGGCCTGAGGTCTTTAAACAACTCCTCTCCCCGCTCGCGGATCTTTGGCACCAGGGTCTGCGTTACCCTGTCCTCCACCACCTGCAAGGTCTCAGGACTGTTCATGCCCTCGATGACACCCTTGCCGTAGGCGTAGTACCTGAAGATGCCGATGATCACCACGGCAAGGATGGCAATGACTATCAGCCGGAGGACCCATCGGCGGTATCGCTGAGCCGAGCGGTACTCAGCGATGACGGGCCCGACCCCCCCAGCGCCGCCAGTCGCCCTCGGCTCCTTTTGAGCTTTTTCCTCGGACATCCCACCCTCCTGCTTCTGAAGAAAACTTGGTCAGCACTCGGTCACCCTGTTGGCTAGCGCGCGGGAGACAGTCCCGTCAGGGCGACCACTGGCCTGGACGACCCAGGCGACACGATGGAAAGTTCAGGTAAAAGGGTCAGGTGACCGCCTGGGCCGTGGCCTCGGCCACAGGGGTGGCCCCCGGCCCTTCCTTCGGTGGGAAACAAGGGCAGCCATCGTCCTTTGGATCAAGCACGGCCGCATGTCACTCGTCACCACCAGCCATCGGCTCCGGGCCCGAACGGACCCGTCACCGAGGATGCTGGTCTTTCCAGTTCGCCGCGTTGACAGTATCAACGGCCAGGGCCCCGACGTCGCTGGAGCGCTGCGTCAGGACCGGTGCTCTTTCTTCCCAAAGGAGACTTCGGAGGCAAATGCTAATGGAAATACGGACGTGCGCAAGAACTTTTTCCCATCTTTTCAAAAAACAGTGGGCAGCCCCCACCTCGCTCAAGGACCAAGCGAGAAGAGCACATGAGCACCGACGCCGACCCCCTCCCGCCCCGGCATCTCTGCGACCATCGCTTTGGCCCGGCCTGGCTCGACCGGCTCACCCGCACCTTAGCCGCATCAGTGCTTCTCGGCGGCCACCGTGGCCATGTAGGCGCTTCCGTGCGTGCTTCCAGCGGCACTGTGCACGTGATAGTAAGTCGCGGGCCCACCCGCCCAGCAGGCGTTGGCGACGCCGTAGGGGAACGCCTTCTCCGCCGCTTGCAGGTACCTGGCCTCGCCGGTCATCCGATAGGCGGCCGCCAGGGCGTCGGCGACCATGATGTTGTAGTGCGAACAGGTGCCTTCCCACTCGAACTTCCCTCCGGGGTAGAGGGTCACGGTATAGGCGGCGGCGGTCTTCCCGGCCGGGTCCACGGACCTGGCCAGCACATCGGCATGGGCGAGGAAAGATCGGCGGGCCAGTTCGTCCTCGGGGAAGAGATCACAGTATCTGTCGAGAGCCACCGCATAGAAGGCCATCGACCAGAGCGAGAAGCCCAAAGGCTTCCCCGGCTCCACCCGGCCGTCGAAGGCCCTTTCCCTGACGCACCAGCGGGCCCGCTCCCGGTAGCGCTCCTCCCCGCTGAGGAGGTATCCTTCGAGGAGTCGCTGAAGGGTGCAGGCGTGACCACGCATCCCGACCCCGTAGAACTCCCGCTGAGGCGGCTCCTCCTGGGGTGACATGTAGGGGGCCAGGGCGTTCTCGGCCCGTTCCAGAGCGACGTCGTACGCCTTCCAGTCACCCGTCAGGTAGTAGAGGGCCGCGGGTCCGCGCGCGGCGAAGGAGAGGTCGCGGGTGAAGTGATTGTAGTTGCGGTGGGGGTTCCGGTGCCCCGGTTCATTGTGGAGGGAGTGGGCCCAGTTGCCGCCTTTGAGGAAGTGGAGTTCGGGGTAGTGGGGTGCGTGGAAGACGTCGACGTCGGCGGCATGAGCGGCGGCCGCCCGGAACAGGTCCAGCCACTCCCGGCGGCCGGTGCGCGCATACTGGCGCAGCATGCAGAAGTCGAAATCGTACTTGAGGTTCCACTGCCCCGTCTCCGCTTCGAAGTCGATGGGCACATCCCCGTAATCCATCCAGCCGTAGAAGTCGAGGGCCTCGACTTGGCTGAGCAGGCTTCGCCGTTCCCCCTCGAAGCCCTCGGGGAATATGCCCACAGCCGACAGGTTCCGGACCTCATAGGCGGGGAAGTTCTCCGGGTCGTAGGGATGGAGCACACCCAGGACCTTCGTCTCGGCCCACCATTCGGGCGATGGCTCCAGCAGCAAAGGAGCACTGAATCCTCGAGCAACCTCGGCCCCCGCGTCCGCAGGCCGCCCGGGGCCGTGAAAATCGAAGAGGATTCTGTGGGTTTTGTGCTCACCCGGCCGCAGCGGGAAATCCCCGGCGTAGCGACCCGGAAAGAGTCCGACTTCGATGAGTCCGGGCGGCTCGGCTCTCAGCGCTTTGGGGAAGTTCTGCCAGAAGTCACGCACGCCCACCCCTATCCCGCCCTCTGAGCCGCAAAGATCGAGCCAGCCCATCGCTTGGCGGCCCTCGCCTACAGGCTTCTCATCCTGGAAGATACGATAGCCCTGGAACGTGACGTAACTGTTGGGACGGGGGTGGTACCGTGGATGGCGGTAGCGGTCCCAGCAGTCGGTGCCGCTGGAATCCTGATACAGAGCCACGGGCCCCGTGAGGTCGCCGGTCAGGAGTTGCGTGTGAGCATCGCCCAGGATGGACCAACGGGCGTCCGTGCCGGTGCGCACGGGAAGCCGAAGCACAAACTCGTCAAAGAAGACCGTGTTGGGCGTGCCGATATCGGCGTTGCGGACGTTGCCGGTCTCGGTGCGGCCTGAGTGGTCGTTATTCTCGAGCGTGAAATCCAATCGGACCCGAGACGAACCCGCGTAGAAGTGGTACCACGCCGTGAACTCCAGCACGGGGGTTTTCCCTGGTCCGACACTCCCCTTGAACTCGATAACCGTGCGCAAGGGCCCCCGCTCCCGCACCCGGCTGGAAAAGATGGTCTCCGTTGGGGCCTCGGCACCGGCTGGTAGGTGTGAGAAGGTGAAGCGGTCGCCTTTTCCCGCCCGTCGGCCGACGAGCCAGGCGTCTTCAGGCAGAATCAGACGACCGCTCCTGGAGCGGAAGGCCCGACCCCAGAGTGCCTCTCCCCCGCCGTCGGGTCCGGTGACAGAGCCACTCACCTGGAAATGGTTTTCATCGTCAACGAACTCGAGGACCCAGTCCTCGGCGGGGGCGTCGGGGGAGGCCCCCGCATAGATGAGGTGGTGGGTGCCACGGTTGCCCGGGTCGGAAATGGCGCGCGTCACCGTCCGGCCGATGCCCCGCAGCGCGCCTCCTCGGTCCTCTGAGGCGCTCCCCCCGACCAATACGCTGCCGTCGGCCAGAGCGACTGACTCAAAAAGGGTAAACCGGCTCCGACTGAAAACGAACCGCGCCGCACCCGTGTCTACCAGGTACCGTTCGGGACGCTCTTCGACCGTCAGGTTCGACATCGGCCCCGCTGTGGGCGGGACGTCAGGCCCGTACTGCAGCAGATACTCCTCAGAGCCCCGCGCCGGTAAATCGGCCTGGAAATCCACCAGCACCCAGCGGATGCTCTCTCCGGGAAGCCAGCGCCCGGTTACGAGGAACTGGGCGGGGACTTCCCGACCGTCCGCAGCGCTCACCAGCCGAAGGCGGTCACCGTCGCCGAGCACGCCCCTGGGGAAGGGCACACCCGTGGTGATCGGTTCCGCGTGCCTGGCAACGCCCGCGCGCTCCCGCAAAAAGAGCCTCACCGATGCGCCCCTGACGTCGGCACTCAGCGCCGGGCGCACCAACAGGGCCCCCATGCCCACAGCAGCAAGCCACCGCGCCACCTGTCCCCTCACGGTCCCCGTCCCTTCCCGGCCCGAACCGCACCCGCGACGCAGCAATCGGCGCCCGGTGAGCGATGGCACTGTATGAAGCAGCCGGGCGCACATTCAAGCACAAATCACGTTGCCGGCGAGCGCGCAAGCCATAGCGTGGTCAGACGGGTGTTCGAGGAAGAAACTGCGGAGTCGACGTCAACGACGATAGCACGATGGAGTCTTGCCGACCCGGGCCCTCTCGGCAACCGGAAACAGGCCTGCCTGGCTCAGGTGATGTCGACCAGGCGGTCGAAAAGGACGGAACCCGCCGAGCGCAGGCCGAGTTCGTACTCCACCATCACCTCGGGGTTGTAGTACTGGTTGAAGGCCGTCTTCGTATGGGGACGGGCGACGCAGCGAAGCACCTCCACCACACCACTGACGGATGGCTGACCGTCCTGGGCCAGTACGTAGACCTCGAGTTTGCTGCCCGGGGGTACGGGCTCGTCGGCGAGCACTTGCAGCCCCCGCCGAGACACGTCTACCACGCGCGCCCGGCGAAAGGTGTTGGAAGTCGCGTCCGGGCCGATCACCCGGTAGCGCACTTCCCGGCTGAAACCGAAGCGGTGGTCTCGGCGACGCTCCACACCCCGGTGTTTCTTCACTCCCCCTCCCCCCTAAGCAGCCTCTCGAACAATCTACTCCTCCTCGTACTGGATGAGGGTGACCAGACGGTAGTCCTTCAGTTTCTCTCGACCCGCCAGGAAACTCAGTTCGATAAGGAAGACCATGCCGACCACCTCGGCGCCCAACTTCTCCACCAGCCTGGCCGTGGCCAGCATGGTGCCGCCGGTGGCCAGGAGATCGTCCAACAGCAGCACCCGCTGTCCCGGTCTGACGGCGTCGGTGTGTATTTCCAAGGCATCGGTGCCGTACTCCAGTTCGTAGGTTTCCTCAGCTGTCTCGTAGGGCAGTTTGCCCGGCTTACGCACCGGGACGAACCCGGCTCCCAGTTCGCACGCCACCGCGCCGCCGAAGATGAACCCACGGGCCTCCGCAGCCACCACCAGCTCCACACCCGCGCCGCGGAAAGGCTCGGCCAGTTGGTCCACCGCCTGACGGAAAGCGGCCGGGTCGGCGAGAAGCGGGGTGATGTCCTTGAAGATGATCCCGGGCTTGGGGAAGTCGGCAACGTCACGGATGGAGTCCGCGAGACTGCTCATTGTCCCTTCCTTCTCTGGGGATTCTCCGCTGCTACTCCCGTTCCCGTTGGCGCAGTTCGACAGCCAGTTTTTCCAGCGCCGCGTGCTCGATCTGACGAACCCGTTCCCGGGAAACACCCAGCCGGGTGCCGATCTCCTGGAGCGTGAGTGGCCCCTCATCCTCCAGCCCGTAGCGCAGCCGCAACACCTCCACCTCCCGCTCGTCCAGCCCGGTCAGCAACTCCCTGAGCAGTTCGCGCTGGTCCTCGTCAGTGAGGATGTCTTCCGGACGACGCTGTCGCGCGTCGGGGACGACCTCCCCCAGGGTCCAGCCGCCCTCTTCCTCAGAGGGCTTCTCGGTGGTGACCATGAGGTGGACGGTACGGTCGAGGATGCGGGCGCGCTCCTCGGGGACGTCCAGGGCCTGGGCGACTTCCCCGACGGTAGGCTGACGGCCGAGCGCGTTGCGAAGGTCCAGGGTGGCGGCCCGCCACTTCCTGATGAGTTCCATCATGTAGGCGGGGATGCGGATGGTGCGCACCTTGCTGATGAGGGCCCGCTTGATGGTCTGCTTGATCCACCAACTGCCGTAGGTGGCAAAGCGCACCCCCTTGTCCGGGTCGTAACTATCCACCGCCTTGAGCAGACCCAGGTTGCCCTCCTCGATGAGGTCCATGAAGGCCAGACCCCGGTTGACGTAGTTCTTGGCGATGCTGACCACCAGACGGAGGTTGGCTGCGGCGAGTTGCTGACGGGCCTGGGTGTCGCCGGCGCGGGCCCGCCCAGCCAGTTCCCGCTCCTCCTCGGCCGCCAAGAGCGGGACCTCACTGATCTGCCTGAGGTACACTCTCAGGCCGGTCTCTTCCCCGGTCGTGCGACTCGTACGAGCGGCCTCCCCCTTCGGAGACCGCTTTCGGGAAGATGACTCGCTCATCCTCGCCTGCCTCCGGATGCCACGAAAGCCGACTTCGCCATAGTAGCCTTGGCTACGACGGCTGAACTGGACGGCTGAGATGCCAACTCCACCACCAGCGCCCCACTCAGGTGGTGACGTCGGAGGAAGGCTGCAAAGGTGGCTCTTCGGGGTCAGTCTGCTGCTCGGTCCCGGTCTCGGGCTCGCCGGTCTCGGGCTCGGTCGGCGGCGGAGCCTCAGCCTCCTCTGCGGGCTCGGCCTCCTCTACGGGCTCGGCCTCCACGGCGACCGAGGCCGACGGCTCCTCGGTTCCCGGCTCGGCAGCGGTCGGCTCGGCAGCAGTCGGTTCGGGCTCACCGGGGCCTTCTTCGGGCTCGCCGGCGCCCTCTTCAGGCTCAGCGGCACCCTCTTCAGGCTCAGCGGGGCCCTCTTCAGGCTCAGTGGCGTCAGCGAGGCCCTGAGGAGCCGGCTCCCCCTCCTCGACGGTCTCGGCAGCCGGTGCAGCGGCGGCCTCAGCCACTTGCTCGTACAGAGCCTGCTCTTCGGGGGGCACCCGCTTGAGACTGAGGCCGATCTTGCGTTCCTCCGGATCCACCCGCAGCACCTTGACCGTAACCTGCTGCCCGGGACGAACGATTTCCTCCGGGTTCTCGACCTTGTAGTCGGCCAGTTCACTGATGTGGAGCAGCCCTTCCAGCCCCTCCTCCAGCTCGACGAAGGCGCCAAAACTGGTGGTCTTGGTGATCACACCGGCGACGACGTCGCCGGCGAGGTAGCGTTGAGGGATGTCACCCTCCCAGGGGTCCTGACTCAGTTGCTTGAGGCCCAGAGCCACGCGCTTGCGGTCCGGGTCGACACTCAGGACCTTGACCTTGACCTTCTCGCCCTTCTTGAGCACCTCACTGGGGTGACGGATCTTCTTGGTCCAACTCATGTCGGAGACGTGGAGCAGTCCGTCGATGCCCTCCTCGATCTCGACGAAGGCGCCGTAGTTGGTCAGGTTGCGCACCCGCCCCTCGATGACGGTGGCTGGTGGATAGCGCTCCTCGACCATGGTCCAAGGGTTGGCCTCGGTCTGCTTCATCCCCAGCGAGATCTCCTCCCTCTCCTTGTTGATGTCCAGGACCACCACCTCGATCATGTCGCCGATGGCCACCAACTCCGAGGGGTGGTTCACCCGTCGGGTCCAACTCATCTCACTGATGTGCACCAGACCCTCCACGCCTTCCTCCAACTTGACGAAGGCGCCGTAGTGGGTGATGTTGACCACCTGCCCCACCACCCGGGACTCCACCGGGTACTTCTCTTGGACATTCTCCCAGGGACTGGGGGTCTTCTGCTTGAGACCCAGAGAGATCTTCCCTTCTGCCTCGTTGATCTTGAGGATTTTGACCTCGATCTCCTCATCGACGGCCACCACTTCGGAGGGGTGGCTGACCCGCCCCCAACTCATGTCGGTGATGTGGAGCAGGCCCTCACAGCCGCCCAGGTCCACGAAGGCCCCGAAGTCGGCGAGGTTGCGGACGATACCCTTACGGGTCTGGCCCAGCTCGAGTTCCTTGAACAGTTGCTCCTTCTGCTTCTCCCGCACTTCCTCCAGGAGTTTGCGTCGGCTGACGACGATGTTGTGGCGATCCGTATCGATCTTGAGGATTCTGCAGGTGAGTTCCTGACCGACGAACTCACCGATGTCGCCCGGCCGACGGAGACTGATCTGGGACGCGGGCAGGAACACGGGGACGCCGATGTCCACCAGGAGACCACCTTTGATCTTGCGCATGGCCCGTCCGGTAACGCTGTCCCCCACCTCATGCTCGGCGATGACCCGCTGCCAACTGCGGATGCGGTCGGCCCGGCGCTTGGAGAGCACGATGACCCCGGCATCGTCCTCCACGGCCTCCAGGAGCACTTCCACGGTGTTGCCGACGGTGGCTTCCGTCCGGTCCTCGAACTCCTTGACGGCGATAACACCTTCGGACTTGTAGCCCACGTCCACCACCACGTCGTCACCGATGACGTCGATGATGCGCCCGCGGACGATGGCGCCCGGCTCGAACTGGGTGACCGATTGGTTGTAGACCTCCTCGAGGCCACCCTCGGGCACGTCGCCGAATATGTCGGCTAACTCCCGCTCCAGTTCTGCGGAACTGGGAATCAGTTCCTCGATACTGCTTGAATGGGGTACCATAAAGGTTCATCCTCCAGAAGCCACCTGGCGCGCGACTCGCGCGCAAACAATCTATTCTATTCCCTCCCTTGCCCCTTGTCCAGGCTGAGTTTCAGAAAAACTTCCACCCATTCGGCACAACTGCGCCACCACCTCCTCGATCACCCAATCGGGCGTAGAAGCCCCCCCCGTCACCCCCACCAGCCCCTGGGTCCCGCCAGACCCGACCTCCACCAGCCAGCCCGGCTCCAAGTCGGCGGCCGTCTCGATGTGGTGCGTGGGTACCCCTTCCCCCCCGCAGAACTCGGCCAACCGACGGGTGTTGGCGCTGTTTCGCCCGCCCACCACGATCATGACATCGGCCCGCTGGGCCAGGGCGCCGGCCGCGCGCTGCCGCTGCAAGGTGGCCCGACACACCGTGTTATACACCCGCAGCTCACTGAACTCCAACGCCAGCAGCGGACCCAGCACCTGGCGATAGTCGCCCGGGGACTGGGTCGTCTGCGCCACCACCCCGATCCGACGGGCCGTACGCAGCGCATCCAAGTCGCTGCCGTCCTCCAACACCACGGCCCCACGGGCATATTCGACGATGGCCTGGACCTCCGGGTGATGGGCCTCACCCACCACCACCACCCGGTAGCCCCCCTCGGCCAGTTCCCCCGCCCGCTCCTGAGCGCGCTTCACCAGCAGGCAGGTAGCGTCCACGATGGCCAGACCCCGACGACGGGCCTCGTCGAACACCTCCGGGGTCGCTCCGTGGGAGCGGATGATAAGTGGCGCTCCCTCCGGGACCTGATCAAGTGAGTCCACTACGCGCACCCCACCGCGGGTCAGCCGAGCCACCTCCTGAGGGTTGTGGATGATGGGGCCCAGCGAATAGGCCGTCCCTTCGCGCGCGGTCGTGGCCCGCGCCAGTTCGATGGCCCGCTTGACACCGAAGCAAAACCCCGACTCTTCAGCCAACTCCACCCGGAACTTCACTGCCACTCACCTCCGCTTCCGCGCCGACGACGAAGCTCCGACTGCAGCGCCCGCAGCCTGAGCGCCAACCTCTCCGCCACTCCCCCCCGGCCAGCCAGCTCGGACTCCTGCCGCCCAAGCGGAGGGCCGAAGAGCACCCGGATCGGGCCCAGGCCCGGCCAGCGGCGATGTCGAGGCCAGACCTCGTAGGCTCCGTCAATGACCACGGGCACGATGGGCGCCCGGCCCTCTCGGGCCAACAGTTCCACCCCTCGCTGGAGCGTGTGGATGTGGCCGTCGTGGGTCCGCGTCCCCTCCGGAAAGACGAGCACCACCTCCCCGCGGCGGAGCCTGGCCACCGTCTCGCGCACCGCTCCCACGTCCACCCCGCGGCGCAGGGGAAAGGCGTTCAGCGAGCGGATGAGCCAACCGAACACACGCATCCGAAAGAGGCTCCGACGAGCCATGTAGTGCACCTGCCTGGGCAGGGCCGCCGCGACCAACACCGGGTCGAAAAAACTCTGGTGATTGCTGACCAGAAGCACCCCACCCCGACGCGGTACGTGCTCTCGTCCCCACACGCGATAGTCGTACCCCAACACCATCCCCAACTGACACCACCGTTGGCAGAAAGTGTACCACCACCGCTGAAGGAGCCCGACCGTCACCCCCTGCTCTCCTCTTCGCCCAGCCGACCTCGGCAGTGCGCCAGCACCCGCTCCACCACCTCCTCCACGGTCAGCCCGGTACTGTCCACGACGATGGCCCCCTCGGGGACCCGGAGCGGCGAAACCGACCGATTCTTGTCCCGATGGTCGCGGGCCTCGATGTCCCGGCGCAGTTGGCCCGGCTCCACCTGGACCCCGGCAGCCACCAACTGCTCGGCCCGCCGTCGTACCCGCTCCTGGAGGCTGGCTTCCAGGTAGAGTTTGACCGGCGCTTCAGGGAAGACCACCGTGCCCATGTCCCGCCCCTCAGCCACCAGCCGACCCTCAGCGGCCATCTGGCGCTGACGCTCCACCATGTGCGGCCGCAGCGCTCCGCAGTCGGCCACACGGTGCACCAGGCGGGTGATGTCAGGTCGGCGGATGGCTTCGGTCACCTCTTCGCCGTCCAGAAACACCCGGGTATTGCCCGCAGCAGACTCCGCGCGTATCTCGGTGCGAGCCAAAAGATCGATGAGGGCGTCGACCGAGGTGAGGTCGGTGCCCGCTCGCTGAGCGGCCAGGGTCAGGGCTCGGTACATGGCTCCCGTATCCAGGTAGCGGAAGCCGAGCCGGCGGGCTACTTCCCCGGCCACGGTACTCTTGCCACTGGCCACGGGCCCGTCGATGGTGACGATGCTCTTGGCGAACTCTCCCATACGGATTAAGTATCTTCGCCGGGAGGACCCTGAGCAAGAGTTTTCCCGGGGCCGAGCGGGACGCGCGAGGAACCGTAGCGTCCGCCGGCAATGTGGTACAGATGGCTTAGCGCGTTGACGGCGGCCGCTCTCGGCCGGTAGCATGCGTTCCTTACGCCGGTGTGGACAGGCGCGTGGAAAGAGAATCGAGGGGTTCGGAAACCAAACTGGAGGTGGGCCGTGTCTGCACGTCAAACGATTCCCCGCGGCGAGCATCCCAATCCACAGTGCCAGCGGGAAGGCTGGCTCAACTTGAACGGCTCCTGGGAGTTTGCCATCGACAGCGCCCGGAACGGACTGGAGGCGGGTTGGCAGACGGGCCGGGAGTTCGACCAGCGCATCCTCGTCCCCTTTCCCCCGGAAAGCGAACTCAGCGGCATCAACCGAACCGAGTTCCTGGGCGCCGTCTGGTACCGGCGACATTTCAAAGTGCCCGAAGCATGCGCAGGCCAGCGGGTGCTCCTGCACATCGGCGCCGCCGATTTCGACACCCGGGTCTGGGTCAACGGCGAGCCGGTCGGCCGACACCTCGGGGGCTATTCGCCCATCTGCGCGGACATCACGGACTCCCTGCGCCGAGGGGACAACGAAGTGGTCGTCTATTGCGAAGACGACAGCCGGGCCGGTCGCCAACCCTCGGGCAAGCAATCGCCTCGACTCCACTCCTTCGCCTGCTACTACACCCGGGTGACGGGCATTTGGCAGACGGTCTGGCTGGAGGCGGTGTCGGCCGAACACATCGTGCAGTTTACGATTCTGCCCTCGGCCCGCGACGGGCGAGCACTCATCACGGTCGAACTCTCGCAGCCTGTTTTGGGCGGGACGGTTCAGGTGGCTGCGAGCCTGCAAGGTAAGGAGGTGGCCTCTGACCAGGCGTCGGGCGAGGGGACCAGGGCCACGCTGTGTCTTACCATACCCGACCCCCAGGCCTGGGAGCCGGGCTCGCCGACACTCTACGATCTCGGGCTTCGGCTCCTTCGAAAGGGCGAGGTCGTCGATGAGGTCAGTTCGTACTTCGGTCTGCGAGACGTGGACATTGAGGGCAGGCGCATCCTGCTCAACGGCAAGAGCGTGTTCCTCCGCATGATCCTCGACCAGGGCTACTATCCGGGAGGTGTCTACACACCCGAGTCCGACGAAGTGCAAAAGCGCGACATCGAGATGTCTCAATCGATGGGCTTCACCGGCGCTCGGCTCCATCAGAAAGTCTTCGAGCCTCGCTTCCTCTACTGGGCCGATAAACTCGGCTACCTGCTGTGCGGCGAGATGGGCGACTGGGGTCTGGACTTCGGCAACGCCGAGGGGCGGGAGAACTTCGTGGCCGAGTGGCTCCAGGTACTTCGGCGGGACATCAACCACCCCTCCATCATCATCTGGACGCCTTTCAATGAATCCCGCCGCGGTGTGGCCATCAAAGACCGACTCGGCGCGCTCCAGCACCACCTCTATCACCTCACCAAGGCCGTCGACCCCAGCCGTCCCGTCATCGATAGCAGCGGCTACGTCCACTTCGTCACCGACATCTACGACGTCCACAACTACACCCAGGACCCGGAGCAGTTCGCCGGTCTGTTCGAGAAGTTCGGCGAAACCGGAGCGCCCGAGGACGCCTGGCGAAACGCCTCTGAACACGACACCCCTTACGCCGGGCAGCCCTACTTCGTGAGTGAGTTCGGGGGAACGTGGTGGGTGGACGGGGAGGCCCAGGGAGATGCGTGGGGCTACGGCGACCGTCCCCAAAGCAAGCAGGAGTTCCTCGAGCGCTTCCGGGCGCTGGCCGAAGTCCTGCTTCGGAACCCACGGATTGCAGGTTTCTGTTACACCCAACTGACCGACATCGAGCAGGAGACCAACGGGCTGCTCACCTTCGACCGGAAGTACAAACTCGCCCCGGCCGAGGTGCGCGCCATCCTCTCCCAACCCGCCGAGATCGAGCGCGAAGGCGGATAGCGCCCAGGCCCGCGCTAAGGGAGGAGACACGGGCTGCCAGCGTCCTGTTGCTGGACCCCTGTTTGCCCGTTGTGGAGAAGGCCTTCAAGTGGAGTGGGGGAACCAGAGGTCGTCAGTTCGGGCACCGGCCTCTGTCAGAACGGGCTGCAACTCGACGGTGTCACCCAGATGCTCGTAGGCGTGAGCGTCGGAAGCGGGTGCCAGTCCTGCTCCTTCGGCCAAGGCCCGCTTCACCAGGAGGTGCAGGTCGGCGCGCTCAGCCCCGAAGCGGGGTGAGACCTCCACACCGACGCCCTGTGCCGCTGCCGCCTGCAGGAGCGCACTGAGCATGTCTTCAGGCACTTGGCCCGCCAGCCGACCGCCCCAGGGATGGCCGAGGATGTCAATGGGGCCGGGCTCACGCAGCACCTGCATCATCAGGTCGAACTGTCGGCGGACGTACTCCTCGTCGGTAGCGCCTTCCCGTCGGCTTACGTGCACCGAGCCGATGACGTAGTCCAGCCCGAGTTCTTCCCTCAGTTCGGGAAGCCCGGGCAGACACCCCTGCTCGGTGATGTCCACCTCGGCGCCCCGGTAGACCTCCATACCCGAAGGCACCTGGAGACCCTCGAAGTCGGCAAAGACCTTTCTCAGGCCCTCGGCGGGCCAGCCCCGCTCGGGGGCCAGGTGGTCCACGATGCCGATGTGGGTGAGACCCAGTTCACCACAGCGGGTCACGATGCCCACCACCGTCATCCGTTCATCCTGACCGCGATACGCGGTCGCATGGATTTCCCAGTCGACGAGCATTGCCCATCCTTTCTGCCGGTTGCTCCCACATCCTCGTATCGATCCCACCGACGGCACCAGCCACGACAAGCGAACCATCAGGCCCGGCGTCGGCGCTCAGGTGCTCTCCGCCGGCGCCTCTGCTGGGGAAGCGCCGGTCGTCTCCTGAGCGCCGGCCTGCTCGTGCCCCGCCCGGGAGAGGCGCTCGCCCAGACGACAGACCGTCACGTAAAGCGTGGGCACGACCACCAGAGTCAGCAGGGTCGCAAAGGCGAGCCCGAAGATGACGGCAACGGCCATGCCACGCCACCACTGACTGGACTCGCTCCGCGTCACCAACTGGAGCCGGTGAAAGTCGAAAGAGACGCCCGTGGCCATGGGGATCAGGCCCAGGATACTGGTCGCCGCAGTGAGCAGGACGGGGCGCAGCCGCGTCTGCCCGGCGCGAACCGCAGCATCGAGCAGCGCCAGACCCCGACGCTGGAGTCGTCGAGTGTAGTCGAGCAGCACGATGGCGTTGTTGACCACGACCCCGGCGAGGCTGATGACACCGAGACTGGTCATGATGATGCCGAAGGGCATTCGGCACACCAGCAGGCCTACCAGCACACCGATAAGCGATAGGACCACCGTGGTCATGATGACCAGAGGCACGGCCAGGGAGTTGAACTGGGTGACCAGGATCAGCAGTATCAGGAGCAGGGCGACGAGGAAAGCCTTCCTGAGGAAGACTCGAGCCTTGTCCTGCTCCTCCTTCTCACCGGCGTAGCGGATTTCGTAGCCCGGGGGACGCTCGAGTTCCTTCAGACGCTCCTGGACGTCGGCGAGCACAGCCGTGCTCAAGCGCCCCTCAGCGTCACCGGTGAGGGTGACCACGCGCTTCTGATCGACGCGGTAGATGGTGCCGAACCCGCCCTCGTAGTCGAAGGAGCCCAAGGAACTCAGAGGCACGGCCTCACCGGCCATGTTGGGTACACGCAGGGAGAAGAGGTCGTCGATGTTGACCCGCTCAGACAGGGGCAGGCGCACAGTGATGTCGTACTCATCGTTGAACTGACGGTAGGTACCCACCTCCCGGCCGAAGACGGCCATCTTGAGGAAGTTCCCGATGATGGAGGCATTCACGCCCAGCAACATGGCCCGGCGACGGTCAACGCGGAAGACCAACTCGGGCCGCGTGGCTTCCAGGTCACTGCGGAGGTTGACCAGTCCGGGCACGTCGACGATCATCTGCTTGGCCTGCTCGCTCAGGCCCTCAAGGACGGTGTAGTCCTGGCCGACGATGCGCACAGTGACCGCGGCCCCCGTGGGTGGTCCCTCCTTCTCCCTCCCCACCTTCACCTCGGCTCCAGCGATGTCGTCGAGGGCCCGGCGAACGTCGGCCACAGCGTCGGCCGAGGGCCGGGTACGGTCCTCGTAGTCGTGGAAGGACAGGATGAGGTTGGCGGTGTGGGGACCGCCTCCTTCCCCGCCGAAGCCCGTAGGCCCCCCGCCCCCGGAGCCCACGTTGGTCACCAGGTGATCCAGGTCGTCGCGGTAGCGCTCGACCCGCTCCTCAACCAAACGGGCCAGGCGCTCCGTCTCCCGGAGGTTGGTGCCCTGGGGACAGCGCAGGTTCACAAGCGCCCGATTCGGGTCGGTCTCCGGGAAGAACTCCACACCGCGTCCTTCTTTCCCGTAGAACATCGCCAGGGCCGCCAGCAACGCCACGGCCAGCCAGAGCGTCAGGTAGCGGTGCGCCAGGGCCGTCTCCAGCAGTCGGCGGTACCCGCGCAGGAAGCCACTCTCCCCCCTGGCGCGGTTCTCGGTCGCGGTGCCGCCGGCGAACAGGGAGCAGACGGTGGGGCTGATCACCAAGGCAACAAAAAGGGAACTCGACAGGGTTATGATGAGCGTAATGGGCAAGTACTTCATGAAATCACCTATCACGCCCGGCCAGAAGAGCAGGGGAGAGAATGCCGCCACCGTCGTGGCCGTCGAGGTGATCACCGGCCAGGCCACCTCGGCGGCGCCCTTGAGCGCCGCCTCGACTCGTCGGTAGCCGAGTTGCATGTGCCGGTGGATGTTCTCCACGATGACAATGGCATTGTCCACCAACATGCCCAGCGAGAGCACCAGGCCGAAGAGCACGACCATGTTCAGGGTGTGGCCAAGCGCGCGAATGAGCGTGAAACTGATGAGCATGCTCATGGGGATGGCTATGGCCACCATGGCGCTGGTCCGCCAGCCCAGGAAGAGCACCAGCACCGCCACCACCAGCACCAACCCAGAGAGGATGTTGTTTTCCAGGTCACTGAGCATACTGCGGACGTACTTGGAGTAGTCGAGGGTGATCTCAAGTTTCACTCCCCCGGGGGCTCGTTCACGGGCCCTCGCCAGGATCATCTTGACCGCGTCGGCAAGAAAGATGATGTTGGCGCCCACCCGCTTCTGCACCGAGACGGTGATGCTTGCGACCCCGTCCAATCGCGAGTAGCTGGTCCGGTCCTTGAAGGTGTCACGGATGGTGACCACGTCGGCCAGGTAGATGGGCTTGCCATCCCGTACGGCCAGCAGCAAGGTATCGACTTCCTCCGGGTCCACAAACTCGGCCGGGATGCGCACGTTGAACTTGGTCCCCTCGGTCTCCAGGCCGCCAGCCGAGATGTTGACGTTCTCCGACGGAATGAGGGTGAGCAGGTCCGCCAGTGTCAGGCGGTAGGAAGCCAACCGGTCGGGGTCCACTTCCAGACGGATCTCTCGCTCCAGGGCGCCCGAAACGCCGACGTCGAGCACGCCGGGCACGGCCTCGATGGCGTCCTCCAACTCATCGGCGATGGCCTTGAGGCGCACCGCGGAGATAGTCCCCGAGATACTGATCATCATGACCGGGAAGTCGGCGACGTTGATCTCCTCGATGGTGGGTTCGTCGGCGTCGTCGGGGAGTTCAGGCTTGGCCAGGTCGACCCGGTCACGAACGTACTGCAGAGCGTCCTCAGTGACGACGTTGGGCAGGAACTCGATGATGACCTGCGACATCCCCTCGCCGCTGATGGAGCGGAGTTCCTTGAGCCCTTTGAGGCCGGTGAGTTCCTTCTCGATCTTCATGGTCACCGAGGACTCGACGTCCTCGGGTGAGACCCCCTCATACCCGGTGGTCACCAGGATGATGGGGATGGGTACGTCGGGGGCCGCCTCTCGGGGGAGCACTGCGTAACTGTAGACGCCCATCACCACAATGAGCAGGACGAGCACGCCGACGGTAGTCCGGTTCCGTATCGCCGCGTCCGAAAGAAACACGGTCCCCCCTCAGTGCTCGGCCACGACCGTGATCGACTGGCCCGGTCCCACGAACCGGTGCCCGGCGACGATCAGGCGGTCCCCGGCCGCAAGCCCATCGAGGACCTGAACCCGTCGTCCTTTGATGAGCCCGATCTCCACTTCCCGCCGCTGGGCCTCCTCCCCTTCGACCGTGTAGACGACCTTGCCGTCCTCCAGGGGGATGACCGCAGCCAGCGGAATCATGACCACGTCGGTGAGCACCCGTCGGGTGAGCCTGGCCCGAACGATCTGTCCGCTGCGCAGGAGTCGTCGGCGGTTGTCCACAGATATCTCCAGACGCGTGGCCCGCGTCCCCTCGTGGGCCAACTCGCTGATGTAGGTGATGGTTCCGGTAAGGGTCCCTTTCCGTCCTCTCGGGTTCACGAGGACCTCGACCTCGCAACCGATAGAGAGGAACTGAACGTCTCGCTCAGGCACATCCACGACGACCTTGGCGGTGTCGATGTCCACGATCTCGACCACCGGCGCCCCCACCTGGACGTACTCGCCCTCTTCCACCAACACCCGGTTGAGCACACCACTGATAGGCACCAGGATGGTCGCTCGCTCGAGTTGGGCCCGGGCCAACTGCATAACCGCCGCGCTTCGAGCCCTGGCACCCGCCGCCTGGTCCAACTCCTCTTTGGTGGACGCCCCTTCCTCAAACAGGTTCGATATGCGGTCGTAACGACTCTGGTCGTAGCGGGCCTGTGCCTCGGCCCGGTCGAACTCGGCCTGGAGCAGATCGGTATTCAGGGTGACCAGAAGGTCGCCCTCTTGGCACGGGCGCCCTTCCTCACACGCAATCCGCTCGACCCTGGCTTCCACCTCCGCGCTCACGTGCACGACACGATTGGGTTCCACCACCGCGGGGAGTTCGAACTGGTCGGGCATCCGGGCCAGCGCTTTGACCACCTCCACCTCCACGTTGACCGGTGGAACCTTCGGCCGGGGAACCTCCCTCACCGGCGATGGCCGCAGGTACACCACTGCCACCAGGACCGCGCCCGCAAGCGCCATGAGCGCCGCCACCAGCGCCTGCCACCGCACCGCACCCGAAGACCGCCGCGGCCTGGCAGCGCTGCTCATGCGCGGTCGTCGCTGGGCATCGCCGCCGGCCAGACTGCCCGGGACGACGCCTAGCTCCGGTTCTCCCCGCCGTACGGCGGGTGGACCCTCAGCACCACCCATACGCGGGCTCCTTCGTGGCAGAGACTGGTCAATCCCAGGCTGCAATTGAAGCATGCGACACAAGATTATGACCAATGATGCCAGGACAGGTCAACACAGAACTGGGTCAGGGAAGGGGCGCTCGCATGGATCTCCCAATCCACAAGCACCACGTTCCCCTTCTCGCCTTCGCCTCATACGAGTCGCACGACCTACTGGCCACTTATGTCCGCCTCGACCCCCGCCTCCCGCAACCACTGCTCAATATCCTCATCGTACGCATGAAAATCGTAAATGAGGATGTCCTTGCCAGCCCAGCAGGCCAACTTTCGCCCGTGAGGACTGAAAGCAACCGCCCAGATATCTGAATGGAGAGGACCCATCGTGACGACCTCCCTCCCCGTGGCCACATCCCAGAGCTTCACGGTCTCGTCCCAACTCCCCGAAGTCAGGGTCTTGGCGTCGGGAGCGAATGCAACACAGCTCACCCGGGAAATATGTCCGGTGAGCGTGTGAAGTTCTCTCCCCGTAGCTACATCCCAGAGCCTGATGGTGTTGTCCTCGCCTCCCGAAGCCAAAGTGTTGCCATCAGGGCTGAAGGCAACGGAGAGCACGCGGCGAGTATGTCCGTCCAAGGTCCCGAGTTCTTCGCCCGTAGCTGCGTTCCAGAGCTTGACAGTCTTGTCTAAGCCTGCCGACACCAACGTGGCGCCGTCCGGGCTGAAGGCAATGGGGCGCACACCGATAGTATATCCATCCAAGGTGTGGAGTTCTCTTCCCGTAGCTGCGTCCCAGAGCTTAATGGTCTGGTCCGAGCTTCCCGAAACCAGTGTCTTACCGTCCGCGCCGAAGGCAACCGAGTTCACCCAGCCGGCATGTCCGTGGAAGGTGTGGAGTTCCCGGCCCGTCGCTACATCCCAGAGCTTGATGGTCCGGTCGGCGCTTGCCGAAGCCAAGGCGCCACCGTCCGGGCTGAAGGCAACGGACTGCACCCAGTCGGTATGTCCGGCGAGTGTGCGGAGTTCTCTCCCCGTAGCAACTTCCCAGAGCTTGATGGTGTCGTCCGAGC
>CBDVDV010000041.1:0-22153 GCA_965372835.1 uncultured bacterium | reverse complement strand
TTGTGGATGGATTTGAGGCGGGATTTGTCCACGTGGGTGTAGCGCTGGGTGGTGGAGATGGAGGCGTGACCTAAGAGTTCCTGCACCGTCCGCAGGTCGGCACCCCGACTCAGGAGATGGGTGGCGAAGGAATGGCGGAGTGTGTGCGGGGAGATGCGCTTACGGATGCCCGCTTTTCGGGCACAGCGCTTGACGATACGCCAGATGTTGGTGCGGTCGAGTTTGCGGCCGCGCTGACTGAGGAAGACATAGGCGGAGGGGTCTAAAGACCCCTCCCTACAGTTGGTGCCAAGGGCTGCCAACCTCGGGCGTCCATCATTCAGGTATGCTTCCAGGGCAGCAACTGCTGAGCGGCCCAGCGGGACGATGCGCTCCTTCTCCCCCTTACCCACACAGCGGACGTAGCGATACTCCAAGTTCACCCCCTCCAGCGTCAGGTCGGAGGCCTCCTGCGCCCGTGCCCCCGTCGCGTACAGGAGTTCGAGCAGCGCCCGATTCCGCAGTGCCAACGGATCGGGCAGTTCGTCGTCACCTGCCGGGCTCGCGGCTTCGATCAGGGCATCGACCTCGTGCTCGTCGAGTACCTCGGGCAGGCGCTGCCAGACCTGAGGTGAGCGCATCCCTGCCAGGGGATCGTCGGGAAGGTGGCCCTCAGCAGCGAGGAAACGGAACAGAAGTCTGACAGTGACCAGTTCCCGGGCGATGGTGCTCACGGCGGCCCCGGCCGACTTCCGCCAACCCAGGAAGTCGGTCACCAGCTCGCTGGTGACCTGCTCGAGCACCCCCAGCGAAGAGGGATCGGCGCCCAGCCTGGCGGTGAGGAAGCGGAGGAAGGTGCGCAGGTCGCGCCCGTAGGCCCGCAGGGTATTGGGCGCGAGGGAGCACTCGACACGGAGGTATTCCAGGAAGCCGGTGGTTGGGCTGTCGGGATTTACGAGACCATGGGCATGAGTCTGGTCTTGCCGGCCCGCTCGACGGCGCCCGCCCTCAGGGCCCGATAGACGGCGCAGCTGAGGTGATCGTAGGCGCAAAGGCTCACGGCCCGTTGAACGTTCCTCAGCGTGAGCGTCCGGGAGCATCGCTCGTCCGTCCCGTCGATGAAGGGGCACGCCACCGTCCTCGCTCCCTTCCTTCGCTTGCCCCGCTCCTCTCGCGTTGGCGGTCCTCGGCTACGCATCTTATCGGCTGGACCCACGGGGATGCTTCAGTCAAAGGCAGCGGGGAGAGGGCGTTGATTTTCCTTGGCGGGCCGGAGAGACGGGCGTATACTGGCCCCACCGGGATGCGGGGAACGCGGGAAGGAGGGTCGTTCGTGCGGGTTGTGCTCACCGGGGGTGCAGGTTTCGTCGGCAGTCATCTGGCCGAGCGGCTGCTGGCCGAGGGGCATTCCGTGGTGGTGGTGGACAACTGCTCTACCGGCCGGCTGGACAACATCAAGCCCCTGCTCACCAACGATAACTTCACCTTCTTCAAGGAAGACACTGTGGAGACCCTGGTGCTGGAGGGGCCGGTGGATGCGGTCTGCCACCTGGCCAGCCCGGCCTCACCGACCGACTTCCCCCGCATCCCGGTGGCCATCCTCAAAGCGGGCTCTCTGGGGACAATGAACGCCCTGGAACTGGCTCGGCAGAAAGGCGCCCGCTTTCTCTGCGCCTCCAGTTCAGAGGTCTACGGTGACCCCCAGGTCCATCCCCAGCCGGAAGACTACTGGGGAAACGTGAACCCGGTGGGCGCCCGCAGTTGCTATGACGAGGCCAAACGGTTCGGCGAAGCCCTGGTGATGGCCTACCACCACTCCTACAACCTGGACACGAGGATCCCCCGCATCTTCAACACCTACGGCCCCAGGATGCGCGTCGACGACGGACGGGTGCTGCCCACCTTTCTCACCCAGGCCCTGCAGGGGGAGGCGCTAACGGTGAACGGCGACGGTTCCCAGACCCGCAGTTTCTGCTACGTCAGCGACCTGGTGGAGGGGCTCTATCAACTGCTCATCTCCGAAGGGGTCCATGAGCCAGTCAACGTGGGGAACCCCGAGGAGGTAACCATCGAGCAGTTCGCCCGGGAGGTCATCGAGGTGACCGACAGCCGAAGCCGAATCATCCATCGGGAACTCCCGCCCGACGACCCCAAGGTGCGCTGCCCTGATATCACCCGCGCCCGCGAACTCCTGGGCTGGGAGCCCCGCGTCAGCCGACGGCAAGGGTTGGAGCTGACCGTCCCCTGGTTCCGCGAGGAACTCAGCCGCCGGGGCCTGCTGGACTGAAGCCGGAGGAGCGAAGAGTCCGGCGAACCCGGACGAGGTAAGGAGTGGTCAATGCACTGCTGGTCCTGCGGGGTCGAACTGCTGGAGGACAGCAACTTCTGTCACAAGTGTGGCGTCCGCGTGCGCGGGGAGCACGCCGCTGAGCCCTCTTCCGGGACGTCGCCGGCGGAGACGACCCCGGAGCGCGAGCAGGCCGAGGGGGCGTCGGAGCACGTCGGTCCCCCTACGGTCAGCCTGCCGGCCGAGAAGGAAGTCTGGGTCGGACGGCCCAACATCGGCTCGCTGGCCGGTCGGTTCACCTTCGCCGGACTGTGCGTGTTGGGCGTTATTGGCGGGTTAGCGTACTTACTGAGACGGTTCGGCGAAGAATGGCGGACTTTCTGGTGGGTGGTGGCTTCGCTGCTGCTGGGGGCGCTGGGGCTGTGGCTGTTGGTCAGCATCGTGAAGACCAAACTGACACTCAAGTACAGGCTGACGACGGAACGCCTGGTCATCGAGCGGGGGTTCCTGAGCAAGCGTACCGAGGAGGTGGACCTGCTGCGGGTGGACGAGGCCACCGTGCATCAGGGTCTTTTCGACCGACTGGCCAACGTGGGCAACATCGTCATCACCTCCACCGAGCCCAGCGACCCCCTGTACATAGTGGTCGGGGTGGAGCAGCCGGTGGAACTCAAAGAGAAGATCCGACAGCACGCCCGGGAACTGCGTCGACGCTCCCTGAGGCTCGAGCAGGGCTGAGACCTCGGCCCATATGGTCGCCCCGGGGCCACCGAGGAAAGAGTCTCTTCACTGGAGGGAAGGAAAGGGTCATGAGCACCGCGTCAGAGGTGATCGTAGTTCTGGGTCTGGCAGCCCTGGCTGCAAGTGTGGCCTGGGCCGATGAGGTGACGCTGGTCAGTTCGTTCGAGCAGCCTGAGGAGGTGGCGCGCCTGGCCGGTGTCTCCGGCATCGAGCAGGTGGTGGGGTTGACGAGCCACGGCCGGGCCTCCGCAGCCGTTACCTTTACCAGCGACGAGAAAAGCCTGGACTTGAGCGCCCTGCTCCCGACGGATTGGCGGGGGTACGACCGCCTGCGGATCGACGTTCTCAATCCCGGGCGTCCGTGCCTGTTCACGTTGCGGGTGGACGACGCCCTCTACGACCCCCAGGACCCGGCCGAGCGACATACCATCAGCTCCTGGTACCATCGGGCGCGCACGGGTTCGAACACGCTGGAGTTCATTCTGCCCGGCTTCGCCGAGGACGCCGACCTCTCTCAGGTCAAAAGCGTCTTGCTCCGCTACGAGTCGCCGCTGACCAAACCACACTCGGTGGCCATCGACAACCTCCGCTTTGTCCGGGGAAGGGGGCTGATGGTCTACGAGCCACCTGAACTGCCGGTGACCCGACCCGTGACCGACGTCCCCGACAACTTCATCCCTAACGGCAACTTCGAACTGGGACTCCAGAACTGGGGGTCCTGGGGACGCTGGGAAGGCGGACGCTACCGCTTCGACTGCGGGTTCGGCGTCAATGCCTATGAGGGGGAGTCCTCAGCGGCCATCATCTGCGACGTTCCCGGACGTGGAGGCATTTACACCGGTGTGCTCCAGGACGTCCGACCGGGTCTCTATCGGCTCAGTTACTCCGTCAAGCCCAGCGACGGTGCCGTGGCCCGTGTCTTGCTCACCGGCGCGTCGGGGAACGCCGACCGGACCATCGCCGGGCTGCCAGCCGACTGGAGCACCTATACCTACAACGTCACCGTGCCCGAGGGCGCCGAGAACCTCAGACTCTACATCTTCAACGTCGGCACGGGGACCCTGTTCGCCGACGCCGTCTCCCTGGTGTCGGTCACCGGGATGGTCCAGCCGCGCAAAGCCGTTTCCCGTGTCGCCCAAGAGCCGGCACGAGTCGAGGTCAAGAAGAACGTTATCTCCGTCAACGGCGAGCCCTTTTTCCCCGTCGGCATCTACCAGTGCAACGACCCGGCGGCGCTGGAAGGCACGGGGTTCAACCTGTGCATGGGGCATGAGCTGATGGCCACACCGGTCGAGCTGCTGGATGCCTGCGACCAGGCGCGGGTTATGACCATGTTCAACCTGACCGGGCTCATGCGCGGGCACCGGCCGGAAAAAGTCGCCGAGGCGGTCCGCGACGTCAAGAACCACCCGGCGATACTGGCCTGGTACGTTTGTGACGAGCCCGACAGCGGCGCCTGGAACGTTCCCCCTGACGAAGTGGCACTGGCGACGCAGCTGCTCCACCGGAGCACCAAGCAGCCCACGACTTCCGTGGTCATGGCCTGGACCGAGAGCAACCTCTACCGCTACCAGGGGGCACTGGACATCCTGGCCACCGACATCTACCCCATCCGCGGCGGAGGCCAGCCCAGCGACCTCACCAAGGTCGCAGCCGCTACGGACGTGGCGAAACGGGCCACCGGCGGAAGCAAGCCCGTCTGGATCGTCCTCCAGGGGACGCCCGAGGCTTCGCCCGAAGAAGAATATGGCGTGACTTACCTGGCCGTCACCCACGGGGCCGACGGCATCCTCTACTTCGCCTACAGCGACGAACTGCGCCAGTCAGAGACCTGGGAAGCATTGGTCGACATCTCGCTGGAACTCCAGGAACTGAGCCCTTACCTCACCTCCCCCACCAGCGACAAGGAGGTGGCGGTCTCCGACGAGCGCGTCCACGTGATGCTCAAGGAATCGCCGAAGGTCTACTGCCTCATCACCGTCAATGGCACGGCGGAGACGTTGGATGAGGTGACCTTCGCCCTGCCCTTCCTGCGCGAAGGGGTGCCCTTTATCGTGCCCTTTGAGGCCCGCGGCGGAGAGGTCGCCAGCGGCAACATCACCGACCGGTTCGGCCCTTACCAACGTCACGTGTACGTGATCGAGAAGTAAGGCCGAAGGTCGACTCCTGATGATTTCAGCCTGCTTCTGGCGCTCGCCGAAGTAGGATTTGCGGGAACTCGCGGGCGACGTCCGGGATAGTTACCCGGGCATGCCCTTCCAGATCACGAACGACACGATGAAGGTCCTGGCCATCATCGCCACGGCAACGCTTCCCCTGGTGCTCCCCAGCGGCGTCTGGGGCATGAAAGCCTGGGTACCCGAACACGGGGGACCGGTCACCGCCTGAATTGTCATTTGGGTGATGGCGCCGGGGGCCGCCGGCGTGACGTAGTGGCTGATCAGGAAAGGCTGGTGGTAGCAAATGGCTTCCCGGGGCTGTCGAACTCTCACCATCGTCTTCTGGCTTGCGCTGTGGCTGGCGTTGAGTCTCAGCAGTGGGGTTGTGGCACAGATCGCAACCCAACCCGCATCTGCCCCGATCGAACCAAGTGTCGCTCCTGAACTGAGCGCCGAAGCGATCAAGGTCCGACAGCAACAGGTCGCCGAGGCAGCCGACCTGGATGAAGAAACTAAAGCGCAGGTACAGGACCTGTATCAGAAAGCGCTTGAACAACTGCGCCTGGCCAATGAATGGACGGCCAAGGCCACCGAGTTTGAGACGGCGATGCGGGAGGCACCCGCTCGACTTGAAGCCATCAGGGCCGAACTCGCCGAGCCCCCACCCCCACCTGAGCCCCTTCCCGAGATCCCCTCGGATGCATCACTTCCCCAGTTGGAGCAGTTGCTCACCCAGGCCGAGGCCAAACTCACAGCCGCGCAGGCCGAACTCGCAGCGGCCCAGGAGGAGGCCGCAGACCTGGACAGGGAAGTGAGACGACGGGCAAACCGTCGCCTCGAAGTGCCCAGGCTGGTCGTTGCCGCACAAGGGCGGCTGGACCAGGTCACACAGGAACTCGCCGCGGCCCTTCCTTCCGAGGAGCCGACGGCGCTGAGGCCCGCCCACCGCGCGTTGCTCCTGGCTAAGGGGAAAGCCACGGAGGAGGAACTCAGCACCCACGAGAAGGAAATCCCGAGTTACGACGCCCGGGGAGACCTGCTCACGGCCCGCCGCGATCAGGAGGCCCGCAGCGTCTCCATCGCCGAAGAGTTGGTGGAGCGCTGGCGCGCTACGGTGGCTGAACTTCAGCACCTGGTAAAGGATGAGGCCTATCGCGAATTGAAGCGGGCCCTCGAAGCCCTTGCCGACGGACCTCCGACGGCCCGCCCTCTGGCCGAGGAAAACGTTGAACTGGCCAAGCGCCGGGTCGAAGTCGCCGGCGAAATCGAAAGCGTGTCCAAGAAACTGGAAGGGATAAAAGCAGCCCTCACCACGCTAAGGGGCGACGTCAAAGACGTGCAAGCCAAGGTCGAAGTCGCCGGGCTCACCCGCCAGGCCGTCAGTGTGCTCCTGCGCAAGCAGCGGGCGGAGTTGCCTGACATTCGTCACCACCGGCGCAGAGTCCGCGACAGGCAACCCGAGATTTCCGCTGCGGAAGTGGAGTTGTTCGACCTTCACGACGACCGGTCTCGACTTGGCGAGCTCGAGCAGCAGGTGAAGCAACGTCTGGAGGCACTCGCGCCTTCAGCGGACGAGGCCGATGTGCGGGAATTACTCCAGACCAAGCGCACGTACACGGAATCCCTGCTCAGAAACTACGACAGTTACTTCGCCAAACTCATCGACCTCGACGCCGCCGAGAGGCAGTTAATCGCTGAGACCAAGGACTACTACAACTACATCGACGAGAACATCCTGTGGTTCCGGAGCGCCGACCCACTGAGGCCCCGAGACCTCTCAGAGGCCTGGCAGGGGCTGGTCTGGCTTGCCAAGCCGCTCAGGTGGGCTGAGGTGTCCCAGACTCTGGGCCGCGATGCGCAGACAAATCGGGTCCCTTACGCGGCCGCCTTGGCTCTCTTCGTCATCTGGCTTCTCCTGCGGCGACGACTGCGCAACACCTTGGACAAGCGTGCCGACCTGGTGAGGAGCGCCCGCACCGACACCTTTGGTCACACCGTCGCCGCGTTGGCCGTTACCCTCGCCATCGCCTCCGGGTGCCCGGCGCTCATCGGTTTTCTCGCCTGGCGCCTGTGGTCGGCCGTGGAAGCCTCCGACTTCGTTAAAGCGATCGCTGTCGGCCTGCGGACGGTCGCCATCCTCTTTTTTACCCTGGAACTCCTGCGTCAAGCCTGCCGGAAACGAGGCCTTGGCGAGGTGCACTTCCAGTGGCGCCAGGACGGGTTGAAGGTCGTCCGCAGGAACCTGCTCTGGCTCACGGCCGTGGTGTTGCCCGCGGGCTTCATCACCTCAGTGGTGGACTGGCAGCAGGAAAACGACGCCTGGAAGGATTCGCTGGGTCGGCTGGCCCTGATGGCCGGTCTGGTCTGTTTGGGGATCTTTGCTGAGCGGATGTTGCGCCCGTCAGGTCAGTTACTGAAGGGCTTTTTCGCCCGCCACCGTGGTGGGTGGCTGGAGTGGCTGCGCGGTTTCTGGTACCTGCTGGCCGCGGGAATACCGATCGCTCTGGCGCTGGCGGCCGCCTGGGGATACCACTACACCGTACTCCAACTGTCAGACCGCACGGTGCTGACGCTGTGGCTCCTCCTCGGGTTAGTCTTCGCCAATGCAACTATGCTTCGCTGGCTGTTCGTTGCCCGCCGACGTCTGGCCCTGGAGAAGGCCGAAAAGCGCCTCAGCGCCGAGGCCAAAGAGGGCCAAGGCGGTCAGAAGCCCTCCGGAGAGCGGGGGGAGCCGGTTGAGGAACCGGAGGTGAACATCTTCAGCATGAGTGTGCAGACCCGCCAGATGATGCGGAGCGTGGTCTTCCTGGCGCTGCTTGTCGGGCTGTGGCTCATCTGGGCGGACGTCCTGCCTGCGCTGGGAATCCTCCACCGGGTTCAACTCTGGCAAGTCGGCCCCGACGAGTACGTTACCCTCGCCAGTCTGGCGTTAGCGGTTCTTATCCTGGTGATGACGGTCATGGCCGCCAAGAACATCCCGGGGCTGCTCGAAGTCACTATCCTGCAACGACTGCCACTGGACCACGGTGTGCGCTACGCCATCACCGCCGTCTCCAGATACCTGATTACCATCATTGGCGTCGTTATTGGTTTCGGCGTAATCGGCATTGGCTGGTCCAAGGTGCAGTGGCTGGTGGCGGCGATGACCGTGGGATTAGGCTTCGGCTTGCAGGAGATCTTCGCCAACTTTATTTCCGGCCTCATCATCCTGTTTGAGCGCCCGGTGCGTGTCGGAGACACGGTCACCGTCGGTGACATCACGGGCACGGTTACGCGCATCCAAATCCGCTCCACTACCATCCGCGACTGGGACCGCAAGGAACTCATCGTCCCCAACAAGGCGTTCATAACCAGCCAGCTCATCAACTGGACGCTCTCGGACACCATCCTCCGCCTGGTAATCCCCGTCGGTATCGCCTACGGCTCCGACACCCAACTGGTCTACGAAACGCTGCTCGAGGTGGCCAGGCGCAACCCCCACGTGCTTGACGATCCTGCGCCCAGCGTGCTTTTCCGGGGCTTCGGCACAAGTTCTCTGGACTTTCAACTGCGGGTCTACGTTCCCTCCATGGAGTATTACCGTCAGGTCCTGCACGAAGTGCACATGGCCATCGACGCCGCCTTCCGTGAGGCGGGCATCGAGATAGCATTTCCACAGCAGGACATCCACGTGCGTTCGTTCCAGCCGATCATGCCTGCCCTGCAGAACCGGCAGGAGACCGGGCCGAGCGCACCGCCTCCCTCAAGCGACGCTGGCAAAGGTGAGAACGCCTGAGAAGAACCTGACGAGCACACACCATGAGTAGTGACGGATTCATCGCTGAGGAGGTCCAGGTCGAGCAATCGCCGGGGAGTCCACAGCCGCTACGCTTCGTTTGGCGAGAAGAAACGCACGAAATAGCGGAGGTGCTTTCGGTCCGCGTCGACACGGGCTTCGGCGATCTGCCACGCCGAAGCCGACGTTGGTACACGCGTCGGCATCGCCGGTACTACGTCGTCAAGGACACAGACGGCGTCGTTTTCGAGATGTACCTGGACTACGCCGACAAGAGCCGGCGACGTTGGTTCCTCGTCAGGCGCCTCGACCGTTTCCCCTGAGCCGCTCGTTACCCGGGTCGGCGTCGGTGTGCGCGCGGACCTCACTCGAGGGTGTACTTGCGGAGCAGATCGTCAAGGGAGGCCCTCAGAAGAAGTGCCACCCCTTCCTTCTTTGCCAACCGAGAGAGCCGTTCCAGTTGTCTGTTCCAGGGAGAGGAAGGCCTGCTCTTTTTCGAGGTCAGGGAGCACGACCACGAAATGGTCTCCGCCTTCGGGGGACGAAGTCCGCCGGGCGCAAAGGGCTCGACGCTCACAGCCCGGGCTGGGTCGTGTCAGAGTATGTGGAGTTCGCAGATCTTGCGGAAATGGTAGCCATACACAGCCAGGCTAACGGCCAGGGGCAACAACTCGGGTCGGCGAAAACGGATCCACAACAGGAGTTTCCAGTACTGAACTCGCTCTCTGCCCATGATGCCCAGGTGGAATGTCGAACGGCAGAACGTCAGGATGTCCTCAAAGCGCCGCGGGGCATCAGTCCTTGCCGGCTTGTATTCTCGCAGGAACGTCTTGATGCGCTGGTAGTAGTGTTCGGGCGAGTAAATGTGACGCAGTATGCTCTTGTAGCCCTCGCGCAGGGCATCCAGGTTCATCTTGGGGACAATGTTGGTGGTGCCGTCCACGTTATCCCCCGACGAGTGACCGAGCAGGCGGCCCTGCCGCTTCAGACGTTCGTACAGCCCCGTGCCAGGCGGAGCCTGGAGCAGACCCACCATCGCCGTCACAATCCCGCTCTTCTGGATGAACTCGATCTGCCGTTGGAAGATGGAGGGGGTATCGTTGTCGAAGCCGATGATGAAGCCTCCCTGCACTTCCAACCCGGCTCGCTGGATGCGCTTCACGTCCTTGACCAGGTCACGATTCTGGTTCTGTATTTTGCTGCATTCGGCCAGGCTGCCTTCATCGGGCGTCTCGATGCCGATAAAGACCTTCTCAAATCCCGCCTCGACCATCATGGCCATCAGTTGCTCGTCGTCGGCCAGGTCGATGCAGGTTTGAGTGCTGAAGGTTACCTCCACCTTGTCTTTCCGCCATTCGACGAGCGCGGGCAGCAACTCGGTCTTCAGGCGCTTCTTGCTGCCAATCAGGTTGTCATCCACAAAGAAGACGCGGCCACGCCACCCCTGGTCGTAGAGGGTGTCCAACTCGGCAACGATCTGCTCGGCCGTCTTGGTGCGTGGCCGGTGACCGAAGAGCGCGGTCACGTTGCAGAACTCGCACTGAAAAGGACAGCCCCGGGAGTACTGGATGCTCATCGAGGCGTAGTGTTTCAGGTCGGCCAAGGCCCAGAGAGGACCTGGGGAGGTCTGGATATCGGCAAACTCGGACGACGTGTAAGTGCGTTTGGCGCACCCCTGTTCCAGGTCAGCCAGGAAGGCCGGGAGGGTCACCTCGGCTTCGTTCAGCACCAGATGATCGACCTCCTCAAAGCGTTCGGGTTCGATGGTGAAGAGGGGACCGCCGGCCACGACCTTGACGCCTGCCTCTTTGCAGCAGGCAATGATCCGGTGCGCTGGTTCCCTTTGCACGGTCATGGCACTGACAAACGCATAATCGGCCCAGGCCAGGTCCTTGTCCTTCAGGCGCCTGGCGTTCAGGTCGACCAAGCGCTTGCCCCACTGCGGTGGGAGCATGGCGGCAACCGTGAGCAGGCCCAGCGGCGGCGAGGCGGCCCTCTTGCGTATGAACTTCAGTGCGTGCTTGAAACTCCAAAAGGTATCCGGAAACTCCGGGTAGAGTAGCAGTACGTTCATTGAAGTTCTTTCCGGTGGTCGTAGTTCACTTGCTGGGTTCCCGTGGTCGCCGGCGCCCCGTCACGACCGTCTGCTCCGAGTGCTTCTCGGCCGACGGCGCGAGGCGCGGGTCGCCCCCCCCGGGCGTCGGCGCGAGGGGCCTCCCGTCACCGGGCTGGGCGTCAGCGTCAGTTCCTTACCCACGAGCCGCTCCAATGCCGCCAGGTACGCCCGGTCGGCGCGGGTGACAAAACTGGTGGCCTGGCCACTGGCCTCCACCCGAGCGGTACGGCCGATCCGGTGCACGTAGTCCTCTGGAGAGTGCGGGAAATCATAGTTGATAACGTGTTCGATGTCGGCCACGTCCAGCCCCCGCGCCGCCACGTCCGTGGCGATGAGAATACGGTAGCGGCCCTCGCGAAAGCCTGCCATGGCCTCGTCGCGCTCAGCCTGGATCCGGCCCGAGTGGATGCGAGCAACCGCAGGCACACGGCGCATCACCTCACGTGCCAGGCGGTTGACGCCCTGCTTGGTCCGCACGAAGACCAGCACCCGGCCGTCCCCCTCCCGCAGGAGTCTGAGCAGGAGTGAGGTCTTGTCGTTCTCGTGGAGTTCGAAGAGGCGCTGCTCCGCCCGTTCGGCTGGCGCCGACAGGCGACCGATCAGGACCCGCACGGGGGAGAGCATGTGACGTCGCGCGATGCGTTCGACCTCCGCAGGCATGGTGGCCGTGAGCATCATCGTCTGCCGCTTTTCAGGCAAGGCGGCGAGGATCTGTTGAATCTGGGGGATGAACCCCATGTCGTGCATCCGGTCCGCCTCGTCCACCACCAGCACCTCGACCTCGTTCAGCCGAACGCTTCCCCGTCCCAAGTGGTCGATCAGTCGACCGGGCGTGGCCACCAGGACGTTCGGCCACGATTGTATGGCATTCAGGTCCTGCAGGATGGGGATGCCACCCATCACCACCGCCACACGCACGCCGCTGGACCGACCCAACTCATTGAACATGCTCCCGATCTGCTGCGCCAGTTCGCGCACGGGAGCCAACACCAGAGCGCTCATCTCCATCCTGTGCGCGAACCTGTGGATGATGGGCAAGGCGAAGGCGGCGGTCTTTCCCGTTCCCGTCTGAGCCAGGCCGATGACGTCCTTCCCCTCCAGTGCCGGCGGAATGAAGCCTGCCTGGATCGGGGTCGGAGTCTCGTACCCCGCGGCCCTGATGTCCCGGAGAACACTTTCCCGGAGTCCGTAGTCGGTGAACCTCGCTCGTCCGTCTCTCTCACCCAAACTCATGCCTCGTCTTTCACGCGGTCGTGCAGGAACGGGGCTGCGTGCACGCACTCCGGTCCGCTGACCACCTCTGTTGATGACGACATCGCAAGACAGGCCACTGCCGGTGGTTGACGGCCGGGGGGAGGACGCCGCGAACCGCCATGGTAAGGCACGTCTCTGTCTTCTACACGTTTCAGCAACCGACACCTCCTAAGGCATAGACTATAGCGCGAACGTCCACAAACTGCAACTCAAATCACCTACACATATCTCGACGCGTCAATGTGTGACCGTTGACGTGGACGACCGTTCCCCCTACAATCCCACAGCGTGGGCAATGGTTCAAGGGGGCCTCCGATGCTTGCCAGAGTCAAGAGTGTGGCCGTGTTCGGCATTGACGCCTACCCCATCGAGGTGGAGGTGGACGTGTCGCCCGGCCTCCCCACCATGGTCGTTGTCGGGCTGCCCGATGCCGCTGTCAAAGAGGCCCGCGACCGGGTCAAGGCCGCCATCCAGAACGCCGGCTACTTCTTCCCCTCCCGGCGCGTCACCGTCAACCTGGCCCCCGCCGACGTCAAGAAGGAGGGCCCCCTCTTCGACCTTCCCATCGCCCTGGGGCTGCTGCGGGCCACCGACCAACTCTCCGCCGCCTGGGAGGACGACTACACCGTGGTCGGCGAACTGGCCCTGGACGGCCGGGTCCGACCCGTCAACGGCGTCCTTTCCATGGCCATGAAGTCGCGGGAGGAGGGCGTCAAGGGGTTCGTCGTCCCGTCCGAGAACGCGCCCGAGGCCGGAGTGGTTCAGGACCTGGAGGCCATTCCGGTGGCGTCGCTGGGCGACGCCGTGGGCTTCTTCAACGGGACACTCACCATCGACCCGTACGGACTGGACCTGGCACAGGTCTTCGAGGAGGAGCATCACTACGAAGTCGACTTCGCCGAGGTGAAAGGGCAGGAGCACGCCAAGCGGGCCCTCTCGGTGGCGGCTGCGGGGGGCCACAACGCGCTCATGATCGGCCCACCCGGAAGCGGAAAGACCATGCTGGCCCGACGCCTCCCCACCATCCTGCCCCGACTGACGCCCGAGGAGTCGCTCCAGACCACCCGGCTATACTCGGTGGCCGGGCTGCTCCCCCGGGGTAAGGCGCTCATGGCCACCCGCCCCTTCCGCAACCCCCACCACACCATCTCCAACGTGGCCCTGGTCGGTGGCGGCACCATCCCCCATCCCGGTGAGATCAGCCTGGCCCACTTCGGCGTGCTTTTCCTGGACGAACTTCCCGAGTTTCAAAGGGCCACGCTGGAGGCCCTGCGTCAGCCCCTGGAGGACGGCACTGTCACCGTCTCCCGGGCTGCGGGCACCGTGACCTACCCGGCCGACATCATGCTCGTCGCTGCGCTCAACCCCTGCCCCTGTGGCTACTACACCGACCCCTACCACGAGTGCCACTGCACCCCCACCCAGATTCGCAACTACCTCAAGCGCATCTCCGGCCCGCTGCTGGACCGGATCGACATCCACGTGGACGTGCCCCCGGTCAGGCTCAAGGAACTCACCAGGCTGCCCGAGGGAGAGGGCTCAGCCACCATCCGGGAGCAGGTTGAGCGCGCCCGCCAGGCACAGCGCGAGCGCTTCAAACGAGCACGCATTTTCACCAACGCCCAGATGGCCAATCGCCACATCAAGCGCCACTGCGCCCTGGAGCCCCCGGTGCAGTCGCTCCTGGAGCAGGCCATGACCGAACTGCGCCTCTCTGCCCGGGCCTACTACAAGATTCTCAAGGTCGCCCGCACCATCGCTGACTTAGCTGGTGCTGAGACCATCGACACCCCACACATCGCCGAAGCCGTCCAGTACCGGAGCCTGGACCGATCATACTGGGCGTAGTTTTTCGCGTGGTAGAGCTGCACGATACTCTCGCACGTCCTTGAGCAGTAGCGTGGTCGCAGAGCCGAGAAGGGAGCAATCAGGTGAAGCAAGAGAATAGACAAGGCGATGTCCCCATCATTCCACGCGAGGTCCTGTTCGGCAACCCGCACAAGGCTTCAGTCAGGTTGAGCCCTGACGGGTCCAAGGTAGGCTTCCTGGCTCCCGTTGATGGCGTGCTCAACGTCTGGGTCGGACCGGCCGACGATTCGGAGTCGGCAAAGCCCGTGACCCACGACAAGGTGCGTGGTATCCGCATCTTCTTCTGGGCCTACACCAACCAGCACATCCTCTACCTCCAGGACAAAGGCGGGGATGAGAACTGGCGCGTCTACGCCGTGGACCTGGCAACCAACGAAGCCAAGGATTTGACGCCCTTCGAGGACACCGCAGCCCGCATCCAGGACGTGAGCAAGGACTACCCCGAAGAGATCCTGGTCGGGCTCAACAACCGGGACGCCAAGTATCACGACATCCACCGCGTCAACATCCGCACCGGCGAACGCTCCCTCCTCCAGGAAAACCCTGACTTCGCCGGCTTCATCACCGACGACGACTACACCGTCCGCTTCGCCGCCCGAATGACAGACGACGGCGGCATGGAGATCCTCAAGCCCAGCGACAAAGGCGATTGGCAGCCTTACCGGAAAGAGTTGATGGAGGACACGCTCACCACGAGCCACGTCGGCTTCGACAAGACCGGGAAGGTGGAGTACAGGATTGACAGTCGAGGGCGCGACACCGCGGCGCTGATCGCAGTGGACCTGGAAACAGACGGGGAAACCATCCTGGCCGCGGATCCCCGCACCGACGTCAGCGGGGTCATGAGGCACCCCACCGAGAAGCATCCCCAGGCGGTGGCCTTCACCTACGAGCGACAGCGCTGGGAAATCCTCGACCCTGACATCGAAGATGACTTTGAGTATCTGGAGACCGTGGCCGACGGCGACTTCAGCGTCGTCAGCCGAACGCTCGACGACCGGCAGTGGATCGTCCTCTACGTGACGGACGACGGCCCGGTTCGCTACTACCACTACGATCGCAGCGCCAAGGACGCCCGGTTCCTCTTCACCGGTCGAAAAGACCTGGAGGGACTGCCCCTGGCCAAGATGCATCCGGCGGTCATCAAGTCCCGTGACGGCCTCGACCTGGTGTGCTACTACACACTGCCGGTCTGGACGGACCCCGGCGATACCGGCAGACCCAAAACTCCCTTGCCGATGGTCCTCTGTCCGCATGGAGGTCCCTGGGGTCGCGACTTGTGGGGCTACGATCCCTGGCATCAATGGCTGGCCAACCGAGGGTACGCGGTGCTGAGCGTCAACTTCCGCGGGTCAACCGGCTTCGGCAAGGGCTTCATCAACGCCTCCACCAAGGAGTGGGGTCGAAAGATGCACGACGACCTCATCGACGCCGTCGAGTGGGCGGTCAACGAAGGCATCGCCGATCCCAAGAAGGTAGCCATCATGGGCGGGAGTTACGGGGGCTACGCCACACTCGTTGGGCTGACCTTCACCCCCGACACCTTTGCCTGCGGAGTGGACATCGTGGGGCCGTCCAACATAGTGACGCTGCTCCAGACCATCCCACCCTACTGGGCGCCGATGATCGAACTCTGGGCCGCGCGCGTCGGCGACCACCGGACGGAAGAGGGACGAGCGCTGCTGACGGAGCGCTCCCCTTTGACCTACGTTGACCGCATCAGGAAGCCGCTCCTCATCGGCCAGGGAGCCAACGACCCGCGGGTCAAGCAGTCAGAGTCCGACCAGATCGTCGCCGCCATGCAGGAGAAGAACATCCCGGTCACCTACGTCCTCTACCCCGACGAGGGCCACGGCTTCGCCCGACCGGAAAACCGCCAGTCATTCAACGCCGTCGCTGAGGCCTTCCTTGCTCGTTGCCTGGGCGGTCGGTTCGAGCCGATTGGAAATGACTTCGAGGGCGCCTCGATTACGGTTCCGACGGGCGCCGAGCACGTCCCCGGACTGAGAGATCACCTGTCGTCGAAGTAGGGGCCGGTCCTAAAGAAGATCTGAACCGCATGAAGCGAGGAGAAACGGTGCCAACGCTCACTGAAGAGGTCCGTCAGGTCGCTTTGGAGAACGGGGCTGACCTGGCAGGCTTCGCACCTATCTCGCGATTTGAGTGCGCTCCGCCGGAGCTACACCCTCGCACCATCTACCCTGGGACGCGTACTGTAATCGCCGTCGCTGTTCGCCAGCTCCGCGGGGCACTCAAGGCCGTCGAAGAGGGCACGTACTGGCAGGCCTACAACTGCGACTCGTACTGGTTCCTGAACGAGGTGTGGGCCCCGAAGCTGCTGCGCAGTATCGTTCTCTTTCTTGAAAGTCGAGGCTACACGAGCGTGCCGGTGCACAACCCTTTCCATGCGCACACCGGTCGGCGGATTCGTGACGATCAGCCTGGCGGCCCCGACGGCTGGGTGTCGCTGCGGGTCATGGGCGTCGCGGCCGGGCTGGGCGAACTGGGTCACTCCAAGCTCCTCCTTACTCCTCAGTTCGGCCCCCGGCAGCGGGTCTTCGCCGTTCTCACCGACGCTGAGCTCGAACCCACACCGGTCTTCACCGGCGAGATCTGCGACGGCTGTCAGAGCTGTGTCCGGGAGTGCGAGGCGGACGCCATCGGCACCTCCCGCGACGTAACCTTCACCATCGAGGGGCACGAGTTCGCGCATGCGCCCTTGGAGCCCCGGGCGTGCTCGCGCGTTCACCGGGGTGATGATCCCCGCTTCTCCCCCTTTTGGAACGGGACCGAGGCCGAAGGCGAGGCACCCAGTTACAGCCAATTCTTGAGACATCGTTTTCGGCATCTTGGCATCTGTGTCGGCCGGGGGTGCCTGCGGGCCTGCCTCGACCACCTGGAGAAGACGGGCCGCATCCAAACCACCTTTGAGGCCCCCTTCATCGAGCGCCAGCGCTGGAAACTCAACTCACCGCCCCGTACCCAAGCGTAAGCGGCGTAGAGTCCAACCCTTGCCCAGGACCCGCGACTGTGGAGTGGCCTCATGAAGAGAAAGATTGCGGTCGGGTGGAAGCACGGCCCACAGCAAGGCCGGGTGGAAGTCCTGAACGGCAGGCTGGAGAAACTGGCCCTCGTCAGGGGTGACGGAACCGTGCGAAAGGAGTCGTTCACCCTTGCCGGGCCCGGGCGCCTGGAAATGACCATCAGTCAGCCCGATCTCGACCTGGGCTCGGCCGGAGCCGTGATCACGCTGCGCACGGCGAAGCCCTTCAGCCTCTTCCTTCGCGACGTCTCGAAGCAATACCCCATCTTCGTCCCCGAGTACGGCGTGGCCGTGACCGACGCCGACGATACCCGCTGCTGCGAAGAGATCGAGCAGGCCATCCGCGCCCGGGGTCTCCAGAGCAACCTGCAGAGAATCGAAAGCGAGCCCGAGGGAACCTACGACGTCGCCGCCGCTCACACCCGCAGCCTCGTCTGCCCAATCTGGCTGGGACTGAGCCGCGATTTTCGGATTTCCGAAGTGGCCATCCGCAGCGGCCAGGAAAGAGGCGAGCGAGTTTGTCCCCGTTTTCACGGCTACGGCGTCGGCCTCCCCGAATCCGGCAACAACCCTGTCAGCTACAACTTCGTTATGGGTCGCGGCCAAGGCTGCGTCCACGACGTTTCCCGCCGGCTGGAAGAGGGGGTACTTCCCATCCTCCACGGGACCCTCAGCGACGAAGACATGGCCTACGAGTTCACCGCCTTCGTCACACTCGAATCCTCGAAACTCACACTTGAGAACCTGCGGGGTACCCACTTTCTCGTCGCCGACCGACACGGCCCCGGACATATGCAGACCCCGGAACAGACCAGACTTTACGAATCCCTGCTGTCGGCGGAAATGGAACGCGACGAAGAAACGGTCCTCTTCTTCCGCGCCAAGGCGGTGAACCGAGGGCGCGTGCCTCGTTACGCATGGTTCAAGAACATCTCTCCGTCAGCGAAGGACGTACAGAACAGGTCCTTTGACGGCAGGACCGGCTTCGGCGCATTTGAAAGCGGCCGGGTGTTTGCCATCTCGAAGCTCAACAACAGACCGCTTCCGCAGGAAGAGATAGCCGTTCTGGTGGAGCCCGGCGCGTCGGCCGTCTTCGATTTCGTCGTCCCGCATCGGCCGATCTCCAAAGAGCGGGCCGAGAGGCTCTTCGCACAGAGCTTCGAGGAACGCCACCGCGAGTGCCGCCGCTTTTGGGAAAAGAAGCTGGCCACGGCCGCGCAGGTGAAGCTTCCCGAAAAGCGCATCGACGAAATGGTGCGGGCAGGACTGCTCCACCTCGACATCATCACCTACGGCCTCGAACCGGCCGGCACCTGCGCTCCCACGGTTGGCGTCTACTGCCCCATCGGCTCCGAGAGCGCACCCATCATCCAGTTCATGGACTCGATGGGCTGGCACGCACTCGCCCGCCGGTCGCTGGCGTATTTTCTCGACAAGCAGCACGAGGACGGCTTCATGCAGAACTTCGGTGGCTACATGCTGGAGACCGGCGCCGTCCTGTGGAGCATCGGCGAACATTACCGCTACACGTGTGACCGAGCCTGGGTGAAGCACATCACCCCGAAGCTCCTGAAGTCCTGCGAATACCTCCTCCGCTGGCGCGGACGAAATCAGAAGAATGAACTTCGCGGCCGCGGCTATGGCATGCTGGGTGGAAAGGTGGCCGACCCGGAAGACCCCTACCATATCTTCATGCTGAACGGTTACGCCTACCTGGGCCTGAGCCGCGTCGCCGAAATGCTCACGGACCTGCATCCGGCGGAATCGAAGAGGCTCTCCAGAGAGGCCGACGGATTCAAGAAGGACATTCGGACCGCCTTCTCGGAGGCCATGGCCCGGTCGCCCGTCGTTCCGCTGGGCGATGGGACCTGGTGCCCGACAGCCCCTCCCTGGGCCGAGGCCCGAGGCCCCGTCTCTCTGTTCGTCGAGAAAGGCATGTGCTACACTCACGGCACCTTCACCGCGCGTGATTCTCTCCTGGGGCCCCTGTACCTCGTCCTCCAGGAGGTCATCGAGCCTGACGAGCAGGCCGCCCTTTGGATGATCACGTACCTCTCGGACCTCTTCCACCAGCGCCAGGTGGCCCTCAGCCAGCCCTACTACAGCCCCCACGCCCTGGTTCACCTTCTGCGTGGTGAGGTGAAGCCCTTCCTCAAGGCTTACTACAACAGCTTCTCCGGTCTAGCCGACCGCGAGACTTACACCTTCTGGGAACACTACTCCCACGTCAGCCCGCACAAGACCCACGAAGAGGGCTGGTTCCTCATGCAGACGCGCTGGATGCTCTACAAGGAGCGGGGAAAGACGCTTCACCTCCTCCCGGGGATACCCAGGGCGTGGCTGGCGTCGGGCAGACGCCTGGAACTCCGAAACGTGGCCACCTACTTCGGGCCTGCATCCCTCCGGGTCGAGTCGAAGCTCGATCACCAACGGATCGAGGCGAGCGTGGCGTGCACTTCCGACCGCAAGCCGGACTGTGTCCTGCTTCGTCTTCCCCATCCCGAGGGCAAGGAGGCCACCAGCGCAACGGGCGGCACTTACGATCCCTCCACGGAAACGGTCCGCATCGAGCCGTTCGACGGCCAGGCCGAGGTCAGCCTGCTCTTCTGAACCACGGGGACGGGCCCGGTGCCATGGCTCTATCGAATCGAATTAGTCCCTTGCAGACCTGCCTTGACCCCGATAGAGTGCTGCGTCTGGTGTCTGACCAACTGCACCGGTCGGGTACTCGTAGTTTTGGAATTGTGGCGCAACCTTTTCTCTCGCCCCGGTAGAAGAAAGGATCTGGCCGATGGCTGTTGAGTTCAGGTTAGGTATCCAGAGTTACTGTTTTCGCAAGTTCCTGCCTCTCGACGAACTCATCGATGCGCTGAAGCAGGCCGGGCTTTCCTACGTCGAGATCTGGCCCCGGCACATTCCCTTCGACGCCGACCCGGCCGAGCAGGACAAAGCCCTGGCTACACTCAAGGAGAACGGCATCACCATCGACTCCTATGGCTGCGTCAACTTCGGCACCGACCAGGCGAAGAACCGCCAGATCCTGGACTTCTGCAAGAAGGCGGGCGTCAAGGCCATCTCCGCCGACCCGGACCCCGAAGCCGTCGGCCTGATGGAGCGCCTCTGCGCCGAGTACGGCATCAACCTCGCCGTCCACAACCACGGCCGGCGACACCGCTACGGACGATACGACCAACTGGACGAACTTTTCGGCAGGACCTCACCACGGTTCGGGCTCTGCCTGGATACGGCCTGGTTGCTCCAGGTGGATGAGGACCCGGTCGAAGCCCTGGACCGGTACAAAGAGCGGCTCTATGGCGTCCACCTGAAGGACTTCGTATTCGACGAGGAAGGCAAGCCCGAGGACGTCATCGTCGGCACGGGCGGACTGGATCTGCCCGCCTTCATGAAAAGACTCGACGCAATGGGCTTCACCGGCTACCTGTCGCTTGAGTACGAGGGCGACGCCGACAATCCACTGCCCAAGGTCAAAGAATGCATCGCCGTCATCCGCAAGGTCATCGCGGGCCGGTAAGCCGACCGGATGTACGACCACTTGGGAGATAGGGGGGAGTCGCAGTCCCGGAGTAACCCGGCCCTGATGAAGCGGCTCGAGCCGCTTTTCGCGCAGAGGTGGGCTGACTGAAACGCAGCACTTCCTGAGATTCGGTTCACACTGGCGACCGAGATCGGCGCCGTCGGCTTCAGTGCGACAAGAAAGGGGGTGACGATCGGAAAGGGTGTCTCCGGCCCTCGTGTCCGCGTCCCGCAGCGCTGGCTTTCCGGCCTGCTCACCGGCTACTACGCCATAGATGACATCGCTCCGAGGAAGGGTGCCAGGATCCCGCGCCAACTCAAGCCCGTGCTGGAAATCCTTTTCCCCCCTAACTGGCCCTTCGTCTACCAGGGCGACGACTACTGAGCCAACGGACCTCCCGGAATGCGCTTGCGGTCGGGGGGCCGGAATGGTACTGTTCTGCTCGGACTGACACCTTTGAGGACCGGGGGCAATCCGTGGCAAAGCACAAGCCTCTCTGGGGCGTTCTGATTATCATCTCTGCCTTTGCCCTCGCGCTCCTCGTGGCGGGGGCCTGTTTCCTCTGGTTCTCTTCCGAGCCGTGGCTGCTCTGGCTGGTTCTCACCATCATCTCTGCCTTTGCCCTCGCGCTCATCGTGGTGGCGGCCTGTCTCCTGTGGTTTCCCCCCAAGGCGTGGCTATTCGGTGCTGCGCTGATTGCACTCATCGCCGGCATGACAGGCGTCATCCTGAAAGCCCTGTTGACCAAGCCAGACCCACCCACCGTAGCGGCCGTGTCATCTCCCGGAGACAGCGGGCACTTGGTCATTCGAGAGACGGTCAAACATACGCGTGACGGGGCGGTGGAGAAGAGCAGGGAAGTTATCGTGGAGTTCGCCGGGATGGCTGGGGTCCGAGAACTGGCAGGCACGGTCCTGGACGCTTCTCCCGACCTTGAGCGCACCGTCCGCGAGCGTCTTGAACTCGAGGACCCAACCGGCCTCTTCGACGAGGTGCTCCCTGACCAGCCTAAAGAGACGAGAGAGGTCGGCGAACTGTGGCTGACAGCGGTCCGCCTGGCTCGCGCCGATCAACTCGAGGATGCCCTCACCACGTACGACGAGGTGGTGCGCAGGAGGCCGGGGTTTGCCCAGGCATGGTTCAACCGAGGCGTGGTCCTTCAGGCCTTGGACCGAACCGAGGACGCCATCGGATCATACAAGCAGGCGGTCGCCATCAGGCCCGACCATGCCGATGCATGGAACAATCTGGGCGTCGCCTACGGGCGCGAAGGCGACTACGACGAGGCCATCCGTTGCTACCAGAACTCCCTCGACATCAAGCCCGACCTGCACCAGGCCTGGAACAATCTGGGCGTCGCCTACGGGCGCGAAGGCGACTACGACGAGGCCATCC
>CBDVDV010000040.1:0-22691 GCA_965372835.1 uncultured bacterium | reverse complement strand
CCACCCGCCGACGACCCGAGACCACGTCCAGACCGCCCTCGGTGGTGAGTTCCTCTCGCCTTTCGGGGACCAGGAGCACCTGGTCGGGCTGCACCTCCAGGGCCGCCTTGATGATGTCCCTGGCCAGACCCATCTCCAGGGTCATCTGCGTGGAGATGGCGTAGCGCATCACGAACACGTCCCGGTCCTGGATGTGCCGACGGTCTTCGCGCAGGTGCATGACGATGCCGTCAGCCCCGCCCAGTTCGGCTTCGAGCGCGGCGGCAACGGGATTGGGTTCGCGAACCCCGCGCGCTTGCCTGACGGTGGCGACATGGTCGATATTGACACCCAGTTCCATGCTCATGGCCCTCCGGACGTGACCTCAACTGGACGCCACTATAACAAAGGCTACGGGCCGAGGCCAAGGATATTCCGCCTTGGGCCGCCGCCCCGTGTCCGTCCGCTGGGGGTGTTTGGGCTTGCGGGCAAGTCGACGCCGCGGTATGTTAAAGTCTCTCGGAGCCCGTTTCGCGGAGTAGCCGGGGACATAGGAAGGACGCTCGTGCAGCGGCCGCAGTACTTCGCCAACGAAGGTCAGCAGATCGTGGGGACGCTGCACCTGCCCAACGGGGTGGGCCCGCACCCCGGTGTGCTGCTCTGCCACGGGTTTACGGGTATGCGTCTGGAGGCCCACTTCCTCTTTGTCAAGATGAGCCGGGCCCTGGAACGGGCCGGCATGGCCTCGCTCCGCTTCGACTTCCGGGGTTCAGGCGAAAGCGGGGGGGAGTTCCGCGACATGACCGTCGAGACCGAGGTCTCCGACGCCCTGAAGGCGGTGGACGTGTTCTGCCAGGTGCCTGAGGTGGACGGGGGTCGCATCGGCGTCCTGGGGCTGTCGCTGGGCGGGTTCGTGGCCGCGTGCGTGACCGGCTTCGAGAAGCGCGTCAAGAGCACGGTGCTCTGGAGCGCGGTGGCCAGTCTGCCTGAAACCATCGGTCGGCGACTGGATGCAGAGCAGAGGCTCCTGCTGGATGAGCAGGGCTACCTGGACATCGGTGGACACGCCCTGGGCAAGGGCTTCCTCGACCGGGTGCAGGCGCTCGACCCGCTCGAACTCATCGCCAAGAGTTCGCAGCCGCTGCTCATCGTGCATGGCTCAGCCGATGAGTCGGTGCCGCCGGAGCACGCCGACCGCTACCAGGCCGCGGCCCGCCACGGCGATCGGCGGGTGGAGAAGTTGGTGATCGAGGGCGCGGAGCACACCTACGCCACGCTGGCCGACGAGCAGACGGTCATCGAGCGCACTGCTGCCTGGTTCAAGGAGACGCTGTAGGGGGTCCTGGCCGTGGTGGCCATTCGTCTGGAGAACGTGACCAAGCGCTACGGCGACGTGGTGGCCGTGGACCGAGTCAGCCTGGAGGTGGCTGAGGGGGAGTTCTTCTTCCTGTTGGGGCCTTCGGGTTGTGGCAAGACCACGCTGCTTCGCATCATTACCGGTTTCGCCCATCCGGACACGGGCGACGTCTATTTCGGGGACCGGGCGGTTACCTCCGTGCCGCCCCACCGCCGGGGGTTGGCCATGGTGTTTCAGAGTTACGCCCTCTGGCCTCACATGAGCGTGGCCCGGAACGTGGGCTACGGCCTGGAGGTGCGCAGGGTCAAGGGAGCCGAGCGCCGTCGGCAGGTGGCTCGGGCCCTGGAGTTGGTGCGCATGGAGCACCTGGCCGAACGCTACCCAGCCGAGCTCTCCGGCGGCGAGCAGCAGCGGGTGGCCCTGGCCCGGGCCCTGGTGGTCGAGCCCCGGGCGGTGTTGCTGGACGAACCCCTGAGCAACTTAGACGCGCGCCTCCGCCTGGAGATGCGCGAGGAACTCAGGGAAATCCATCGTCGCACTGGTGTGACCATGCTCTACGTAACCCACGACCAGAAGGAAGCCCTGTCCATGGCCCAGCGACTGGCGCTGATGGACCGGGGAGGCATCGTGCAGGTGGGTACGCCCAGCGAACTCTACCAACGTCCAGCCTCACGCTTCGCCGCCTCTTTTCTCGGTGAGACCAACCTGCTGGAAGCCAGGGTCCTCCGCCGGGAGGACGGTACGGTGGTGGTCGAGACACCCCTGGGTGAACTGCGCTGTACGGACGGCGCTGAGCATACCCCAGGGAGCGCGGTGCTTCTGTCCGTGCGGCCTGAGTCGGTGGAACTGCTCCTTTCCTGCGAGGCCCCGGGACCCAACACCTTTCCCGTGTCCGTGGAAGAGGTGACCTATCTGGGAGAGGCGAGCCAGTTCCTGCTGCGGGCAGGGGATCTGAGGTTGAAGTGCCTGGCCTTGACTGCGCACTCGTCGGCGCGTCCGGGAGGAGCCTTGCTGTCTCGGGGGGAGCAGGCCTACGCCCGCATCGCCCCGGACAGCGTCGTGCTACTACCCGCGGACGCCTGAGGTGCTGTCAGCCGACAGTCTCTCCGTACTACCACCAGTCAAAGGACGCCAGGAATGACCCAAGTCGACCGAAACTTTCACGACATCGAAGCCAAGTGGCAGCGCCGCTGGCAGGAAACCGGTCTCTTCCGTTGTCAGTTTGACGATCCACGTCCGCCCTTCTACTGCCTGACCATGTACCCTTACCCCAGCGGCTCTCTGCACGTGGGCCACCTCATTGTCTATACCCTGGGCGACGTAGTCGCTCGCTACAAGCTGCGTCGGGGGTACAACGTACTCAGCCCCCAGGGCTGGGACAGTTTCGGCCTTCCCGCCGAGAACGCGGCCATCAGGCTGGGCGTCCACCCCAAGGAGTCGACCCGCGACAACATCGACAAGGTGCGCTCTCAGATGATGCGGACCGGCTTCGGCTACGACTGGCGCCGGGAGGTGGCCACCAGCCATCCGGGCTACTACCGTTGGACCCAGTGGCTCTTCCTGAAGTTCTACGAACGCGGGCTGGCCTACAAGAAGATGGCCCCGGTCAACTGGTGTCCCCAGGACCAGACGGTGCTGGCCAACGAGCAGGTCATCGACGGCCGCTGTGAGCGCTGTGGAACCACCGTCGAACCGCGCGACATGGAGCAGTGGTTCCTGCGCATGAGCGACTACGCCCAACGGCTGCTCGATGACCACAGCAAACTGGAAGGGCTGTGGCCGGAGCGCGTGCTCCGGATGCAGCGCGAGTGGATCGGCCGAAGCGAAGGCGCTCGGCTCGACTTCACCATTGAAGCCACCGGTGAGACGTTGACCGTCTTCACCACCCGTCCCGACACCACCTTCGGCGTCACCTTCATGGCCATCGCCCCGGAGCATCCTCTGGTGCCCGAACTGGTCAAGGGGACCGAGCATGAGAAGCCGGTCATGGAGGCTGCGGCGCGGATGCGCCGGCAGAGCGCCGTCGAGCGCACCAGCGAGGAGACCGAGAAGGAAGGCATCTTCGCCGGCCACTACGTCCTCAACCCCTTCGACGGCTCGCGCGCACCCCTCTGGGTCACCAACTACACGCTCATGGAGTACGGGACGGGGGCGGTTATGGCCGTCCCGGCCCACGACCAGCGCGACTTCCTCTTCGCCAGGAAGTACGGCCTCGACATCAAGGTCGTCATCCAGCCCGAGGGCGAGAAACTCGACCCCGAGACCATGACCGAAGCCTACGTGGAGCCCGGCCTACAGGTGAACTCGGGACCCTTCGACGGGATGCCCAGCGAAGAGGCCAAGCAGGCCATGACCCAGTACGTCAAAGAGCGCGGCTCCGGCGACTTCACGGTCAACTACCGGCTGCGTGACTGGCTCATCAGCCGACAGCGCTACTGGGGTGCGCCCATCCCCATCATCTACTGCGACGACTGCGGCGAAGTCCCCGTCTCCGAAGAGGACCTCCCGGTGCTCTTGCCCGAGGACGTGGACTTCCGGCCGGGTGGTGAATCCCCTCTGGCCCGCTGCCCGGAGTTCGTCGCCGCGGCCTGTCCCAGGTGTGGCAAGCCGGGCCGCCGGGAAACCGACACCATGGACACCTTCGTGGACTCCTCCTGGTACTTCCTGCGTTACCTGACGCCCCGGGACGAGGACCGCGCCTTCGACGCAGCGCTCTGTGAGCAGTGGCTTCCCGTGCACCAGTACGTGGGTGGCATCGAGCACGCCACCATGCACCTCATCTACGCCCGCTTCTTCACCAAGGTGCTCTGCGACCTGGGGCTCATCAACTTTGAGGAGCCCTTTGCCCGGTATTTCCCCAACGGCATGATCTGCAAGACCGCCTACCGGTGCCCCGGCTGCCTCTGGCTTTCCGAGAGTGAGGTGGACGTGGCCACGATGACCTGCAGCAAGTGTGGCCGCGAGGTACTGAGTGAGATGGCCAAGATGTCCAAGACCAAACTCAACGTGGTGAGCCCGGACGAGGTGGTTGAGCGCTTCGGGGCCGACGCCCTGCACCTCTACTCCCTCTTCATGGGACCGGCCGACCGAGATATGGTCTATCACGATCAGGGTCTGGTGGGTGTCGACCGCTTTCTCAATCGCTTCTGGGAGACGGTCACCGCACAGGTCGAGACGGTCCGCGGAGTGACGCGCTACGCCGGGGGACAGAAAGGGCTGAACCAGGCAACGCGTGAACTCCGTCACCTGCTGCATCGGACCGTGAAGAAGGTCACCGACGAGCTGGAAGGGCCTTGGCACTTCAACACGTCCACGGCCCAGGTGATGGAACTGTTGGCCGGGCTGCGGGGTTGGCTCGAGGCGGGGCACCCCGCCGACGGGGCAGAGCGGCAGGTGCTCCGCGAGACCCTCGAACTGATGACGAGCATCCTCAGCCCCTTCGTTCCCCACATGGCCGAAGAACTGTGGGAGCGGTTGGGGAGTGAAGCGAGCATCTTCCAGCGGCCCTGGCTCGAGGCCGACGCCGAGGCCCTGGAGGCTTCGGAACTGGAAATCCCGGTGCAGGTGGATGGCAGACTGCGCGGTCGGCTGCGGGTGCCCGCCGACATCGATGAGGAGGAACTGCGGAGGCGGGCGCTCGCTGAACCCGGCGTCGCCCGCCACCTCACCGACCGGGAAGTCGTGCGCGTGGTGGTCGTTCCCGGACGACTGGTCAACATCGTCTCGCACGCGAAACCTGACGGTTGACGGTCACCGAGTTGGCTCCCAGGGGTCTGAACGTCGAAAGACCTGTGACGTAGGGCCTGTGCTGCTGTGGAGGATGGCGTGCCTCAGCGGGTGCTGTGTGTAACCACCGAGACCAAGGTGTGCGAGGAGACCCGGTACCTCGTTCGCCTGGTGGATGGCTTGCGCGGCCGAGGGCACGAGGTGCTTTGCTTTGTGCCGGAGGAGGGCAGCCGGGTTGCCGAGGCGTTGGCCGCCCGTCGCTGGTGGGGTCTGGGGGGCTGGCTGGGCAGGGCGCTCTTTCAGGGCGAGTGGGTGCGTGCAGCCGCCGATTTCCAGCCCACTGTCATTCATGTCTGTGGCTGGCGTGCACTCGGGCCGGCTCGCGTGCTGGCGGTCGCCCTGGCGGCCCCGTGCGTGGTCTCGCTCTTTGAGGTGCCGAAGCGTCGGCTGACCGTTGGCGTCCCCATGGCATTCGCCGTGACCCACGCAGAACTGGCTGAGCGCCTGCGCGCTCGCTTGCCTGGCGGCGGAGGGCACGTTGAGGTCATTGTTCCGGGCGTGCCTGTTCCCGAGGAGCAGGAGCCCTCCCAGGACGACGACCGTCTGCCCGTTGTCGGCACAGTGACCGAACTTCAGACCACCGGTGGGGTCGAACTCCTGTTTCGCGCGGCCGGGCTGCTCGAAGAACGGGGCGTTCACTGTGAGTACGTGGTGATGGGGGAGGGACGCCGGGAGCATCGACTGCGCCAGTTGGCCCGTCGACTGGGCATTCGCGGCCGGACCCATTTCCTGACACCCATGTTGGCCCCGGAGCCGGTCCTGGCGGAGTTGGACGTGGCTGTGGTGCTGTCGCGACGACGCCTCCGCCTGCTGAGCATCCTCGAAGCCCAGGTGGTCGGGACGACTGTCCTTGCCGGCGAGGTCCCCGGTGTCGAAGAGTTCGTCCAGGATGGGGTCAGTGGAAGGCTCCTCACCGAAGCGACCCCCGTCGCCCTGGCCGGGCTCCTCAGCGAACTCCTCGAGGACCGGCAACTGCGCGAGACCTTGGGTCAGCAGGGCCGTCAGCAGGCCCGTCGCTCTGCCTCTCTCGTGGGAATGCTGGAGGCAGTGGAGCGCCTCTACGCAAGTGTAGGCGCTGGCTCCGAGGGCGAGACTCCGTGACCACCGTCCTGTACCTCATCACCGACCTGAATGTGGGTGGCGCCGAGCGCGTCCTCCTGGAGGTAGTTCGGCGGCTGGACCGTCGGCGGTTCCAGCCGGCGGTGTGCTCACTGGCCCCGCCTGGGGCGATGGCTCGCGAGTTCGGCGAGTTGGGAGTCCCGGTGTATGGGCTGGGTATGGCGGGGTTTCGGCACCTGTTCCGGGCAGGGACGCTGTTTGACCTGCTTCGGCGGCAGCGATTCGACATCGTTCACACCCACCTCTTCCATGCCAACGTGCTGGGCCGCGTCGTGGCCAAGCTGGCCGGTGTCCCGGTGGTGGTTTCGACCACGCACGTCGCCGAGCCGCGTTGCTGGCACCTGCTGCTGGAGCGTTGGACCGCGTCCCTGGTCGACAGAGTGGTCGCTGTCTCCGAAGGGGTCCGCAGGTACATGGTGGAGCGGGCCCACATTCCCGCGGGAAAGATTCTGGTCATGCGCAACGGTGTGGACCCGGGTCGCTTCCGCCTGCGCCGGGGTGGGTTCCGCCGATGCGAGGGCATCGCATCGGACTGCCTGCTGGTCACCACGGTGGGTCGCCTCCACGCGCAGAAAGGCCTGGGTTGCCTGTTGCAGGCAGCACGCTCGTTGACGCTGCCGCACCCTGAGGTGCGCTTCCTGGTGGTGGGGGAGGGGCCGGGGCGGCGCCAACTCCTCCGGCTCAGGGACCGCCTGGGGTTGCAGGACCGAGTGCGCTTCCTGGGCTTTCGCGCCGACGTTCCGCAGATCTTGGTGGACAGCGACGTCTTCGCCCTTCCCAGCCTCTGGGAGGGCCTGTCCATAGCACTGCTGGAGGCGATGGCGGCTGGACTTCCCGTGGTGGCGACAGACGTGGAGGGCGTGGCCGAGGTGGTTACCGACGGGGAGACGGGGCTGGTGGTCCCGCCTGGGGACGCCGACGCCCTGGCCGCGGCGCTGAGCCGACTCTTGGGCGATCAGAGCCTGCGGAGAAGGCTGGCTCAAGCCGGACACCAGCGAGTAGTCCGACACTTTGGGTGGGAGAAAGTGGTGTCGGATACCATGGACCTCTACGAGCGTCTGCTCTCAGAATGCGGGTCCAGAAGGCCCTGAGTACGTCGGAAATTTGTTCCGATGGGCAGTTTTCCTCCTTCACTCTACCCGGAAAGTAGGAATTTTTTTCTCCCCCGGGCTCGCCCTGTGGGGACCCGGCAAGTCTTGCCTGCTAATCGGTAATCTTTTAGTGCCGCTGCACTTGCGTCTCAGTTGTTCCGGGTCGGCTCCCCCGACGTGCCAAGATTGCCTGTCCTCTGGGCCCGTTGCTCCTAAGTTTTGTGAAAAATCCTCTTGACGGTCAGGAGGGGGGACGATACGTATTGGTGGCGAGTGGGGTAAAAGGGTGTGATGTGGTTTGAAGTGGTTCCAAGGGCCGCTCCATGGTCATGTTCAGTGGTACCTACGAGCACACCTTCGACGACAAGAACCGTCTCATCATACCCCGACGGCTGAGGGAAAAGATCGACGAACAGGAAGAGGGAAGCGGGTTCGTCGTCACCAAGGGCACCAGTCGTTGTCTCTTTCTGTACACTCCCAAGACCTGGCGCCAGTTGGCCGAGAAGTTGGCCGAGGCGGCCAAGAGCGACCCCGAGGCGCAGGACTTCCTGCGCATGTTCTACGGCAACGCTGAGGAAGTCCCCTGTGACCGCCAGGGGCGCATCCTCATTTCCGAGCGACTGAAACGGCTGGCCGACCTCGACCGGGAGGTGGCGCTGGTGGGGGTGACAAACCGCATCGAGGTGTGGGACCTGGCTCGCTGGAACGGGTTCGTCGGCGACCAAGAGAGCGCCTTCGACCGGTACGGCCGACAGGTTCTGCCCAACTTCTGATGGAGAAGCGTTTGCACCCGAGGTGTGGAGGGTGCTCTGTAGAGGGGAAGAGGATGGGGCTTGACGGAGTCGACCAGGTCCAGGATCGACTTGACGCGATGATGGAGGTCGGGCTGGCGGCAAGTGACGGGCTGAGGCACGGGGAGTTGACCTTGGTCCAACTGCGTCGGCGCCTCCAGGCGCTGAGTGACCTGGGAAGCACCGGCCGCACGCCGACCCCGGGGGAGCGTCGTCTGTTGGTTCGCTCGGTGGCGGCCTTGAGGCGACGGCTGCAGCGGTTCAACCAGAGCGTCCCGGTCGGGCTCAAGGTTGAACTCAACCCCGCTGTCGTCGGCTGGCTGGCCGAGGCGGCCCTCGGCGAGGCCTGACGGAGCGAGCCGAGGGAAGTGGCCCGGATCTTCACGGAATGCCCCCGACCCGGGTGGTCGATGGGGCATTTGTGCTCGGCATGGGAGCCGGCAGCGTTAGCCCGCTTTGGAAAACGACAATGGTACGTAACCCAGCCACCGGCAAGAAGCCGGTGCTCTTGGACGGATTGGTTCAGGTGCTGATCATGGGCGAGGAGCCCTTCGACGATCGGGAGCGTCCCCCGGAGCCCCGCCCCCAGCCAGCTGGGCCGGGACTGCACACGTCCGTACTCCTCCCGGAGACGCTTGACTTTCTCGCCGTCAAACCGGACGGCACCTATCTGGACGTGACTGTCGGTACCGGGGGTCACGCTCGAGCCATCCTCGCCCGCCTCGGCCCTCATGGCTTCCTGGTGGGGATGGACCGGGACAGGGAGGCCCTGGAGGTAGCCCGTCGCCGGCTCGAGGAGGTGGGCTCAGCGGCTCGCTTCCTGCTCCGTGCCGGTGATTTCGCTGACCTGGACCGGGTCTGCCGGGACCTTGGTGTCGATGCTGTTGACGGCGTGGTGGCTGACTTGGGTATGTGCTCCTGGCAGTTGGACTCGGCCGAGCGGGGGTTCAGCCACGCCTTGGAGGGTCCCCTGGACATGCGTTTTGACCGGACCCAAACCACCACGGCCGCCGACCTGCTTGCCCGCTCTTCCCCCGGCGAACTGACCCGTATCCTTTTCGCCTATGGCGAGGAGCCCCACGCCCGCCGAATCGCCCGGGCCATTGTCCGCCGGCGCCAAGCCGCCGGCCGGCGGGCCCTCCGGACGACCACCGAACTGGCTGAAGTCGTGCGCTCGGCGGTTCCGCCCCAGGCGCACCGCCAGGCCCTGGCCCGCACCTTCCAGGCCCTGCGCATCGCCGTCAACCGGGAGATGGAGAGTCTGGAACGGTTCCTCGGGGTGGTGCCCCACGTGCTGGGTCCGGGTGGCCGACTGGTGATCATTAGTTTTCACTCGCTGGAGGATCGCCCGGTCAAGCAAGCGCTGCAGAGGGGCCACCGGGCGGGTATCCTCCGAGTGCTCACGGCCAAGCCCCGACGGCCGGGCCCGCAAGAACTTTCCCAGAACCCCCGTAGTCGCAGCGCCCGACTCCGCGCTGCCGAGAAGCTGTTCCGGACCGGACCGGCTTCACTCAAAGGAGGTGACCGATGACCGCGCGACGCTTCCTGGTGCTGTTGGCCTTCGTGCTCGTGTGGGCGGTGATGGTGGTATGGCTTCACTGTCAGCACATCCACCAGTGCTACCGCCTGGAGGAACTGCTTCAGGAAGGACAGCGCCTGGCCGCCGAGCACGCCGCGCTTGACGCCCGGGTGAGCCAGCTGCGCCAACCCCATCTGATCGCCCAGCGGGTGGGGACCATGCACTTGGGACTGGTCAGCCCCTTCGAGACGACCCCCGGGGTGGAGGAGATCCGGGTAGCCCAGGCAGGACTGCCCAGACGGAGCCGGTAGCGCCCGGGAACCGGGGGGTGGCACGGACTGGACGCCGAACTCGTACAGTCCGTGGGAACAGTAACCATGAGGCACGGACAGCCCCTACGGGTCAGTCCGTGGCACCCCGCGCTCAGGGAGCAGGCCGATGAGAGGAACAGGTTCCCGCAGGCGTCCCCCGGTGGTGAGGTCCAGAGGTGGCCAGTCGGGGAAGGGCGACCGCGCCCGCCTGTGCCTGGGCCTGCTGCTGGGCGGCTTTGCCCTCCTTGCCGCTCAACTCTACCGCGTCCAGGTCATCGACCACCAACGCTACGTCGGTCTGGCCCGCCGACAGCAGATCACCTACGAGGTCATACCCGCCCGTCGGGGTACCATCTACGATCGCAAGTTCCGCAAACTGGCGCTCACGCGTGAGGTCGAGAGTTGTTTTGTTTCGCCGGTCGATGTCGAGGACCCGGCGGCGCTCGCCGCCACGTTGGGCCAGTTGCTCGGGGTGGACGCTCAGGGCCTGGGTGAGAAGATCGAACGTCACCGGGAGCGCCAGTTCGTCTGGGTCAAGCGCCACCTCTCTGACCGGGAGGCCGCGCGCCTGGAGGCGCTGGACCTCCCCGGCGTGCACTTTCGCACCGAGCGGCGGCGCGTCTACCCGGCGCAAAGGCTGGCCAGCCACGCTCTCGGCTTCACCGACATCGACGGCCGGGGGCTGGAGGGAGTGGAGCGGCGCTTTGACTCCGTGCTCGCCGGCAGCCCCGGGCGTCGTCGGCTCTACCGGGATGGCCGCCGACGGTGCCGGCCGGCCGGCGCTTCCGGCCAAGAACCGGCCCAGGACGGCTACGATCTGGTGCTCACCCTCGACGTGGCCATCCAGGGCATCGTCGAGGAGGAGTTGGACCGCATCGTCCGTCAGTGGGAGCCCCGGTCGGCGACCATCATCGTCGTGGAGACGGCCAGCGGAGAGGTGCTGGCCCTGGGGAATCGCCCGACCTTCGACCCCAACCACGCAGGGAGGTGGCCGGCGGAGGCCCGCCTGAACCGGGCCGTGGCCTGCGTCTTCGAGCCCGGTTCGGTGTTTAAGCCCTTTGCGCTGGCGGCGGCGCTGGAGGCGGGGGTGCTCGGCCTGGACGACGAGCTCTTCTGCCACCTGGGCTACTACAAGCCCCGGCGGGTCCGGGCGCTCCGCGACCACAAGCCCTTCGGCTGGCTGACCGTGCGTGAGATAGTGGTCAAATCCTCCAACATCGGCATGGCCCTGGTCGGGGAGGCGACGGGCGCCGAGCGGCTCTACCGGACCGCGCGGGACTTCGGCTTCGGGCAGCGAACCGGAGTTGAACTCCCGGGTGAGTTGTCGGGGACATTGCATCCATTGGCGCGCTGGAACCCCACGTCGCTGAGTCGCATACCCATGGGACACGAGGTGTCGGTGACGGCGCTGCAGTTGCTGACCGCCTTCAACACCATCGCCAACGAGGGGGTGCTCGTCCCCCCACGGCTGGTGCGGGCGATGGTGGACCGCGGCCGGGGAATGGGTCGGCGGCTGGAACCGCCTCCGGGCCGACGGGTGTTGACGCCGGCGGTGGCCCGCACTATGCTCAGGGAGGTACTGGCTGATGTGGTGCGCGAGGGGACCGGCCGACGCGCCCGCCTGACGACCTACCAGGTGGCCGGCAAGACCGGTACCGCCCAAAAGTTAGTGGACGGGTCCTACTCCCACACCCGGTTTGTCAGTTCGTTTCTCTGCGCCGCCCCGGTGGAGCGTCCCCGCATCTCGGTGTTGGTGACCGTCGACGAGCCCACGGCTGGGCACAGTTACTACGGCGGCACGGTAGCTGCCCCCTCAGCCGCCCGGGTGGTGGAGGAGACCTTGCTCTACCTCCAGGTGCCCCCGCAGGCGCTGAGGCTGGCGCAGCGTCCCCGCGAAGCGCCCTGAGAGGAGGTGGCCGTGAGACTGGCCCGTCTGCTTGAAGCCCTCCCTGAGGCGAGAGCCGGGGGACCGACGGGCCTTGACATTCGGGCGCTCTGCTACGACAGCCGACAGGTGGAGCCCGGGGCTCTGTTCGTCGCTATCCCCGGAGCCAGTGTGGACGGTCACGACTTTGTGGCGGAGGCCTGCCGACGTGGGGCGCCCGCGGTGGTGGCGGAGCGACCGGTCACTGTGCCGCAGGAGGTCTGCCTGATAGAGGTGCCCGAGAGCCGCGCCGCCCTCAGTCGGCTCAGCGCCTGCCTCTACGACTACCCCTCAGAGAGGATCGCGGCCATCGGCCTCACCGGCACCAACGGCAAGACCACCACAGCCTATGCTTTACACAGTATCCTGCAGGCTGCCGGGCGTAACCCCGCGCTGCTGACCACGGTGGAAGAATGGCTCGGGCGGGAGCGCACTCCGGCTCGCCTGACCACCCCGGAGTCCCTCGAGTTGCAGGGCTTTCTGGCCCGGGCCTCCGAGTTGGGTCATGGAGTGGTGGTGATGGAGGTCTCCAGCCAGGGCCTGGTGGGGCATCGTGTCGACGACGTTCACTTTCAGGCTGCGGTCTTCACCAACCTGGCCCGCGAACACCTGGACATCCACGGGACCATGGCCGCCTACGGGGAGGCCAAGGCGCTGTTGTTCCGGGGCTTGGATGAGGATGCGGTGGCTGTGCTGAACGCCGACGAGCCTTTTTCCCAGGACCTCGCCGCGCTGACCGACGCCCGGCCGGTCACCTATGGGTTTAGAGTTGCTGCCCAGGTGCAGGGTCGGGCGCTGGAGGTGACGGCTTCCGGCTCCCGGTTCACGTTGACGATGGAAGGGGAGCGGCGGGAACTGCGCAGCCCGCTGCTCGGCCGGCACAACGCGGTCAACTGCCTGGCGGCTGCGGCCACGGCCTGGGCTTTGGGAGTGGGGCTGGAGGCCATCGCCGCCGGCGTCGAGACGCTGGAGTGCGTTCCCGGTCGGCTGGAACGGGTGGACGAAGGGCAGCCTTTCATGGTTCTGGTGGACTACGCCCATACGGACCACGCCCTGGCCAATGTTCTAAAAGCAGTGGCCGCGCTCACGGCGGGCCGGGTCATCGTGGTCTTCGGCTGTGGTGGCGACCGCGACCGGAGCAAGCGGCCACGGATGGGGGCCGAGGCCGAGCGCCTGGCCGACGTGGTCTGGGTGACCAACGACAACCCCCGCAGTGAGGACCCGCAGGCCGTCATCGAGGAGATACTGGCCGGGGTCAGCGACCGCAGACGTGTGCACGTGGAGCCGGACCGGGCCCGGGCCATCACCCAGGCACTGACCGCAGCCCGGCCGGGTGACCTGGTGCTCATCGCCGGCAAGGGCCACGAGACCTACCAGATCATAGGTTCGCAGCGTCAACCTTTCGACGACCGGGTGGTGGCTGTGGAGGCCCTGCGCTCACTGGGCGCCGTCGCGGCGGAGAAGGAGAGGAGCGAGTGAGGGCGCTGTCTTTCCAAGAGGTGCAGCGGGCGGTGAGGGGGGAATGGCTGGTCCGTCCCCAGGCCCCTGGGTCGGTCACATCGGTGGTGACCGACAGCCGGGAGGCCGGGCCGGGGTCGCTGTTCGTCGCGCTCCCGGGCCAACACGCGGACGGCCACGATTTCGTCGCCGACGCCTTCAGCCGGGGCGCCGGGGGTGCCCTGGTAACGCGCCCCCTCGCGGGTGTGCCCGAGGGGGTGGCGGTCATCCGCGTGCAGGACACCCTGACGGCCCTGGGCGAACTGGCCCGGTACTACCGCTCCCTGGTCGCCGTCACCGTGGTCGCCATCACCGGCAGCAACGGCAAGACCACCACCAAGGAGATGGTGGCCCATCTCTTGAGGTCTGACGCCTCGGTGGTCGAGGCCCCCAAGAGTTTCAACAACTTCGTCGGGCTGCCCCTGACCATCTTCGGTATCGAGCCGGGCACCAAGTTGGTGGTGGTCGAACTGGGGACCAGCGCCCCCGGTGAGATCCGCCGACTGGCTGCCATCGCCCAACCCCACATCGGCGTCATCACCAACATCGGACCCACCCACCTGGAAGGTCTGGGCAGTGTCGCCCGCGTGGCCCAGGCCAAGGCCGAACTCCTGGGCGTCCTGGGGGAGAAAGGGACGGCGGTGCTCAACTGGGACGACGACTGGTGTCGGCGGATTGCCTCCCAGGCGGCAGGCAAGGTGGTGACCTTCGGACTGACCCGCGAGGCGGACGTTTTCGCTACCCACATCGTACGCGAGGGGGGAGGCTACCGGTTCCTTCTCAACGGCGTCCGGGAGATGGAACTTCCGGTGGCCGGGGCGCACAACCTCTCCAATGCCCTGGCTGCTGCTGCGGTGTGCCGACGGCTGGGACTGACCCAGGCCGACATCGCCGAGCGGTTCGCCGGCTTTCGGCTCCCCGCCATGCGCTTTGAGGAGACGAGGGTGGGCGAGATTACCCTCATCAACGACGCCTACAACGCCAACCCGGTGAGCATGAGCGCGGCGCTGAGGGAGTTCGCCCAGCGGGAGGCGCAGGGCAGGAGGCTGTTTGTGGCCGGGGACATGAAGGAACTGGGGCCGGAGAGCCCCGACTTCCATCGGGAACTGGGGCTGCGGGTAGCCGCCCACAACCTGGACGGGCTTTTTGTCGTGGGTGAGTTCGCCGACGATGTGGCCGCCGGGGCGGTGGCCGGAGGCCTCCCCCAGGAAGCCGTCCACACCTTCGCGGCTGTGGAGCCGTTGACGGAGGCGCTCCTGGCTGAGTTTCAGCCTGGTGACGTCGTGCTGTTGAAGGGTTCCCGGGCCATGAGGCTGGAGCGGGTGCTGGAAGCGGTTCGGGAGACGCTGGTGCCACGGAAAGCGGGGTAGGAGCGGTGCTCTACCACCTTTGTTACGAATACCTGTACCGGCGCCTGGAACTCTTCTCTGCGCTGCGTCTGTTCCGTTACATCAGTTTCCGCGCGGCCTTCGCGGCGGTGACCGCCTTTCTGGTGGGTGTGATCGCGGGCCCGGCCATCATCCGCTGGCTTAAGGCCCGGCGGATTACCGAGCGCACCGAGAAGACCGATTCCCCCGTCATCGCCCAACTGCACGGCGGGAAGGCCCACGTCCCCACCATGGGCGGGCTCATCATCCTCGTCGGCCTGCTGGGAGCCACCGTGCTCTGGGCCCGACTGGACAACGTCTACGTGGTGTTGGCGCTGGCCGTGGTGGTGGTCCTGGGCCTTCTGGGGGGCATTGACGACTGGATCAAACTCACTCACCCGACCCGTCACGGCCTGGGGCGACGACAGAAACTGGCGGTGCAGATCCTGCTGGGTGTGGTGGTGGCTTTGGTGCTTTACGGCACCACCCGCGAAGGCGCCCTGGCCGTGCGCTACTACCTCTCGCCCACAGGGGAGCTCGCCGGTCCCAGGCTGGCCCTCCCCTTCGCCGCCGGCACCTATCTGCCGCTGGGGCTGGTGGGGTTTGTGCTCCTGGCGGCGGTGGTTTGCGTGGGCAGTTCCAACGCCGTCAACCTGACCGACGGTATGGACGGACTGGCCATCGGCTGTGTGATCATGGCTGACCTGGCCCTGGCGGTGGTGGTGTACCTCGCCGGTCGGGCTGATTTCACCCGTTACCTCTTCATCCCGTACGCCCCGGGCGTGGGGGAGTTGGCCATTTTCGGCGGGGCCATCCTGGGAGCGGGGCTGGCCTTCCTCTGGTTCAACTGTTACCCGGCCGAGGTCTTCATGGGTGACACGGGAGCCTTAGCCCTCGGTGGCGCCCTGGGCTACATGGCCGTGGCTGCCCGTCAGGAACTGATGCTGCTCATCGTCGGCGGCGTGTTCGTGGCCGAGGCCCTCTCGGTGATCATCCAGGTGCTCTATTTCAAACGCACGGGCCGACGGGTGTTCCTCTGTGCACCGTTGCATTGGCACTTCAAGTTCAAGGGCTGGCCCGAGACCAAGGTCACGGTGCGCTTCTGCATCGTGGCGATGCTGCTGGCGGCCCTCAGTGTGGCGACGCTGAAACTACGGTAAGGAACGGCTGTGTTCGAATCGCACAGGTTGCAGACCGCACGGGTGGCGCCGGTGGAACTGGTCATCACCGTCAGCCTGCTGGTGGCTGTCGGGGTGGTGATGGCGCTGTCGACCACCATGGCCCAGGCGCCGACGCTCTTGGAGAACACCCAGTTCCTCAAGCAACTGGCCTGGGTGTTTCTGTCGCTGGCGGCGCTGGGGATGGTCAGTTTCACCCCGGTAGCGTGGTTTCGGCGGTTGGCCTGGGTGTTGCTGGCGGCGGCGCTGGCGGCCCTGGCCGTCCTGCTGGTTCCCGGAGTGGGAACCACGGTCCACGGCGCGACCCGGTGGCTTCGGGTTGGCAGTGTGGGCTTCCAGCCCTCGGAACTGGCCAAGTTGGCCCTCATCGTGGGACTTGCCCGATGGCTGAGCGTGGAGGATCGGCGAACGCGGTCACTGGTCGGCGGCTACCTGCCCGCCCTGGCCGTCGTGGGGCTGGCCGCGGGCCTCATCGTTGTGGAGCCTGACTTTGGCACCGCGTGTCTGGTGGGGGCCATCGGCCTGGTGGTGATGTTCATGGCCGGCGTCAGGCTGGCCTACCTGGTGCCGACGGTGGTGGCGGCGCTGCCGGTGCTCTGGCTGCTGGTCAGCCGGAGTGAGTACCGGATGCGCCGACTGGTGGCCTTCGTGGACCCCTGGCAGTATCCGGAAAGCATCGGGTTCCACGTCATCCAGTCGCTCATCGCCCTGGGCTCCGGAGGGGTCTACGGGGTGGGGCTGGGCGGCAGCCAACAGAAGATGCACTTCCTCTTCGAGGCGGACACGGACTTCATCTTCGCCATCATCGGTGAGGAGATGGGCTATGTCGGGGCGCTGCTGGTCATCGGCCTCTTCGTGCTGCTGGTCTGGCAGGTGTTTCGGGTGGCGGCCCGTGCCCGGGACCGTTTTGGCTTTCTGGTGGCCAGTGGGGTGGGGGCCTGGCTGGGAATGCAGGCCCTGATTCACATCGGCGTGGTCTGCAAGGCGCTGCCCACCAAGGGGATCCCTCTGCCCTTCATCAGTTGTGGCGGGTCGTCGCTTCTTGTTTCGATGCTTGCCGTGGGTGTGGTTGTCAGCATCGCCCGTGAGAGCGCGGCGAGGGAAAGGCCATGACTGCTCGGGGTTCCAGACCCGTGGTTGCTTTCGCTGGCGGGGGTACGGGTGGCCACCTGTTTCCTGGATTGGCCGTGGCCCGCTGGCTTCGAGATGCCGACCCGGGCCTGCGCATCGTCTTTTTCACCACCGGGCGGCCGCTGGAGCGCCGTCTCCTTGGCGGGGGTGAGTTCGAGGTGGTGCGCCTGCGGGGTCGGGCATCCCCAGCGCGGTGGTGGGGCTGGCCGCTGACGGGGGTGTCGCAGGTGACCGCCGGTCTCGGCGCGCTGGGTGCCCTACGCAGGCTGGGGGTATCGGTGCTGGTGACGCTCGGCGGCTACGGGAGCGTGGCTCCCGGGCTGGCGGCGTGGTCGCTGGGGCGGCCGGTGGTGGCGCTGGAGCAGAACAGCATTCCGGGCCGGGCCACCAAGTTGCTGTCGCTGGTGGCCGATGTGGTCTGCACGACCTGGCCGGAGGCGGTCGAGGGGCTCTGGCGGCGCGCCTACGCGGTCACCACCGGCAATCCCCTTCGTCCGGAAGTGCTGAGAGGGGAGGCCGAGCGCGCCCGGCGATCGGCCTGGTTCCACTGCCGTGGCCCCGTGCTCTTGGTCCTGGGTGGAAGCCAGGGCTCTCGCGGGGTCAACCGATGGGTCACCAACTCCCTGCCCAAACTCGCTCAGGAACTTCCCCACCTTCAGATCGTCCATCAGACCGGTGAGCTCGACTACCCCTGGGTGGCCGAGGCCTACCGCGGGGTCGGGCTGCGGGCCTGGGTGAAGCCCTTCCTTGCCGACATCGGCGACTTCTACGCGCTGGCCTCAGTCGCGGTGGCCCGGGCGGGTGCCACCACGCTGTCGGAGTTGGCGGCCGTGGGCCTGGCCACTGTCCTGGTGCCCTATCCGTACGCGACCGACGACCACCAGCGAGCCAACGCCCACCTGGCGGCGGACCGCGGGGCCGCCGTGGTCGTGGAGGAGGCCGACTTCGAGCGTACCAGCCTGGTGGCCCTGGTGAGGGAACTCCTCGGTGACCGAGCCCGGCGGCGGCGAATGGCCGCAGCGCTGCGAGCGATGGCCCGGCCCCAGGCCACCCGCCTGGTAGGCCGGTGTGTGGCGTCGCTGCTGCTCCATCCCCACGCCCAGGGCGCAGCGATGGTGGCGGGGAATGGCCGATGACGCTCGAGGCCCGACACATCCACCTTGTAGGCATCGGCGGTATCGGCACCAGCGGCATCGCCCGGATGCTCCTGGCCCGGGGGCGCCAGGTAAGCGGCTCCGACCTCCAGGACAGCCATCTGCTGCGGGAACTGGATGGGCTGGGAGCCGCCGTGACCGTCGACCACGCCGCCCGGAACATCCCATCCCAGACGGACCTGGTCGTCGTCTCCGCGGCCATCAAGCCCGATAACGTGGAACTGATGGCTGCCCGGGAGCGTGCTCTGCCTGTGCTGAAGTACGCCCAGGCGCTTGGTCAGTTGATGGACGCCCAGACCGGTGTCGCCGTGGCCGGCACCCACGGCAAATCGACGACGACGGCCTTGGTGGCCTTCATGCTCGAGCGGGCGGGTCTCGCCCCCTCCTTTGTGGTCGGGGCGGAGGTGCCTCAGTTGGGGGGAAGCAGCGGCACGGGGACGGGGCCGCACTTCGTGGTGGAAGCCTGCGAGTACGACCGCTCCTTCCTCAACCTGCACCCAACCTACGCCTGTATCATCAACATCGAGGAAGACCATCTGGACTACTATCGCGACCTGGACGACATCACGGGCGCCTTTGCCGAGTTCGCCTCTCAGGTTCGCAAGGACGGCCTGCTGGTGGTCGACGGGGAGGATGCCTGCGCTGTGGCCGCCGCCGAACGCGCCTCTGCCCCCGTTGAGACCTTCGCCGTGCGCTCGGGCGCTGACTGGCAGGCGACGAACCTGGCAGAGCAGCGGGGGTGCTTCGCCTTTACGCTCAGCCATCGAGGCCAGGAGTTGGGGCGGTTCCGGTTAGCCATCCCCGGCGTCCACTACGTTGCGGATGCCCTGGCCGCTGTGGCTCTGGCTATACCTGCCGGGGCGGATGTAGAGGCGTGTCGGCAGGGGCTGGCCGAGTTCAGGGGAGTGCGGCGCCGATTCGAGCGCGTGGGGGAGGTGGCCGGCGTGCAGGTGGTGGATGACTACGCGCACCACCCCACGGAAATCCGTGTCACCCTGCGGGCGGCCCGCCAGTGCTTTCCCCAGGCCCGCATCTGGTGCGTCTTCCAACCCCATCAGCACAGCCGAACCCGCTTTCTGCTCACCGAGTTCGCCCGCAGTTTCGACGATGCCCACCGTGTGCTCCTGCCCGACATCTACTTCGTCCGTGACAGCGAGCAGGAACGCCGGGCCATCAGTTCCGCCGACCTGGTCGCTGCCATCCGCGCCCAGGGGCGCCCAGCCGAAGAGGTGCGCTACCTTCCCTCCTTCGCCGAAATCGAGGAGGTCCTTCGCCGGGAACTCGTCCCGGGCGATGTCCTCATTACCATGGGAGCAGGGGATGTCTGGAAACTCGGCCGACGACTTCTTCAGTCCGCTGGGCCGCAAGGTGAGGCGGCGGGCGCCGCTGGCGCTCTTCACGACCCTCGGCGTCGGCGGTGAGGCCGAATGGCTCATGACGCCGGTGGCTCATGGCGACCTCGCCCTCGCCCTCGGCCTCTGCCGGAAGCACGGCGTCCCCTGGCGCGTCCTGGGCGGTGGGAGCAACGTGTTGGTTGACGACGCCGGGGTCCCCGGCGCCGTCATCGTGCCTCGGGGTGTGTGCTTCGAGTATGTAACGGTGTCGGGGGAGCGAATCGTGGCGGGCGGAGCGGCGAAACTGCCCAAGGTCCTTCAGCAGGCTGCGGACTGGGGTCTGAGTGGGCTGGAGCCGCTGGCGGGCATCCCGGGCAGACTGGGCGGCGCCGTGGTGGGGAACGCGGGCGGTCGGCACGGTGACATCGGCTCGGCGGTCACCGCCGTGGTCGGCTTCAGGGGTGACGGCGAGCGCCACCGGTTCGCCGGCCAGGACCTCCACTTCGGATACCGAGAGAGCAATCTGGGCGACCTGGTGGTGACGGGGGTGGAACTTTCGCTTCAGGCGGAGATGAGAGAGGAGATTTGTCGGCGAATGGCCGAAATAATAGATGAGCGCCGGCGAAGCCAGCCTGTGGGTCAGCGCTCGGCCGGTTGCATGTTCCGCAACCCGCCGGGGGCCTCCGCAGGGGAACTCATCGACCGGGCCGGGCTGAAGGGTCTACGCATCGGTGGGGCTGAAATCTCGCCGGTGCACGCCAACTACGTCGTCAACCTGGCAGCGGCAACCTTCGGTGACGTCCTGGCCCTGGCTCAGCGGGCTCGCGACGCGGTCAGGGAGCAGTTCGGCGTCCTCTTGGAGTTAGAGGTGAAAGTCTGGTCTGAAAAGGGATGTTTCTGATGGTCGAAGACCACCGGGTGGCTGTGGTCATGGGCGGCACCTCCCCGGAGCGCGAGATTTCCATGGTGAGCGGCAAAGCCATCGCCGAGGGCCTGCGCCAGGCCGGAGAGACCGTTTACGAGGTGGTGGCCAACGACCACCACCTGCGCGAACTCGACGACCTCCCCATCGACGTGGTCTTTATCGCGCTGCACGGCACCTGGGGTGAGGACGGGGGCATCCAGCAACTGCTGGAGTCCAGAGGCCTGCCCTACACCGGCAGCGGCGTAAAGGCCAGCCGACGGGGCATGGACAAACTGCTTTCCAAGGAGGCGTTCGCGGCCCAGGGGGTTCCCACGGCTCCGTACGAGTCCTTTGCCGCCAGTGACCCTTTGGAGGAGATCGTCGAGCGGGCTGAATCTCTGGGGTTTCCGATTGTAGTAAAACCCCGGGCCCAGGGGTCCAGCATCGGCGTCAGTATCGTCCGTCGGCCTGGAGATCTCTCGGCCGCGGTCGCCGACGCTTTGCAGTACGGCCCGGACGGACTGCTGGAACGGTACGTCGCCGGCCGGGAACTCACCGTAGGCATCCTCGATGGGGGGCCATTGCCCATCATTGAACTTCGACCCCGCCGGGAGTTCTTCGACTTCGAAGCCAAGTATCAGGAGGGCGTGACCGAGCACATCTTTGACATACCCCTGTCGCCGGAATCGTACGCGCACGTGCAGGAGGCGGCGGTGGACGCCTACTGTGCCCTTGGCTGTCGCGGGTTCGCTCGCGTCGATCTTCGCCTGTCCGAGGAAGCCCTGCCTTTCATCCTTGAACTGAACACTATTCCGGGTTTCACCCCCGTCAGCCTGTTTCCGGAAGCGGCCAAGCACCAAGGAATCGACTTTCCTGAGTTGTGCTACCGACTGGTCGCCTTGGCCCTTCGGGACCAGGCCAAGGTCCAGCGCCGGGAACTGACAAATCAGCGAGGAGGATGACGACCGATGGCCAGACGCAAAGCGGCGAGCGTCCGCCGAGCGCCCACCCTGTGGGAGCGACTTCGGGCGCGCCTGCCCGAGCGGACGGAAGAAGTGGTGGGCCAGACGGTGCTGCGGGTGCTGCTGGCGGGCTTCATCCTGGTCGCCGGGTGCCTGCTCATCCGGGAGATGAAGGCGTACGTGTTGGGGCTGGAGCGCTTCCAGGTCAGTCCGGCCACGCTCACCTTTACCGCCATCCCCTCCTGGGTCACACCCGAGATCCAGCAGCAGATCGCCCACATCCCCGATCTGCCCGAGCGCTTCAGCATCCTGGAGCGGGGCCTGGCGCTCCGAGTGGCTGAGGCCTACCGGCGCAACCCTTGGGTGGCTGAAGTGGAGCGGGTCGAGCGCCGCTTCCCCAACCGACTCAAAGTGCGTCTGCTGCTACGTCGGCCGACGGGCGCGGTGAGGTACCGTGGGTGGTACTATCTGGTTGACAGCCAGGCGGTCAGGCTTCCGCTGCGCTTTCGTTCCTGGCCTCAGCCTGGTTACCGGCTTCCCATTGTCGTCGGCGCGCACACCGAACCTCCCCCCTCCGGTGAGGTGTGGGAGGATCAGGCGGTTCGGGCCGGGTGCGCGGTGGCCCAACTCCTGGAGAGGCACGGTTTCGATCGCCGACTGGCGGTGACCGCCGTGGATGCCGGCAACGTTGGTGGTCGGCTTCGTCGCGGCGAGCCCGACATCGTCCTCCATACCGCTTCCCGCACGCGCATCTTCTGGGGACGTTCTCCCCTGGAGTGGCAGCCCGGCGACGGCTCCCAAACCGTCGGCCGAAAACTTCTGTACCTCGCGCGCCTGGCGAAGACCCAAAACCTCGGCCGACTCGACTACGCCGACATCCGCTACGACCGCCTGCTGGTCAAGGACCGTTCCTGACTCGCTCCCCGGCAGCACTCGATTGACCGCCGTCGGAAAACGTCTCTCGGGCGGCGGCTCTGTTCCGTGCCGGTTACAAATGCTGTAGGCCCTTCACCCTCGCAGGGGCGCTTCGTTCTGGCTGATGCGCACGGAGGTCGAGTGAAGGTGGCGTGGGTCTGCCCGGTCGTATTCCCATGCTGTGCGGGTGATGTATGGGGTGTCGTCCGTAGTGGCTTAGGGAGTCTTAAGGCCTTCGTCCCCTTGCTCCAACGTGAAGCGTTTTTCGGCAAAAATCTTCAAACAGGCATCCGCTACCTGAGGGTCGTATAGCACACCCTTATTCTGCGAGATCTCCTCCAAGGCCACATCCAGGCCTCGGGCCGGTCGGTA
>CBDVDV010000039.1:0-23167 GCA_965372835.1 uncultured bacterium | reverse complement strand
ACTGGGCAGTGGAAAGGACGGCGACGCGGGTAAGCGGGTCCACGTTGAGGGCCCGCAAGAGGGGCGCGCTGCCCTCCCCCACCACCAGTACCCGCAGTTCAGGTTCGGGGGCCAGGACGAGGGCGGCGGCGCTGTCCTCGGCCAGGTCGTCCGGCGGGTCGAGCCGGAGCCAGTAGCGGCCCGGGGCCAGGGGCTCACGGAAGAGGATCGGGGCCTCCTGGCCGGGCTCCAGTTCGGCCCGTCGGCCGCTGAGCACTTCGCCGGAACCGTCGGCCACCAGACTGACGAGCACGGTGCGCCGGGCGGCTGAGTAGTTGCGGACCGCGGCAAAGATCTCCACGGCGTCGGCAGCCGGCCGGTAGTCCAGGGCGGTGATGCCAAAGTTCTCCGCTCCTCGGCCCTGGGGGATGAGCCTGATCAGGTCGGGGGGCAGTTCCAGGGTGTCCAGACCTTCGAAGGCGCCGTCACTGAGCAAGTAGATGACCGGATGGGCCCGGTCTTTGAGCGAGGCGGCGGCGAGGGTCAGAGCCTCGGCGACGGCGGCGCGGGTGGCCCGGGCCGAGGCCCGGCTCAGGGCCCGCTCCAGTTGAGCCCGGTCCGCCGTGAAGGAGGAGAGGGTGCGAGGGATAGTCCCCGCCTCCACCACCATCATCTCGTCGGCCGGGGTCAGGCTGCGGACCAGGGTGCGCGCCTCCGCGAGGGCAGCGTCGAACCGACTCTCCCCATCGACGTCCCGGGCCAACATGCTGGCCGAGCCGTCCAGGACCACCACCATGCTCTGACCGACGGAGCGACGGGCCTGGATGAGCGGCCGGGCCAAGGCCAGGGCCACCAGGGCGATGATGAGCAACTGGAGCAGCAGCAGGAGGTTTCGGCGCAGTCGGCGAAAGGGGGTGGCGGAGCGAAGGTCCTCGAGCGCCTCCCGCCAGAGCAGCGTGCTGGGCACGCGCTCGGTCAGCCGACGCATTCGAAGCAGGTAGAGGAGGACGACAGGAACGCCCAGGGTCAAGAACGCCAGTCCGGTGAGGTTCAGGAATTCCACGACAGGCGCTCCCCACAGGTCGTACGACTCGGATGAGATGGTCGCTCAGTGGTCCTGCCCGGCGGGCGCCCGACCGCCAGGTTTCCTACCTCTTCGAGTCACGGCTGGACGGGAGGCACCTTCTTCAGGAAGACACGCAGGTGGCGCTTGCGCCCCAGCGGGAGGTGGACGTCGGCTTGGAAGTCCTCGTAGCCCAGCCGCTGACAAGTCAACTGGTATTTGGTCTTGGCCCCGATGACCAGTCTGCCGGGCATGTCCAGCAGGCTCTCGGGCAGTTCGAAGCGGAACTCACCCTGGGCATCGGTATAGTACTCTTCCGGGGGAAAGTCGTCGGCCAATCCACCGGTGATCCGGTACACCCGCAGGGCGACAGTGGTGTATTCCAGCGGGGTAGCATCGCTCGGCATCGGCTCCACGTCCTCGACCTCCGTCACAAACGCCGGCTCCACATCCACACCGTAGACGAACCCTCGCACCTCGTACTGTCCCTCACAGCCCACCGCTGCCAAGCCACAGCAGACCACCAACGCCAAAGCCCACCTGTTCATCACCTGGCTCCTTCGGAAAAGCCGACACTCTGTGTTCCGTTAGCAGCCTGAGTATGCTTGCGAAGCCGGTGCGGACAAAGGCCAACACAGAGTGTCGGCTTTCCCGTCACCGACTGACCGTCGGCCGACATTATATCGCCGCGGGCACGGACCACAAACAAAAAACCCACTTCCACGATCAACACACCGTTGACGGCCACGACCAACAGCCTCTACAGTAGAAGGCGACAGTCGCCCGCAGGTCTTGCCAGTTGGGTTTCCGACCTCTTCGAGTGGGTCAGCAAAGGGAGTCGACGGTGACAGCGTCGCCAGCCAAGCATTCCTGGTCAGCGCTCCGGAAGCTCTTCCCGGTCACCGAGCGGTGGGCCTACTTCGACCACGCCGCCGTCTGCCCCATTTCCAGGCCCGTCTATGAGGCGATGGAACGACATCTCCACGACGTCCTCGCCGACGGCGACATCCACGCCGACCGCTGGGACCGGACCATCGCTCGTGCCCGCCGATCAGTTGCCCGACTGCTGGGCTGTCGCCCCAGTGAGGTCGCCTTCCTCAAGAACACCTCCGAGGGCATCAACCTGGTGGCTCTTGGGTTGGACTGGCGACCGGGCGACAACGTGGTCTCGGCCCAGGGCGAGTTCTCCGCCAATATTTACCCCTGGATGGCCCTGGCCGAGCGTGGGGTGGAACTTCGACTGGTGCGTGAGCGGGACGGACGCATCCGCTACGGCGACATCCGCCAGGCCATGGACGGTCGAACCCGGGTGCTGGCTCTGAGTTTCGTCGAGTTCCTGAGTGGCTTCCGACACGACGTAGCCCGGCTGGGCGAACTGTGTCGGAGGCGGGGTGTGCTCTTTTCCCTGGACGCCATCCAGGGCCTGGGGGCGTTGGAACTTGACGTGACCCAGGCGGGCGTGGACTTCGCCTCGGCCGACGGTCACAAGTGGCTCCTGGCACCTGAGGGGATCGGCCTGTTCTACTGTCGGCGCCGACACCTCGACCTGCTGGGGGCGATCATGGTGGGCTGGGCCAGTGTGAAAGACCGTCAGGCTTACCTCACCTATGACCTGACTCTGCGAGGCGAGGCCGCGCGGTACGAGCTGGGCACCACCAATACCGTCGGCATCGCCGGTCTGGGGGCGGCGGTGGAGCTGCTGCTTTCGGTGGGCATAGGCAGGATCGAGCGACGCGTCAAGGCCATCACCGACCGGCTGTGCCGGGGCCTCGAGAGACTGGGGGCTGAGATCTTGAGTTCCCGCCGGCGGGGTGAGTGGTCGGGCATCGTCAGCTTCAGGCTCCCCGGAGTCGACCAGCAGAAGGCAGCCCAGGAACTGCTCAGGCGGGGAATCGTCCTCTCCTACCGACTGGGCTGGCTGCGGGCCTCACCCCACTTCTACAACACGGAAGAGGAAATCGACCGGCTTCTGGGGGAACTCCGCGCCCTGCGGTAGGCTCAGGTTCAGGTAGGGATTCCACTTCGCCTAAGCAAGATGGCGCCGAACGCTTGGGCCTTCGCCGACGGGGCTGCGCGAAAAGCGCTTGCGCTCTGCGGGCGAGCGGGGCACACTTACGAGGCTAAAGGTGGCCGGCGAGCGACCGGCTTGCGCAGAGCACTTGAAAAGGAGGGGAAACCGAATATGGCCGTGGAGGACATCGTCGCCAAGGTCGAAAACACGTCCACGCCCGAAGTGAACAAGGTTGCCATCGCCTATTCAGGCGGCCTGGATTCAACGCTCGGCATCGTACTACTTCGCCGGAAGTACAAGGCCAAGGAAATCGTGGCCATCACTGTCGACATCGGCCAGGGCGCCGAGGAACTGGAACAGAGTCAGCGACACGCCGCCGCACTCGACATCGAGCCCATCGTCATCGACGTCAAGGAAGAGTTCGCCCGCGGGTGGGTGGCCACGGCCATCAAGGCCAACGCCGACTACGGCGGCTACCCCGTCTCCACTTCGATGACCCGCCAACTGGTCGCCCGCACCGTGGCCGAGAAGGCTGTGGAGATGGGCTGCGACGCCATCCTCGAGGGCTCCTCCGGCAAGGGCAACGACCAGTACCGGATGCAGAACGTCTTCACCCTCTTCGCCCCCGGACTGCAGGTGCTGGTGCCGGTGCGCGACTTCGACCTTACCCGCCTGGAGGAGGAGGAACTGTGCCGGGCTTGGGGTGTGCCCGTGAGCGAGGGCCTCACCGGGGGCGACGACAAAACCATGTGGTGCCGATCCATTGCCAGTGGGGCCATCGACCTGAACCAGCCTCTGCCCGATGACATCTGGATGTGGCTGGTCCCGCCGGAGCAGGCCAAGGACGAGCCCACCGAGATCGAACTGGAGTTCGCCGAGGGCGTGCCCGTCCGCTACAACGGCGCCGAGGTCGGCATCGCCGAGTTGCTGGAGGTGCTCAACAAGACGGCTGGTGAGAACGGCGTCGGCCGAATCGACATGTTCGAGGACGGCATGATGGACCTCAAGAGCCGGGAGATCTACGAGGCCCCGGCCGCCAAGGTCATCCTCATGCTCCACCGCGACCTGGAGCAGATGACCATGACCAAGGACGAAATCCTGTTCAAGAAAGCCGTCGACCAGAAATGGGCCTTCATGATGTACCACGGACAGGCCTACCATCCGCTCCGCTTCGACCTGGAAGGCTTCATCGACCAGTCGCAGAAGACGGTCAACGGCACGTACCGGGTCAAACTCTACAAGGGCAACGTCGAGATCGTCGAGCGGAACTCCACCAGCAGCCTGTTCATGCCCGAGATCCGCTCCATCAAGGCCACCGGCTTCGACCAGCGTCGCTGCGCCGACGCCGCCTTCATCCGCGCGCTTCCCTACTTAGTGCTGGCCAAGCGCGACGAGAACCGAAAGAAGACCTGAGGTCCCCATGCCCAAACTCTGGGACAAAGGCTACCAACTCGACCGGGAGGTCGAACGCTTCACCGTCGGTGAGGACTACGTGCTGGATGAGGCCCTCATCGAGGCCGACGTCCTGGGCAGCATCGCCCATGCCCGGATGCTCCAGAAGATAGGCATCCTTTCAGCCCGGGAGTTCACTCGGCTGAAGCGCGAGTTGGCGCGCATCCTCGCGGACGCCGACGGCGGCCGGTTCAAGATCCGCCCTCGGGACGAGGACGTGCACACAGCCGTCGAGAATCGGCTGGTCAAGAAACTGGGCCCTCTGGGCAAGAAACTCCACACCGCCCGCTCCCGCAACGACCAGGTGCTGGTGGACCTCAGGCTCTACATGCGGGAGGGCCTCCTGGAGGTCAAGTCGGCGGCCATCGACCTGGCCGAGGTGCTGGTCAGGTTCGCCCACAGGCACCGCCTGGTTCCCATCCCCGGCCGCACCCATACCCAGCGGGCCATGCCCTCCTCGGTGGGCCTGTGGGCGGGGGCCTTCGCCGAGGCCCTCTTGGACGACCTCAGGCTGTTGGACACCGCGTACGACCTGGTGAATCAGAACCCGCTGGGTTCCGCAGCGAGTTACGGGGTGGCGGCAGCCATCGATCGGCAACTCACCAGCGACCTCCTGGGCTTCGCCCGGGTGCAGAACAACGTGCTCTACGCCAACAACAGCCGGGGTAAGTTCGAAGCCGTGGCCCTTTTCGCGCTCACGGCAACGATGCACGACGTAGCCAAACTGGCCAACGACCTCATCTGGTTCAGCATACCCGAACTGAGCTACTTCGAGTTGCCCGAGGAGTTTTGCCCGGGAAGTTCCATCATGCCCCAGAAGCGGAACCCCGGCCCACTGGAGGCGGCCCGGGCCTTCGCAGCGTCGGTGGAGTCGTGTCTGCTTGAGGTCCTCGGTATCATCAGCAAACTGCCCTCGGGCTACAACCGTGACCTCCAGTACACCAAGGGGCCGATGATGCGCGGTTTCGACCTGACTGCGTCGTCGCTCCGGATGCTGGCCCGTGTCATTCCTGCGCTCAAGGTCAACAAGAAACGCTGCATCGAGTCCTTCACACCCGAACTCTTCGCCGCCGATGAAGCCCTTCGGCTGGCACAAAAGAGCATGCCCTTCCGCGATGCCTATCGGCAGGTGGCCGAGCACCTTGACGACCTGGCCGCTGAAGACCCGGTGGCCAACATCCGCTCCAAGACCCACCTCGGCGCCCCGGGCAACTTAGGTCTCGACCTGGCCCGCACCCGCATTAAAGAAGCACGCAAAGCCGCCCGCGCAGAGACCCGCCGACTGGAGCGGGTCAAGAAGAAACTCCTTGCCCTCTGAGCGCCAACGTCACGGAGCAGGCACCCAGGTGGCGTTGGGAGTGCTGGGCCCTCCGCCTCCTCTGTTCCACGGAGCGCTCCCGCCGCCCATTGTGGTATTTCAAGTTGGTGCCACGACGAATCTCTCGGTGTTGAAAGAAGGCTCATTCTTGCTTTTCGAGTGCTGGTTGCGAAGAATCCAGGGGTGCCTCGCGGTCCCTTTCCTCCAGGCGGCGGTTGACCGCCTCACACAGAGGGCCGAATATCTTCAGGTAGCCAAGCGGGTCCTTTGTTCCGCCCATCTTCGCCGCCATGGCGCGCAACTCCTTGACGCGGCGCTCGAGGTTCGGCGCTTCCTCGGCGAACATCTCTGCGGGGCTTAGCCCAAACATCGCATGCGTGGCCGCCCTACTTATGGCGAAGACTATGTCGCCGGCTCTGCGCTCCCAGTAGGATTCGGGTAGGGTCGCGCCCAAGGCTGCCTCGATATTGACAGATTCCTTCTTCAGCGCATGAAGAACAGCCGGGCGGATTATCTTGCGTACCGCCGTGGGACCCTGAATCAGTTCCTCAAGCACTCTCCCCGCCGCCCTCAGGTCAGGCTCCGGGGCTGGGAGTTCGCTCGCAGGCGCTCCCTCTGCGGGAAGCACCAAGTTCTCAGCCAGGGCCTCGTAGAGGCTGCGATAGTGCAGCAAGCGCGTCAGAAGCAGCGCCGAAATCACGATGAGGACACCGTAACCAATCAGAGTCTTTCTCTTCCCACTCATGGTCTGTTCCTCCAAGCAATGCGTGTCACGGTCCTTTCGCACAAAACCGGCGTGCAGCCCCCCGCAGGTCACGGGGGATGCCCACGAAGACAGGGGCCCGCGCACGGCACAGACAGCAGGCGAGATGCGACTGAAAGCGCAAGGCAGGCGCACTGTCCACCCGGGACTTTGCTCTTGGCGTCCATCGGCTCCCCTCCTCAGACGTGAAGGTACGTCTGTCCTTCCACAAGCAATTATAGCCCGAGAAAGAGAAATGTCAAGGCCACAGGAGAGCAAACAAGCCGCCCGAGTCGAAGATTAGAGCCAGAGGGTGGGTTGGAGGAATCGGCAGACGAGGTACATGACCACGTCCTGGCCCGCAGCGGCATTAAAGAAGCACGCAAAGCCGCCCGCGCAGAGACCCGACGACTGCAACGGGCAAAGCAGAAACTCCTCGGTCTCTAAAGTCCGCGCCCGGCGGGCCCCAGACCAACAGCGACCATCCCTGCTCGGCAGCAAGACCGCAGGCCTACTGGAAGCAGGTGTGCAGTTGGTCGTTGAAAGTGACGTTGGCGACTTGCCAGCCCTGGCTGCTCTTGTAGTAGGTGATCCACCAGACCAAGGCGAAGTCGCGCATCTTGTAGAGATAGACGCCCTGCACCAGGCTTGGAGACGCCCACATCTCACGGAGCGTCTCCACACCCTCAAACTCTCCATACACGTCAAGTCCCAACTCGGTCTGGCTTTCGAGCGTTTCCAGGTCATCCTTTTTCTGACTGATGCGCCCTGCCCCTGCCAACGAGGCATACGCCTGGCTCACGTTGCCTTCCTGAAGCAGTTTGAAGAACGCCTCCGACTTCGCTTGCACCTCTCCTGGCAGCGGCTTCGCCGTCAACGCACCCAGCGCCATCAATCCCACAGCCACAAGTGCAAATAAGACCAGTCCTCGCCGCGCCATTTGCCACCTCCTTGCCACCGGCATCACGGGTCACCGGTCAAAGTGCCACACCAACGTGGGAACCGAAAAGCCTTCGCCTGCACCGAGCGCCCATCCGCTCCGGGCTCAGAGCCAGAGGCTGGGTTGGAGAAATCGGCAGACGAGGTAGATGACGACGCCCAGCCCTGCCAACCCACCCACGGTCATTACGAAGAGATGGAGCCCCTCCCGGACGACAGTCCGGGGGGCGTCGTGCTTGGTGGCTGCGTACACCAGGGAGATCACCAGACAGAGGGGCAGGAAGAAGAGGAGGGTGTCAAGCATCGCTCTTCCCCTCCCTCGCTTCCTCGACAGGTCCGCCCCCGAGGGCCAGGCTGACCGCACTCAGAATCACCACCACGTTCATAAGCCCGGCGACACAAGTGTAGAGGGTACCCACGTCGTAGTGGGGCAGGAGGTTCTCGCTGGAGCCTGTGGGCTCGTAGACGTCGTGCTGAAGAATCCGGGCCAGACGCCCGCGCCCGGCCAGCAGCGGCACCGTCGGCACCCCCATCCCCAGTTGGCCGTAGGTGGCAATGCGGTAGCGCTTCAGGAAGACGGCCCGGTAGTCGCTGAGCGCCCAGCCGACTAAGAACGTCCCCCAGATGGCCACCAGGAAAAACAGCGCCTTACCTCGCCGACCCAGCAGCCAGTGACCCAGCCCCGGAATGACCCACGCGGCCACGGCCACACCCACAGCCTTCGGCCAATCCACGGAACGGGCGTCCTGTTTCTTTGTCCGCTCTCGCATGTTGGTCGTCATCGGAGTTCTTCTTGCCGATTCACTGCTCGACCCGGAAGCATCATTCTCCCCGGGTCAGGGCGCGGAAGCGCTGGAGCAGGTCTTTGGTCACGGGCCCGGGCTCGCCGGTCCCGATGGTTCGGCCGTCCACCTTGACCACGGCGATGACCTCGGCCGCGGTGCCGGTGAGGAAACACTCATCGGCCGTGTATACGTGGTCCTGCGTGAGGTCCTCTTCACGCACCACGTAGCCCGCCTCCCGCGCCAGTTCGATGACCGTGTTGCGGGTGATGCCGTCTAAGATGCCGGCGGTGATGGGTGGGGTGCGGAGCACCTTGTCGCTGACGATGAAGATGTTGTCGCCGGTGCACTCAGCGACGAAGCCCTCGGCGTTGAGCATCAGGGCCTCGAGGACGCCCGCGTCCTTGCCTTCGATCTTGGCCATGATGTTGTTGAGGTAGTTGAGGCTTTTGATGCGTGGGTTCAGGGCAGCCGGGTGGTTGCGGATGGTGCTCACGGTGACGATTTCCAGCCCCTTGCGGTAGAGTTCGTCGGGGTAGAGGACGATGGAGTCGGCGATGATGAAGTATTGCGGGTTGGGGCACTTGTCGGGGTCCAGCCCCAGGGTGCCCACCCCGCGGGTCACTACCACACGGATGTAGGCATCGCTGAGGCCGTTGGCCGACAGGGTCTCCTCGATGGCGGCCGTCATCTCGGCCGGGGTGATGGGCACCTCCAGACGGATGGAGCGGGCTGAGCGGTACAGGCGGGCCACGTGCTCCACCAACTTGAACACCCGGCCCCCGTAGGCGCGGATACCCTCGAACACACCGTCCCCGTAGAGCAGTCCGTGGTCGAAGACGCTGACCTTGGCCTCCTCCTGGGGGACGAGTTGCCCATTGAGGTTGACCTTCCTGCTCATCCCCCCTCCCCTTCCCGTGCTGTCTCGAACTGGGTCTCCTGGCTGCCCTTGTCTTCGGGCAGCCCCAGTCGGCGCCGGAGTTCCGCCTCACTGTGCTCGCTCAAGGCGACCACCCGGTCGATGTGCCCGTCCGAAAGGTGGGCCACCCGGTCGGCATAGGCGGCGAGGTGCAGGTTGTGGGTCACCATGACGATGGTCTGCCCGCCCTCCCGGTGGAGACCCACCAGGAGCGCCATGACCCGCTCGGCCGTGTGCTCGTCCAGGTTGCCCGTAGGCTCGTCACAGAGCAGGAACTCCGGCTGGTTCATCATGGCCCGGGCGATGGCCACCCGCTGCTGCTCACCGCCCGAGAGTTCGTCGGGACGGTGCTCCACCCGCTCGCCCAGCCCGACCCGCTCCAGCAGTTCCCGCGCCCGACGACGGCTCCGCCTCCGCTCCCCCCACCACCGCAGCGGTCCGTAGCGCACCATGGCCGGCAGCGTCACGTTCTCCAGGGCGGTGAACTCGGGCAGCAAATGGTACAGTTGGAACACGAACCCGAAGGTGGTGGTCCGCAGCGCGTCCTTCTCGCGGGGAGGCAGCCCGACGAGGCTGCGCCGGCCCAGCCTCACGTCGCCTCGTGTCGGCTCGTCCAGCAGTCCCAGCAGGTTGAGCAGCGTGCTCTTGCCCACCCCCGAGGCCCCCACCACGGCCAGGAACTCCCCGGGGGCCACCTTGAGATCGACCCCCTTGAGCACGGGCACCTCCACCACCCGGGTGAAGTACGACTTCGAGAGGTCGACCGCCTCCAGCGAAAAAGGGGATGGGGATCTTTTCTCCCCTGGGTCAAGAAAAGATCCCCGTCCCCTTTTTCTCTCACTCATAGCGCAAGGTCTCTACGGGCTGGAGCCTGGCCGCCCGCCAGGCCGGGTAGAGGCTGCTGATCAGGACTGTGACCAGGGCCATCGTCGAGACCGTGAGCACCAGCCGGGGGCTGAAGGTCCAGGGCAGTGAGTCGAGCATGTAGAGTTCTTTCGGAAACGGCTCCCAGCCGGTCCACTGGTTGATCTGGTGGCGCAGCCAGTCCAGCCGCGCCAGGGTCAGCCGACTGGCCACAACGCCCACGATGTCACCGAGCAGGCCGATGGCCAGCCCGTAGAGGAGAAACACCCCCATCACCCCCCGGAGCGAGCCGCCCACGGCCCGCACCACACCCATGTCCCGGGTCTTCTCCGCCACCACCATGGTCATAATAGCGAAGACGGCCACACCGGCAACCAAGAAATAGAAGGAGAGCACCAGCGAAGCCATCTTGGTCTGCAGGCGGATGGCCGCCAGCAGGTTGGGGTTCACCTGGTCACTGGTCAGCGTGTCCGGGGCAGCAACGGGTCCGGGCTGACGCCTCGCCAGTTGCTGCAGGGCTTCGTCCAGGTTCTCCCTGGCCACTTCGAGTGAGACGTCTCCGGGCACCCTGATCACCAGCCGGCCCACGGCGCCCACCAGGCCACGGATGCGCTGCGCGGCGGCCAGGGGTACGTAGACGAACTGGCTGTCGAACTCGTGGACCCCGGTGCGGAAGGTGCCCGCCAGGCGGAAACTGAAGGAATCGTACTCACCCAAAGACCTGGGGATGAGCAGTCTCACCTCCGCACCCCTGGGAACCCGAGGGCGGGCCGCGAGTTCCTCACCGGCTACCAGCCAAGGCAACCCCTCGGCCTCCTCGTCCCAGGCGGCCAATTCGGCCGGGGTCAGGTCGACGAGGTAGCTTGCGAAGTCGGTGACCCGGGCCTCCTGCTCGGGCTCAATCCCCTCCACGAAGACCTTCTTGAAGGCCGTCGCCGGACCGCCTGCCGTGCTTTCGCCACGGAGCCGCAGGATGCCCACGCTGCCCAGGTGCGGTGCCACGGCCTCCACCTGGGGACTCCGGCGGAGCAGGTCCTCGACCTGCCGACGAAACCCCTCGTCCCGCAGGCCACTCACCACCATCACATCGCCCAGGGTACCCCGCAGCCGCCGACGCAGTTCCTGACGAAACCCCTCCATCACCCCCACCACCACGATGAAGGCGAAGACCCCCAGGGCCACCGCCGTCACCCCCAGGAAGGTGATTCGTCCGTGTCTCAGGTACCGGAGCGCCAGCGCCAGCGAGTACATCTTCAGACCATCCTGTGCAGAACCGCAGCCGGCCGCAACCCCGCCGCCCGCCGGGCCGGGTGGAGGCTGGCCACCACGCTTACCGCCACTGCCAGCGCGGCGAAGAGCGCCACCGTCGCCGCCGAGATCTCCCAGGGGATACGCTCGGCCAGGTAGAAAACGTCCCGGGGGAAGAGCCCCCCGGGCAGGCGCGTCTCCAGCCAATCGATGTGGGACAGGATGAGCGTCCCGGCCACCACCCCCAGCCCGGACCCCACCACACCCACCACCAGCCCATAGAGCACAAAGGTCGCAGCGATGCCCCGCCGGCTCGCCCCCATGCTCCTGAGGATGCCGATGTCCCGGCGACGCTGGAAGACAATGAGATTGAGCACGGCCACCACACTGAACCCAGCCAGGGACAAAAGGAGCGTGAGCACGATGACCCAGATGATGCGCTCGACCCCTATGGCCACCAGCAACTGCCTCCGCATCTCCTGCCAGGTACCGACGAAGAACTCACCGCGACCCGCCAGCACCTCCCGGGCCGCAGCCACCACCTGCGGGGCGTGGGTGAAGTCGTCCAGCCGCAGGTGAAAGGAAGAGGCGGTGTCGGGGGCCCGGCGCCAACGTTGGGCCACATCCAGCGGGAGGAAGACGGTGTTGGCGTCGGTCTTGTAGATGCCCGATTTGTAGAGGTTGGTGACCGTGAACACGTCCACGTTGTGGTCGTCCCAGGAAATGGGCGTGGCCAGAAGCACCCGCACGCCAGGTTGGATGGGCACGTGCGCCGTCGAACCGTCGGGCAGTTCGATGAACCCGCTCAAGGTCCCCGCCACCTCCACACCCAGAATGACAGGTCGCTCCGGTCTCCGGCCTCCAGGGAGTGTGAAGGGTCGCGTGCCCGCTTCCAGCCATTCAGCAAACTCACTCACCTGCTGCTCGGCCTCCGGGTCCAGGGCGACAAACTCCACAGGGAAGCGGAAGGAGCCGCCCACGTCCGCCAGCGACAGGAAGGCGATGCCCGAAAGGTGGGCCGAGCACCCGGACACGTGGGGGATGGCGGTCAACTCCCGCCCCAGGGCTTCGGCCTCCTTCACCCCCCAGAAGTCATCTCGCTCGACGACCACGTCGGAAAGGCTGCCCCGGATGCGGGAGCGAATGAGCGCGCTGAAGCCGTTCATCACGGCGACTACCACGATGAGGGCCGTGACCCCCGTGGCCAGAGCCACCACGCTGAGGATGATACCTCGGCGGGCGCGCAGGTACTTCAGGCAGAGGGCAAGTACGTACATCGACTCCTCTCCTGACTCGACGTGCAGTATCGAGCAAGTAGGCCCGCAGTCCGTGGGCGAGCAGGACCCGCCGGCCCCGCGGGCCATCTGGAGGTCTTCACACCAGCCCTCCGCTGGCCGCAGCGATGGTCTTGTGGGGACAGGGGTTCAGCCCTGTCCGCGTTGCGCGGCGAGCCAACTGCGGGCGGGTCCGAAGACCCACCCCTACCGGTTGGGGTCGGCAAGTGGCCGAAGCAGGGGAAAGAAGATGACCTCCCGGATGCTCCTCACCCCGGTAAGGAGCATGACCAGGCGGTCGACACCCAGACCCATCCCTCCGGCCGGGGGCATCCCGTACTCCAGGGCCCGGACGAAGTCCTCATCCAGCCGGGCCCATTCCCCGGCGGTGTCGGCCAGTTGCTCCTCGAAGCGCTGGCGCTGCGCCACCGGGTCGTTCAGTTCGGTGAAGGCGTTGACCAGTTCCATTCCGCCGGCGTAGAGTTGGAAGCGCTCGGCGAGTTCCGGGTTATCGGCCTGGGCCCGGGCCAGGGGGCTGGTGGCCGCCGGGTAGTGGACCACGAAGGTCGGGTCCACCAGGTGGGCTTCGGCGAACCGCTCGAAGAGGTCGGTGACGATCTCCCAGTGCTCCCGGCCTTCGCTGGGAATGTCCTGCTCCCGGGCCCGCTCCCGGCATCGCCCTTCATCGTGCATGTCGAAGCCGACGTGCTCCTGGAACAGTTCGGCGAACTCCCGCCTGGCCCACGGTCGCTGCCAGTGCAGTGTGACGTCGCCGAAGGAGGTCGAGTCCTCGACCTCCACCCGTCGGCGGACGAAGGTGATGAGTTCCTCGGTGAGTTCCATCATGGTCTGGTAGTCACCGTAGGCCTGGTAGGCTTCCAACATGGTGAACTCGGGGTTGTGCTTGGTTGAGATGCCCTCGTTGCGGAAGTTGCGGTTGATCTCGAAGACCCGCTCCAGCCCACCTACCAGCAGACGTTTCAGGTACAGTTCGGGAGCGATGCGCAGGTAGAGGTCCAGGTCCAGGGCGTTGTGATGGGTGATGAAGGGTCGGGCGGCGGCCCCACCGGCCACCGCGTGCATCATCGGCGTCTCCACTTCCAGGAACCCCTCCCCGGCGAGGTGGTCGCGCACCGCGGAGACGATCTGCGTCCGCCGAACGAACCGGTCGCGCACCTCGGGGTTGGCGATGAGGTCCAGCGAGCGCTGTCGGCTGCGCAGTTCGACATCCTTGAGTCCGTGCCACTTTTCCGGCAGGGGCCGCACCGCCTTGGCCAGGAGCACCAGGACTTCGACGAAGATGGTCAGCTCGCCGGTCCGTGTCGTGCGTAACCCGCCCCCGATTCCGGCCACGTCGCCCACGTCCAGCAGTTCGACCACACGGTAGCCCGACTCCCCAAGACGGTCCTCCTGGAAATAGAGTTGGATGCTCCCGGTGCGGTCCCGCAGGTCGGCAAAGGTGCTTTTGCCATGTCGGCGCATGGCCATCAGCCGACCGGCCACCCGCGTCCGCAGTCCCTCCAGCAGTGGCGAGTAGGCCTCGCGCGCCTCGACCACCGGGCGGGCCCCCTCAAACCGACCGCCGTAGGGCTCGACCCCCAGGGTCCGCAGTTCGACCACCTTGGCCTGCCGCTCATTGACCAGACGTTCGCTCAACCGCCCCTTCTCCCTCCGAAAGCGCTCAGATGCCATCACAAGCACGTTATGCTACCGTCCGCTCCGGACCCAGGTCAAGGCCGTTCGTGCTTCGGGGTGGGGGCCTCTCCCCCGAGCAGGTGGCAGTGATGGGAACCGGGGCCGGCTTCAGGGGATGTCGGGCTTTCGGCCGGCGGCTTCTCGACGGGCCACTTCGAGGAAGGTCCGGAAGCGCGGGTCCCGGCGGAGGGGCTCCAGGTCCGGGTCGTTTTTGATGTGACGGAAGTCGTGGTAGCCCAGGAAAATGGCCCGGGCCAACGAGGTGAAGGCCTCATCGAGGTGACCGGTCAGGGCCAGGCTGCAGGCCAGGTTGTAAATGACCGTCGGGTCCTGAGGACGCAGTTGGGCGAGTCGGCGGTCGGCCTCCAGGCCCTTGTGGTAGAGCCCGCGAGCGGTGTAGATTTCGGCCAGGGCGCTCAGGGCGTCGAAGTAGTCAGGCTTGCGGGCGAGGATGCCCTCGAAGAAGTCGATTTCGAAGTCCGGTTGTGCGGTTCCCGACCTCTTGGACTCCAGGTCATCTCCCTCACCGGCCACTGCCCTTCTCCTCCGCCCCCGCTGACGACGCGCGGCGTCGGTTGACACCCAGGCAGCGAAACCTACCTGTAGACAACGATGTTGTCAACACGAAACGCATCACCGGCGGTCCCTTGCACCCAGATGTTGATGCTCTGGATGGTGTCGCCAACCAGTGAGCCGCCGTCCCAGGAAAAGAAGTCCGCCAACCTGGCTTCGATGTGGTGCCAGCGACCGGGCGCCAAGTCGGCCTGCTGGAAGCGGAAGTTGTTGCTCGCGTTTTTGGCGAAGGTCATGATCTGGAGTTCGGTCACGGGCCCATCAAAGAAGATGTCCAGGCTCACGGTCAGGGCATCGTCCACGGCGACGTCCAGGCCCCAGTACTCGGGGTTCTTGCCTTCGGCCACCGTGCCCTGAGCTGCGTACTTGCTGCCACCGGCACCACCCTCCACGATGGTGATGCTGCTCCAGCGCCCCACCTCACCGCTCTCGAAGTCCTCACTGAAGAGCACTTCTTTCTCAGCGGGCTCAGTGGCCACAGCGGGTTCCTCCTCGGCGGCTGGCACAGCCGCCACCTCGCGCGGCGGAGGCCCGGGTGAAGGTGGGCTCGGCGCCGCAACCGGCCGCTCTTCCTCCCGCCCACAACCCAGCAGCACCATCCCCGCCAGAACCGCAACGAACCAAAGCCGGATGCGCATCGTTCGCTCCTCCTTACCTGCTCACACGTCCTTATCCGTATAGTGCGCCTACTCATGGTCGAGAATCAAGCGGAAAGCAACACCCCGGACTCCTTCAGGGCAGTTCCCTCAACTCACTCAGGAAGCGGTAGGCGTGGGCCTCCTCCACCCGCTGACAGGCCACCACCCAGGCCATCGACGTCAGCCGGCGAACCGGCGGAGTCAGGTTCACCCAGCGCCCGACGGAGGCATTGAATTCGATCTGACCGTGGTTTTCCAGTTCCAGTCGCCAGTCCGGCTCCCGCCGAGCCACCACCGTCAGCATCGTCCCCCGCCCGCAGTCGAAGGCCACCCAGCCCGTGCTCCGGGCTCCGTAACCGTGTCGGTCGAGCCGGTAGGGCCGGGGCTCTCCCTCGTGCTCTACGTAGGCCGGGGACGCGCCCAGCCGGGGCCAGACCTCCACGGCGACCCGGACCCCCATCCCGGCCGACGTCCGGTTCTCCGCCGAGACGAGGACGGCGAGCAGGTTGGACCCGGGCGTCGTCAGGTACTTGACCCGGTAGCGGAGCCAGCGCCAGTCAGCATGGGTGGGCGTGGTCGTCACCTGAGCGCCCTGCCAGCGCCAGCCTTGCGAGCCAACCACCCGGACCGGTTCAATGTGCGAGCGCACGTCGAGCAGCCGTCGGTCCCAGGAACTGCCCGCGAACCCGCGCACGCCACCGTACCACGGGTTCCTGTAGCCATATGGCTGTGGCGTGGGGTAGGAACTGCGCAGCAGTTCCCGCCCTTTCCTCGCCAGCGAGACCACGCTGCCAGCGTGCCCGGCGCTGACCACAAAGCGCAGCCACCCCGTATCCACACTGACCGTGTCGTCAGTGTGGCGCAGTGTCAGCCCGCGCCGACCCGTCCGCACAATAATCACCGGCACCGGGAACCGGTAACTCTCTCGCCGGCTCGCGAAGCGGAGTTCACCCTCGGCGGCCGTCGGCCCCTTGGCTGTCGGCCGAAGTGTCACCGGCCGTCGCCACGGCGACCCCTTGGCCAGACCACGCACGCCGAACCGCAGCGACCGGCCGACGGCAGACGACTTCACCACCGGAGGCAACGTCAGTTCGGCCTCCCCCTCGAGCGCCCGGCCCTGCTCGCCGATTAGTTCCACGGTCATTCGCCGAGGCGAGCCGCCCAGCAGCGCCGGCACCTGGTTCAGGCCACCACGGATCAACTTCCGGGTCGTCGGCTCGCGCTCCTGAGGTGTGCGCAGAGGCTCGGGGTGCACGTAGGTGGCCCAGACCGAGCGCACGGTTCTGTAGTCGCCCCACCCCGCAACCACGCGGAGGGGAGGCGTCTCTACGCTTCCTCCCGCAGGAACGGACAAGGGACCGTAGGTGACGGCGGCACCACCACTGTTGCCGGGTCGGATTTCTTTGACCCCTTCCCAGATGACGCCCACGACCGCGCCTTCATGTTCAGCAGCCACCCAACTCTCAGCATACTCCTCGGGCCGCTCGCGCAACTCGCCGTAGACGGGCCAGTCACCCCAGCCCACGCTCTCGTGCTGGAGCACGCCCTCTCCTCGCGGGATGGTGAGCGTGGCGGGGCCCAGAGCTCCGTAAACGCTCGTCCGCACCTGCACCCTGGTCGATTCGGCGCCGACGTTCAGGAGCCGGTGCCTGACCTCAAGCAGTCCGGGGGTCACCACCAGGACGCGCTCCAACGTCAGCCCCGGATGGCGCTCCTCCTGCTGGCGGGTAACCAGGTGGATCTGACCGTCAACCTCGCGGGTCTCAGTCTCATAGATCTTAGGCACCGGGGAGAACGTCCCGAAGGGCGGGCCCACCTCGGGCATCCTCATGCTCATCAGTTGACGCCCGCGCACCTTCTCCTGCACCTGCAGCCAGCCCCCCGCCCGGTGAAAGGCGACCGTCATCCGGTCCGACTCCACGGTCACGATTCGGTTTTCCTCGTCCCGGCTGGCGACAAACGTCCCCGGAGCAAACGCCCGCAGCCACGCCCTCTGCACCCGACCCCGGGCCGGGAGCGCCGGCGTCTCCCCCTTGGCCAGCCTGCGGGCCGTCTCGCGGGAGAAGTTCACGCACAACTCCAGAGCATGGGCGCCGACCTCCCGGGCGCGCACCCGAAGCGACACGCCCGCCCGGCCGCCCCGGGGGATGCGGAACGCCAGTTTCTCCTCAGTCCGCTCCACCTCGGGCGCCGACCCCACCGACAGCGCCCCGCTCACCGGGAAAGGGAGCCGATTGCGGAGGTTGATGCGGATGTCCGTCCACTTGCCCGCAGGCAGTCCTCCGCCACGGTACTCGACCTCCACCGGGTCGCGCTTTCGCACCGCGGTGCCCAGCCTGATGGGGACGCCTCCCACCGTCACCGTGGAAAGGATGCGGTGGGGCGGCTCGCCGGGACGTTTGCGCTCCAGGTCGGCGGGCAGCCTGAAAGCCACGGCGAGCCGATGGCGACCGGTCAACTCGAACGTCTCCGCCACCGACACGGGCACCCCGACCTCGCCCCGGGCCAGCACGCTCACCGAGACGGGCCGACCGGTCTTGTTGCGAAACTCGTAGCGGAGGGTGTGTTCCTGAAGCGCCGAGAGGTCTTCTGCTCCCACCCACGCCGCGACGCTCAGTTCGTCCGTCTCGACGGCGGTGGGCATCTCGGCCAGGCGGTCCACCAGCACCTCGATGCGCTGGCCGTCGGCCGTGAAGCGGTAGTGGTAGATGCGGACGCGGTGCCAGTGCTCGACGTCCTCGCAGACGGAGAGGTCGCGCTCCTGGACCCGGTACCAGTCGTGCTCGGCGAAGAAGTCCGCTAACAGGGGCATCCGGACGATGGCGGGGATGAAGTCCTGCATGTGGACGTCGGTCTCGGGGGCCCAGAAGAAGCCCGTCTTCTTGTAAAGCGGGACGGCTTTCAGGTTCCCGGGCCAGGTGTGGAGGTCCACCTGCTCGAAGCCGGCCTCGATGGAGCGGGCGAGGGCCCGGAGAAGCAGGCGCCGACCCACCCCCTTGCCGTGGTGGTCGGGCCGGGCATTGAGCATTCCAACGTAGGCGCGCTCGGGCTGGGCGGGATTGGCCTCCAGGCTGACGTAGCCGACGATGTCACCACCGTACTCCACCACCCAGGCGCCGAAATGGTGCCAGGTCATGAAGTCCTGGAGGATACGCTCAGCGGTGTAGGGCACGCCCCCGGTCCAGCCCCCCGGCCAGCCCTCGTCAGAGCGGTTCCACATGTCAGCCAGGAGTTCAGCTTCCCGCCGATCGCCCACCCTCATTTCGCGAACGACATAGTCACCTTCAGACACGTGTCTCCTCCGCATGGAAAGGTCCTGTGAGATGACGTGGAGATGAATCCACTTGCTGTGTATGGGCCCCGACCGCCACTATCTTACGCGCCCACCCTCCCCTGTCAAGCCCAAACCCGCATCAATCCGGGTTTTCTTGGAATTTGTGGCATCGCGCGCCTTTCCCAGGGGAAAAGTGTCGGGGCATGGCGAGAGGTGAGCGACCGTACGTGCTTCGCGCCCTCGCCGATGGACTACCGGCGACTTGCGGGCTCGGCTAAGTCTTCTCGCAAGAGCGCAATTTCCAACTGTGTGCGCTTCTGCTCCAGGAGGATGTCCTCGCGGTTCCAGCGCATGGTGGAGTACAGGACGTTCCCCACAGCCATGGTCCAGAAGACCAGCAGACTGAAGGCCACCCGGATCGCACGCTCTAAAGAAAGGGCCAACTCCGGCCAGAACACCATGTACGCCGTCATCATGAGGAGCACAAAGCCGGAACTAGCCGCTAGCATCGCCTGCTGCTGCTGACGAGGCGCGACCAAACCGCTGCGCAGTTCCCTGATGGCATAGACAGCAGCGAACAGGAAGCCGAGAGAGCCGACAGCGAAGGGGATGCACATGAAGAGTCGGCGGAACAGAGTCAGACCCGGGTCAGCAGCAGTGGCGGCGAAGTAGGCGACGTAGCCGAAGAGCGCGCTCATCGGCAGGAAGACTGCTGCGCAGATGACGTTGCCGACCTTTCGCGCCCCGGAGAGAGTCGGGCGAATGAGGTGCGCCATTTGCCGTTGGAAGCGTTCACGCAGTTCGTCCGACGGCTCGAGGCCGCTCACCAGAGCCTCACGCAGGGGATCGTAGTCATCGTTGGTCACGGCTGTACCCTTTCTTCAGGAGAAGGTCTTTCATTTTCGTCCGGCCGTAGTGAAGCCTGGACTGGACTGTGCCTTGTGGGACGTCCAGAATGTGGGCGATGTCTTCCAGCGAGAGATCGTCCAGGTAGAAAAGGCTCAAGGCCTCCCGTTGTGCCAGGGGGAGAGTCTGCAGACATTCCCGCACCAAACGGCCATCGTCGGCCGCACCTGTCGGGTCGTCGACCTCGGCGGGCAGTTCCTCAATCGTCTCCGGCAGGGCTTCCTGGTGCTTGTCGAGTCGCCCTTTCTTGCGAAGGTGCGAAATGACCTTGTTGTGCGCGATCCGGTACAGCCAAGCGGAGAAGTTCCGGACCGGCCCCCGCTTGCCCAGGCCGGTGACCGCTCCCAGCCAGACGTCCTGCGAGACATCCCACGCCGCGTCTTTGTCCTGGAGCATGGTGGCGATGTAGTAGTAGATGCGCGTCTGCCAGCGGGAGATGAGCTTCTCCAGAGCGCCGAGGTCACCGGACCGGTACTCCAGAATCAGGATTTCGTCGCGCAGGCGTTCGACGCGGGGGCTCACGTTGGCCTCTCGGCTCACACGGTAGGGCTCGTCCTTCGGCTTCCTCTATGATTTGAGTCGCTGAGGGGGTCCTCGATGTTCAAAGCAACCCCTCTTGGCCGGCGCGCCGGCGCCCTGCCCTGTCACGAACGAACGGGCCTCGCCCTACGGTTTTCCTGCAACTCAGCGCCTTCAGGACCTCTCGAGGGGGGAAGCCCCGAACGACGCCCAGAGGCGAGCACGCGCTTCGCGCCTCTGAAGCCTGATCGCCTCCACCGACGGTCCTCTATCCCGGTCTGACGACGACGCTAAGAAGAGAAGGGAGGACACACACGCCGACGATGCCGAAGAAGATGAGGACGATTGCCCAGATGTTCCCCAGGTTGAGCGTCCATCCCACGCCGAAGCGTCTCTCAACCAAGATGGACGGGTCCTTTGGGTTGAAGTAGAACATGCCCAGTTTCCAACGATCGTCTTGCATGCCGTCCCCGTCCAATATGGCCGCGACCTGGCTCTTCCCTACCAGGCCCTGTCTGACGGCCCAGCGCCAGCCCCCCTGGCCGTAGCGCAGGCCTATGATCCACCCCCACGCAAAGAGTAGAGCCAGGCCCCCGACTACCAATGCTGCATGCAGGAAGGGCAAGGCGGGCATGATGCCTATGAGGCCCAGTTCCCCGAGCGCCATGCAGGCAGGGGTAGTGACGAAAACCGCGGTCAGCCATAATCGGAAGGCATACGTATAGCGGATCCATGCCTTGCGAAACGCCTCACTTGCCGCCAGGGACACGGCGGCGTCACCCCCGCCAGTGCTCTGCTTGGCGTGGGCCATCAAGACGGCGGTCAGGAGTCCGAGCGGATAGACGACCATGATCGCAATGATGGCGCCCTGAAGCGCCTCTGTCCTCGCGAGTTCCCACACCCCGGACGCCGCGGCCCGTGAGGGCCTGAGAACCATCCACGCGGACAGGACAAGGCCGAGAACGACTAACCCAGCGGGTATGACCTCCCACCAGGGGCTCATGTAGTCGCGATAGCGTCTGCGACGGAGCGCGGCACCCACCTTCCGAGATAGGAGCACCGCCGGCAGCAGCATCTTTCTCGCGTTGGTATAGAAGAGCACGGCGAGAGCGACGTACGGGACGATGAACGCCTGTGCGATCCACATCTCAGGTTTGAACCTGGCGAGCACGAGCGTGGCTGCGATGGCCCCCGCTGTGAGCAGGATGACGCTGATGGTCCAGAAGCGAAGGGCGCGCCCCCTGACTTCCTCGGTTCCCTCGGTGGGCACGGACACGCCGAATGGGACTTCAGGCCTCCAGAGTCTCGGGATCATGAGAAGAAAAGCGGCCAGGGCGCCGAAACAGACGACCCCGAAGATAGCGATCACCGTGGGGGATGTCATTCTCTTGCCTCCTTTAGGCGATGAAGTTCTGAGTCGACCATGGCCTGAAGACCCCGTGCCCCTACCCCCAGGACAAGGGCTTCGTTCACCAGCCATTTGATCTTCTTCTGCAGGTTTTCCCGTTCGGCGGCGCCGTAGCGGCCTCGGGCGCTTACCACCGACGCGCCCCGTCCCTGCCTGACGCTGAGGATGCCCTGCTTCGCGAGCTCCCGGTAAGCGCGGGCCACGGTATTGAGGTTCACACCCAGGTCCTGAGCAAGTTGGCGGACCGTCGGAAGGGAATCCCCTGGCCGCAGTTCAGCCCGGTTTATGAGTTCCTTGATCGAACTCATCAGTTGCTCGTAGATTGGCGTCGGATCGCGTAAGTCCAAAGACAGATGCAACTTGTGTCCCCTTTACGGCCCGGGTATCATTGTCATAACGCTAATATACAATACTGGCCGAACTTGTCAAGGAGAAAAACCACTTTTGCATCACCTTTTTTGTGATGCCGATACCCACGGAACTCTCTCGGGAATTCGACGACAGGGATGATAAGCCACTGCTGCTTTGGGTCTCAGGTGCCCACGAACCCGTTCGGACAGACTTGCTGCGGGAACACCCAATGTTCAAAGGGATGCTTAACGGACCCCAAGCGCTGCCCACGCATTAGCGCTGGCCGCACCTGCGGGGGCCTCCCTCAGAGGACTACTTCGCCAAGGCACCCGGAACGAAGATGGGGGAGTTGGTGCGGAGGGCGAGGGCGAGGGAGTCGGAGGCGCGGGAGTCGATGAGGCGGGTGCTCAAGCCCTGCTTGATGACGAGGGTGGCGATGAAGGTCTTCTCCCGGAGTTCGATGACCACACGCTCAAGTTGGCCTCCCAGCGCGCTGATGAGGTTAGTCGCCAGGTCGTGAGTCGTAGGCCGTGGGTAGGTCTCACCGTCGAGGGCGCGCTGGATGGCGTAGGCTTCGGGCAGACCGATGTAGATGGTCAGCGAGCGCGTACCTTCCTTCTCCTGGAGGATGACCTTCTGACCCTTGGCCGCCGGGTCGATTTCGGTGCGGAGGACCTTCACCTCTACCAGGTCCCCAGGCAGCGTCCGGGAAACGGTGCCTGGCTGCATGGCGCACCCCGCAGTCAGAACGACCAGGACCAACACCATACCGACAACTGAACTCCGACCGCGCATTCTCCGCCCCTTTCTGCTGAAGTCGGCCGACCGCCTCCCCTTCCGCTGACTCGCGAGCCCGAAGCACAGTCTGACCGCAAGAGGGGCAGAGCGCAAGTGGATTCGTCCTGAGAAAACCGTATTGACTTCGCCCCCGCCTGCCCTATGGTGAAGGGGCAACTCCAGGAGTGGGGACGGGCCCAGTGGGCTCATGGTCAGGGTGTGCGTCGAGGTCCGGCGAAGGAGGGAGGCAGCGGTGGAAGCGATGAAGAAGGTGAAACTCGCCGTCTGGATCGTGGTGCTGCTGTACCTGGTACTTTTTGTCATAACCAACCGGGAGGCCATCGAGGTGACACTGCTCCCGGGTACCACGGCAGCAAGCATCACCATGTGGAAGGGACTGCTGGCCGTGGTGATGCTCCTGGTGGGCTTCGCCAT
>CBDVDV010000038.1:0-23243 GCA_965372835.1 uncultured bacterium | reverse complement strand
ACTGGAAGCCGCCGGTCACATCCAGACGGCGCTCGCGGCGGAGTGACGGCCTCCGTCCCACGTTTCGAGACCATCGACCTCCGACTGGTCGGCCCGAGGGCAGTGCTGGTCGTCTCGCTCGACGACCCCGTTCTTCAGGCCGAAGCTGCCGCCATTCTGGTGGAGGCAGGAAACACCCCAGCCGCCCTGGCCCGAGTGGCTGGGGGATGCGCCGCCCAAAGGCGTCACAAAGGAGCCTGCCAACCAGTAGCCCCTCACCCGGCCAGCCTCAACTGGATGACATCTTTCCCGAGCACGGCTGTGCCGGTGCTGTCCGGCAGGACTCACTGCACTGCGGGACGGGGGCCGTAGACGGGGAGTTCGCGGGCCACCTCGTAGGCTCCCAGGTCGGGGGCCGACCCGGTGAAGCCGTCGTTGATGTTGGCCAGGCGGACCCCGGCGTCCTCAGCCGCCGAGCCGGCCCGAAGCCTGAGGTCGGGCGGGTCGTGACGCTCCTCGTTGACGGGGAAGGCAACCGCTTGGGCAAAGACGGACAGGTCCACCACCGTCGAGTGCTCTTCGAGGCCGCTTTCCCGGGCGAACTCCTCCATGCTCGCCGCCTGATAGACGGTGCCGTCGTTGGTGAAGGCGCACTGGCCCTGCGAGTACCCGTCATAGTCCAGGTCGGCGCCGACGAAGTTCGACCAGGACTAGATGGCCCGGTCGCCCTTGCCCAGGAAGAGGTTGTTGCGGAAGTAGAGGTTCCGCACGGCAGCGCTGCTGTTGTGGAGGAAGGCTCCCGGCGTCCGGCCTGAGCGCACCTGCGTATTGTGCAGGGCGACGATGCCCGAGGTCCGATTATGCAGTTTGAAAGGGCTGCCGTGCAGGTTGTAGAAGACGTTGCGGATGATGTAGCACGGCCCGCCGTAGATGGGTTGGTTGGTGATGCCCTGGTGGCAGTCGGTGATGCGGTTACGGAAGGCGCGGATGTTGTGTTCGCCGTTGTCCATTTCGATGCCGTCGTCGGTACATTCGGAGATGTCGTTGTTGTAGAAATCGATGGCCGTGGCCGGGTAGTTGCGACCAAGTTGGTCGAGAATGGAGATACCGTCGGACCATCCCCGTATCCGGTTGAAGCACACGACGTGGCCCGACCCACAGAGTTGGACTCCCTCCTCCGACCTGATGGCTACGGTGGGCCAGCGGTAGGGACCCAGGATACGATTGTCGGCGATGTAGAAGTCCCGGCCCGGACGGTTCCGGTCGGTGTTGCAGATGCCCTGCTTCACCGCCTCGATGGTGCATCGTCTGACGACGAGCCCGACGGCGCCGTTGGCGTTCACCCCGGCCCACTGGGCCCCGCGCAAGACCAGCCCTTCCAGGAACACGTGCTCAGAGTTCTGCGCGTCGACGACGCTCTTCGCCCCCTGGGCGTCGATGATCGTCTTGCCCGCCTCGGCGGCGCGGACGACAATGGGTCGTTCGGCAGTGCCCTTGCGCCCAGCCAGATTCAGTGACCCCTTGAAAGTCCCCGGTGAGACGAGGAGGATCTGACCCGGGGAGGCCTGGTCGATGGCCGCCTGCAGCTCCTGAATCGCCACCTGACGCACTTCGGCATCGGCAGGCGCTTCAGGGACAGGGCGGGTCCTCATCCGCAGGAGTTTCACCTCGGCGCCGCCGTCCGGGTCCGAGAGGACGAGTCTCACCTCATACGCGGTGCCGGCCTCCAGGTCGAAGAGGCTGCCGGCAAACATGTGGGGGACCTTCCGCTCGTAGGCAATCCCCTCCGGATCGACCCGGAAGAGGGGCAGGCCTTCACGCCACGATTGCTGACCCTGCCGGCGAAACCATACGCGCACCTGGGCGTTGCCGTTGTCGTCTCCCTGGATGAGCCAGCGCATTCCGAGACACCTCACCGTGGGCGCCTCCTCGAGCACCCGGCCAGGGACAACGGCGTCCCCGCCGAAAGCAGTACCGGCAACGAGGCCGAGACAGACCAACAGCCCGGCAACCACGCCGCAAGGTCTTACGAGTAACGTCCGCTCTGTGTCCTTCATTCGCGGTCCTTTCGGTGGAACCTGCACCCAGGTGGCTCTTCCACAGCCAGCCTACACCGTCCGTCTGCGTGTGAGCTTGCAGAGGCGGGCCCGTCCAGTCAAGCCATTCCTGCTCGGAAATGCGAGAAAAGACTATGCTGACTCTGACACGCGTGACGGCATCTGATCGGCACCCACAATGCTGTTCGGCGAAGATACGCGTGCTGTAGCGCTCTGAGCATCGAGAGCTACCGTGCGCATTCGTTTGGGTCCTCCGCGACAGGGGCACCCCTGCGGTCGGACTTCAAACGAACACTCATCAGCCATAAGTCTTTTTCCCAACCGGACTTATCCGCGTCGCCCTGGCCGGCGACGGTTGCCCGGGCCCACCCACCGGGGCCAAACATGCAGGTGGTGTGCACATCCTATCGAGACCAGGCGGCATGTCAGTGGCGGACTCCGAGTGTCGGAATCCGGAGACGAGTCCAGCAAGCGAAAGGCCACGGCACGCGACAGCATGGTGGTGAGTCTGGACGTTTCGCCAGATGGGGGCCTCGCGGGGCAACCCCGATGCTGTCGGCCGGATTCCCCGCCGGAGCAGACCAGTTCTTGAAGTTCTGAAAGTATACTCGTAGGATTCAGTGTCTTTGTTGGCGGGTGCGCAGCGACCCCTTGGGAAGGGGGCGGGTGTGAAGCGCACCTACTCGCTTGGCTGACTTTGAGATCGTAGGGGAGGTCGGCCGTGAAAAGGAGCAGCAATGACGGCTCTGGTACCCAAGAAGGGACAAAGAACGAGGATGAAAAGAGGACGTCTCCTTGTGGTGTCGGTGGCTCTTCTAACGCTTTTTGCGGGCGTCAGCGCTGTCGCTGCCGGGACAGCACCCAAGACCGATGAAGCCGAACTTGCGGAGCACCTGCTCGCGAAAGCCAGCATCCGAAAAGGAATCTGTGCGGTCCTCGGAAGTGCCGATGGGAAACTCGCCCTTGTGATCGTTCGCGCGAGCGACTTCCTCGTGGACGTCCGGGAACCGAGAGCCGACCGTGTTCGAAGGGCCACGACCGTGGCCGACGTCGACGGGCTTTGGGTGAAACGCATCATCGTCGAGAGAGGGCCTCTCACTCCCCTTCCCTGGGCGACTGACAGCATCGATCTCCTGATCGCTGCGGAGTTGTCGTCGGCCGACTTTGCCAAACTCAATCCCGCCGAAGTGATGCGCGTCCTCCGACCGGCAGGCAAAGCAATCCTCGGATGCGGACGCGGCGTCGCCGACGCCGTCACCGCCCGCGAGCTCAAGGGCCGCCTCGGAAAGCTCAAAGTAACAGTGACCGAAGATGCCTTCGGGGTGTGGGCGGAAGTGACAAAGTCCGTTCCCGAAGGCATCGACTCCTGGAGCCACTGGGAAAAAGGCCCAGACAACAACCCCGTCTCGAATGACCAGGTCATCAAGCCACCCTACATGCTGCAGTGGCTTGCCAAACCGTACTACGTTGCCATGCCTGCGGTGACCACCGCCGCCGCCGGCCGCACCTTCGTCGCCCTCGGCAACATCACCCACCACCGGCGCGAGTGGCCAACGCTCCTGACGCTCACAGCGCGAAGCGGGTACAACGGGCGCGTCCTCTGGAAACGTGACCTTCCCGACGGTTACATGGTGCACCGCTCGGCCTTCGTCGCCACCGACGACGTCTTCTACATGATCGACGGTGACCGAGCGCTCATGCTCGATGCGGAAACCGGACGCGAGTTAGGCGAAATCCGCATCCCCGGCTCGAACGGTGAATGGAAATGGATGGCCATGGTCGGTCGGCGCCTGTTCGTTCTCTCTGGCGAGCCCCACAAGGTGGAGACCGTCCGGGGCCGCAGCACTGGCGGCGGGTGGTGGTGGACCGGGATGAGCCCTGGACACAAAGCCGAACGCCTGCCGTGGATATGGGGGAACACCGTCACGGCCATCGACGTGGACACCAAGCAAGTGATGTGGACGCACAAGGAAGACGAACCGATCGACGCCCGCGGAATGGTCATGGGTGGTGGGAGTATTTTCTTCTACGCACCCGATTCACGTTTCGCGTGCCTGGATGCGGCGACGGGGGGCCTCAAGTGGGAGAACACCGAAGCGAACGTACTTGAACTGATCACAGAGCCCGGCGAGGGGCTCCAGGGGCACCAGGGATTCCGCTCCGACTGCATCAGCCTCTACACGCCCGAGGCGGTCATCTTTGAGGTGACCAACCGGATGAACGTCATCGCCCTCGCCACCCGGGACGGGAAACTCCTCTGGCATCGCAAGAAAAGCACACAGCGGCCCAACCAGATATACGTCGACGGCAAGGTCATCGGCGCTCTCGGCCCGTGGGGCAATCATCTCGCAGTCGATCCCCTTAGCGGAGAAGAACTTGAGGACCTGCGATTCATGAAGTACGGCTGTGTCCGGCTGACGGCGAATCCGAACGCGCTCTTCACCCGCGGCGAAGGCGTGCTCAGATACGACCGCCAGCAGAAGACAGTCGAACGGCTGACCGCCATCCGTCCCGGATGCAACTCCGGGGTCATCACTGCAAACGGCATGCTCTACGTGGGTCCGTGGTTCTGCGACTGCAACCTCTCGCTGGTCGGCATGGCGGCGCTCTGTTCGGAGGAAAAGTCACAGGCAGCTGGGAAAACTGATCAGCCCGAACGGGAGTCCGACGACCTGAGAAACGTTGAGCCGCTCGAGGTGACGAGCCGCGACTGGCCAACCTACCGTGCCAACAACGAGCGCAGTGCTTCTTCACCCGTCAGCGTGCCGACGTCGGTCGTGCAACTTTGGCGTTACCGACCCGAGTTCCCGGTCGAACCGTCGCCCCCGACTTCGGCTGGGGGTCTCATATTCATCGCCGGTCAGGACGGTAAGGTGCGCGCCGTCGACGGCGCCACTGGGAAGGAGCGGTGGAGCGCCCGAACCGCCGGTCCGGTGCGACTGCCTCCGACCATCTCGAATGGACGCGCGTACGTGGGCTCGGCCGACGGGTACGTTCACGTTTTCGAGGCGGCGACCGGTCGCCGGCTCTGGCGATTCCGCGCCTCACGCGTCGAGAGAAAGATCATGATCTACGACGCCCTCTGCTCCACTTGGCCGGTCAATAGCGGCGTACTTGTTGAGGACGGCTTCGCCTACGCTGCCGGGGGCATTGCCGATTTCAGCGGCACTTACGTTTGCGCCCTTGACGCGATCACGGGGATGATGAGATGGAGGAACGACAAGTCAGGCAATCTCCAGGGAACCCTTCGGAACGGCGTCTCGGTCCAGGGCGACATGACGGTTGCCTCGGGCAAACTCCTGCTTGCCGGCGGGAACCAAGTCTCCCCGGCAACGTTCGACCTCGAAACCGGAGAACTCCTGGGCCCGACCGAACTGCCTCCCAAGCCACGAGCCAACCGCGGCCAGGAAGTTGCCGTCTTCAGGGACCACTACCTCATTTTCGGCGGAAAACTGATGTACTCCTCGCCGGGCAGGGTCGTAAACCGAGCCTATTGTTCTATCCGCAGGGGAGATGAAGAGCGCCGGTTGACCTCCGGCCGGATCGTGCCCGCGTGGAGTGACCGTGGCTTCGTCTTCGTACATGCGCGACAGGGTCTGACCTGCTGTGACGCAGACCAGATCGAAGGGCTCTTCGAAGAAGGATTTCCGACGCCGACCGGCAAGCAGCCGTCTCCTCAACAATACCTGATCGACACGCTCCCGGAAGAACGCCGGCGTTGGAACATCCCCGCCAAGACGTTTTCCGGGACCATTGCGCTGGCCCTCGCTGCCAATGCCGTAATCGCCGTGGACGAAATCCCTTCACCAGAATCACCGACCAGGTGGGTGCTCTCTGCCTACGACCTCGAGGACGGCAATAGGTTGTGGGAACAGGAACTGCCCGACCGAGCGCTCCGTGACGGGCTGCTCGTCGACCGCGACGGCCGCGTGGTCGTCGCCCTACGTGACGGTGGGCTGGTCTGCTATGGCGGGAGGTAACGACGACGCAGCTCCCCTCAAGGACAGGGGTTTCCACATGCCGTTTGACGTGCGTCACTTCCGCCACATGACATCGCCCCTCCTGGGAGTTCCTTGTCTCTTGCGATGATGCGTACTTGCCTTTGGAATCCTGCCCCCGGGGCCTGCCCGTGGCATTACGACTGATGGACCGCAGATTGCGGTGTCGCGGCTACCCGTGCGTTCTGGTTCAAAAACCAATACGCATTCGCCGTAGACCTTCCCCCCCTGTGAATTGCTCGCCTCGCGCTGCCCCTCGAAGGGCTGCCACTCCTCCCTTCCAGGGCCAGATGTGAGAAACCAGTTCAGGCCACGGTTTCCGCCGAGGGGCCGAGCCCACACGGGTTGGATGTCGGATAAGTACCATAATCTGACCTTGCCGAATGCAAGAAGAAGTGTTACATTCCTCGGCCCGGGACTGGCGTGTCCAATGTCCGCAAGTCTTTAGTTGATAATGCCTTACGCTGGATACGGCGGGTGACAACCCCGTGTGGGCGTAAGATGGGGTTCACGGAGCGCCAGGCACGTCCTCCTCAGGGCGGGACCGTCAGAACATCCGACACGCCGGAGGCCAGCTCGGCACGGCCGTTGACAGCGGCGGCCTCGACCGGTAGGGTTGCGCGAATGTTCAGTCAGTTCCGCCCGGTAGGCTGCAGAGGGAACTGGGATGAATGCTGTCGTGGCGAGTAGGCGAATATGAGCCGACAAGCATCGCTCGCCCTCTCAGGCTACCTTCCTGCATTCGAGAATCCAGAAGAGCCATTCCTTCACCACTACTCGTTCCCGGAGGAGGGGGCGGTCGCCGAGACGCAGTTGACCCGAGGGGAGTTCTGGACGCTGTCCCGGAAAGCGGCTGCCGCCCTTACCGAACAGGGCCGTGGCAAGGGCGACTGCTTTGCCCTGTGCTTCGGGGCCAACCATTACCTGGACCTCGCCTTTCGGCTGGCTGCAGCGATGACCGGCACCATCCCCGTGACCATCAACTGGCAGGCCGACCCCGTGGCCCGCATTGCCCACAAGATCCGCCTGACAGAGTGCAGGCTGATCCTGACCGACAGGTGGTTTTCAAGGGAGAAGCTGGGCGAGCTCCAGAGGACTTTTCCGCAACTTCCCGTCTTCTGCATCGAGGACGTGCGCGAGCTCCCTCCGCTTCCCGAAGACGAGTTCTGCCGGGATCCCGACCTCAATGAGGAGTTCACGAAGATCATAATCTTCACCTCCGGCACGACGGGCGAACCCAAAGGCGTCCGGCTTCCGTACCGCTGCTACCGCACCAATCGAGCGACCTTCGAGTCGTTCCTCGCCGTTTCGCCCGACTGTCGTTTCGCTACCGTTGTGGTGAATCCGCTTCACCACACCAACTCGACGGCTGTTACCGACTGGGCCCTCCGCCGTCCGGGAACGCACCTCCATCTCATGGAGCGCTACTCGACGCCGTATTGGCGCATTCTGGTGCAGGCGGTCACCAAGGGCTATGAGCGAATGGCCGCGCCCCTCGTCTCACGTCACTTCGACTTCCTCGAGAGCCTAATCGAGTCGGGGAGACTCCCTGTGGAGTTGACGGCGTTGAAGGATGCTCTTGGCAAAGTGGACGTGCTTATCGGCTCTGCTCCGGTAGGCCCGACGACGGTCAAGCGCTTCCTGAGGCTCTCGGCGCGAACGCCGCGCGTGCGGTTCGGCTCAACGGAAACCTGCCTGCAGGTCCTGGGCATACCGCACCATCTTTGCGAGGAGGCCAAACAGAAGGCGTTCGAACGCGGGTGGAGTCACGAGTACGGTGGCGAGCGAAAGGCGGGGTACTACATCGGGCGGCCTCATCCTCCCTATACGGAGGCCCGCATCGTGAAGAGCACCACGCCCGGCGATCCTGGCTACATGCAGGACTGCGAGCCGGGCGAGCCCGGGTTCCTGCTCACTCGTGGCGACAATCTCATGAGCGGCTACGTCAAGGACCCGGAGGCCACAGCAGATGTCTTTCGGGATGGTTGGTACAACGGGTTGGGCGACGTCTGTTTTGCCCTTCGGAGCCCCCAGGACAGTGAACTTGACTACTACTGGATGAGCCGGACGTCGTCGCTTCTCCTCCGGGGTGGCGCCAACTACTCCGGCGCCCAGATCGCCGCCGAACTGAAGGATTTCATTGTGGCACGGTACCGTCTGCCAGCGGATGCGTTTGAGGTGGCCGTCATCGGTCTCAAGATTGGCAGCGAACACGAGGACTCCTGTTGCGTTGCCATCGAGCTCCTGAGCGAGGGTGCCGAGGACAAGCGGCGGGCCATTGAGGGCGCCTTTCTGCAAGAAGCGCCGAAGCACGTAAGCAAAGGCGCCCGCCCGGACCTTCTCCGCTTCATGCCCATCCCCAGGAACTTCAAGGGCGCCATCCAGGTGGAGGTCTTGAAGGACGCGTACCGGGAAAGCCTTGAATCCGGCTCGGAATTGTAAGACCGGCAGACGCTGCCATCCCGTAGCACCACTGTCCCAACTCGTTGAGACTCCCGCCGAAGAGCAGCCTGGACGCTCCCCTCGGCCTGTTCAACGAACTGAGCCAACGACAGGACGTGCTCGCGGACGCGGGGGTGAGACGCGAGCCCTCCCGGTGCAGCAGCGGCTGCAACCAGCGCCCGTTTTGGCACTGTGCTTAACACTGCATTGCCGACCGGTCCCACCGCGGGTCACTCGGCAGCGATGACGAACTCAGTCTCGCTGTCCACGGGTCGGAGAATCTGGATCAGGAGCGTGTCGGTGTCTGCGTGAGCGAGGTAGTCGTGACCGTCCCGGAGCACCTCGCCGCCTGCGTTGATGGTGCCCGGTGGTGGCCCCGCCCATTTCAGCACCTTAAAGACCGGCCAGTAGCGGGTCAGTTCCCCGGGGCTGAAGACGAAGACAACCGTTCCCCCCTGGGCGGCAAGCACGGTGCAGCCCTCGGCCTCGTTGAAGCCGTCCGCTGTCGCATCGCCGGGGTCGTTGGTGACCAGGACGCCTCGGCCCACGGTGACCGTGGCGGGGTTGCGGTAGTCGAGAGCATATGGTCGGGCAGCCTCCTCCGAGTCGACGTCATCTGGTTTGAGTTGGAGCATAAAGCACCAGACGAGCGAGGTACCAGGCTCCAGGTTCTTGTTCATGGCCTGAGCCAGTTGGACCCCTGACCGGTAGAAAACGCGCTCGTAAGGGGCGTTGAAGTAAGAGGTCGGGCGCTCGCCGGTGTGCCACACAAGCAGTGCATCTGCGGTCACCCCAGGGCCTCTGTGTGTGTGAAGGATGAAGTCCTTGGCCGAAGACCGGACGGCCTGGCCGTCGCTTCCGTTGTGGGCAGCCCACGAGGTGAGCATGTTGAGTTGGAAATGTTTGGACCGGTAGGTCTCGCCAACCACCCGAAGTTCGTTCCTCACAAAGACCCGACCGGTAGGATAGACGGTGTAGTCGGTGGTGCCCTGGACGTGGGCGGTTAACGCCCCGCCCCCATACATCCGACTTCCCGGGCAGACCATCCTCACGCGAGCGCGAAGGGGAGTGGCTTCCAGTAGCACGGGCACTGCTGTGGGAGTGAGGTACGCCGACCCCTGGAGGGGTTCTCCGTCCTCGCTCTTGAAGCCGAACTTGTTGTTAAGGAGTCGTCCGTACTCGGCCACCAGGTTGGTTCGGCGTTCGGGGTCGCGGGCCAGGTCAAACCAGCGGGTGATGGTGCTGACGTTGGGGTCGAAGTCGAGGGCGAATTGGCCCGGGCAGGTAATGGTAACCCTGTCGGTCCTGTTGGTCTCGGTCGGGCTCCGGACCTCCAGGCGGAGAGGGCCGGGGCCTGTCGAGACCACGGGCGGCCGGGGCTCCAGGCGGATGTGGTCGAAGTAGAGAACGGTATCCGCGGGAAGGTTTCCCATTATGAAATAGAGGGCCTTGACCCGGGTGAGGTCGATTGAGTCCCGTCGGCGGGCGATGGAGTCGATGTCGATCTGTTTGTAGTTCCACCCGGGCCTGAGGCGCCAGCCCTCCTGATGGAAGTTGGTGGCCCAGCCGGTGCTGTCGAAGTCGTCAATGTAGACGTTGAAGCCCAGCCAGCGCGACGGGTCGCCCGCGGGGACGTCGTAGTAGATGTCGAACCGAAGCGATTCGTAAGCCGACCAGTCCCGAGGCAACTCGAAGGTGTGGATGCCGTAGGCCTCCGCCTCAGGATAAGTCACCTTGAGCGCACGCTCACCGTGAGAGACGCGCTCGCCGGAGAGAACCATGGGCGCGGGCGCGTCGCTCATCCAGCGACCCCAGTTCCAGAGCGATTCCTCGCTCTCGAAGTCGTCGATGACCAAGGGCGCAGGTGGCTGGGCACCCCGGACGTGGGCAGGAGCCGCTACGAAGAGACAACTCAGCAGTACCACTGCAGTCGGGCGAGCCATGACTGCTTCCCTTTACTGAACGATGTTTCTGGCCAGTTCCACTTTCTGTCCGGCGACGCCGGGACCCCCGACGGTGACGGAGCCACCCATTTCCCCGGTCTCGTTGAAGAGCACACGGAAGCGCTGCCCGCCGTCGCCAAGGCTTTGGCGGACAGGCCCGCCGACGGTGATCTCCGCGCCGACACGGTTTTCCTCGCGGATGAGTTTGACCTGTGGCGTGGGGAGTGCCTCTTTCTTACCAGCGACCAGCACCACCAGGAACGAGCGCTCACCGGTCTTCTTCTCCTGCTCCAACTCCAACTGCCAGATGGTGGCCTCGGGGACGACCTTGTCGTCCTGATGTTTCCCCTGGACCTCGCGGAGCGTGAGCACCGCGGACTCCGGAAGGACGGGGACCATGCGCAGTGCGCCTTCCCCTTGTTCAAGGAGGGCTTGCGGAGCGCCGACGTACCGGGTCACGAGGTCGGTCATCTGCTTCCCTTCACCGTCGACGGCAGGCTTGTTCAGGGCGTGGAGCAGCCACCTGCAGTCGTACTTGGGGTCGGTGAGGGTGACCCGGTCGAAGACGACGAAGGTGTCGGGCCGCAGGTAGAGGAACTGGCGGTAGTAGCGCTTGATGATGTGGGGGTGGCCGTACCGCCATTTCCCGTAAGCGCCGGTGAGGTCGGCGGCGGTGTAGTTGAACTCACGTGTGCTCTCGTAGGCGAGGATGTCGGCGGTGTCGAACACGGTGCCCGGCCGTACGTCACCTAACTGGGGCATACCGGGCCGGTGCTGTCCGCCGTCGCCCAGGCTTTGGCGGACAACCCCGCCGTCACCGGCTGGCTCGTCCGGGTCGTCAATCGCCACCACGTTGTGGGCGATGCTTTTCACCCGGTAGGCGAAATGCTGGTTGCTAGCGTTTCGGCGGGTGTCAGGTGGGTCAAGAGCCAGGTCGCCGAGTTTGCAGATGAGAAAACTCCCCGTGTCGGCCTGCTTGTGGCCGCCGAACCAGTCCCCGGGCATAAAGAGCGCCAGGGTGTCGTCCTTCTCCCAGCCACTTCTCATGAGCACCCAACCCGCTTCGGGGAAAAAGCGGTCGAGGGGCAAGTCTTCGAGCCTGGCTGCTGGTATCGACGGGTCGTACCAGAGCAGGAAGTCCGTCATGTAGTAGTAGCCGAAGTCGGGCACCCGGGGTCGCTCTTGGCGAGCATTTTCCGTTAGCCAGTCGGCGATGGCCTTGGCGTCGCGCTGGGCGATGGGGGCTCGGTAGACACTGGCTAACATCGGCAGCCAGGGCGACATCAGGGCCGTCATGCCCGACCGGTCATCATTGACAGCCACGGTGCGACCGGCGTGCGGGCGTCGGCTGTAGAAGTACCACGAAGGGACGTTGGCGAAGGCCCACGCCTCTTCCCACAGGCTTTCACCCGTGGCCGACTCCCACGCTGCCACCGAGAGCGCCGGGCCGGGCCCGGTATAGGAATGGTAGCCGAAGCCCTCGGGCCAGACACCTCCGGTGCGGTTGATGGCCGGGATCACGAAGAGCCTGAAGAATCGCTCGGTGCTGTCGAAGGAATGTTTGAGTCGGAAGAGGTCGAAGCCCAGCGTCTCCTCGGTGAGCGGTTCATCGTTGCTTAGGTGCGCGACCTGCTGAACGAGGACGAGGTTCTTCAGGAAGGTATGGGTGTAGGCGTGGCGCCAGCGGTTGTACATCTGGTTCCACCAGACGTTCTGGGGAAGCATCCCGTAGTCCCAGAGCCCGGCTGTGAGCATCCTGACGTAGCGCAGGCGCTCCTCGGGCGTGCACGCTGGCAGTATCCAGTCGATGGCGATGGCCTCGCGCTCCTCGGCGTACTTGCGCTTTTCGAGAATCTCGTCGAGTTTCCCCTTGGCTTGCTGCGCGTACGTTTCGTCGCCCGTTATCTGGTAGAGGAGGGCGTTGCCCTGCGCACCGACCTGGCCCTTGTCGGCGAGGTCCCTGAGGCGGTCGAACAACGCTTTGTTCGGTCCCTGGCAGCGCTGGCGCAAGGTCTTCAGTCGCTCCTCGCTCAAGAACAGACAAGGATTCTTCCCCTGGTGCTGGAGGAAGTAGTAGCGTCGGAGTCTGGGTGTCACCTTTGGGCCGTCGGTGTTGAGAACGACTTTGGCCAGCAGCCAGCGGTACTGATTGAGTTCGGTGAGAGTTTCCTTTGAGATGACAGCGGGCTGCGTGGCCGTGGCCACGACGGGCTCCGACCACTCCGTGAACCAGATCGGCTGCCTCGCGATTTCGTTCGTGCCTCGGAAAGAGAACTCGATGCTGGTGCCAGGCGGGATCTCAGCGTCGTAGCCGAATCGGCGCAAGGCGAAGGAACTTTCCTTGGACCGTGGCCCCCGGTCGAAAGCCCTTGAGACCATTTCACCTGACCTGACGAAAAGCAAGTCCTCCCATTCGGGCCCCAGCACCTGAACGTTGCGGATGCGAAGTTCGTCGATGACAGCCAAGCCTGGCGCCGCTCCCCCGGGTGAGTTCCCCACGTGCAGTTCGCCGAGCCCCTCTGGAATGGAGCCTGCATAAGGGGAGGGGGGGAGTTCGATGTCTTTCTTCCGGGTCAGGCTGAGGGGCCAGTAGGGCACCTCTTCGTCGTCGAGGTAAAGGAACATCCCCTTGGGACCCCAGGTGACGCGGACGTGGTGCTCGCTCCCCGCCCGCCAGTGGACCGGGCGCTTGTGAATGTCACCCCAGACCCCCATCCACCAGGGACGGGCGATATGGCGCTGGCCGTCCTTGCGGATTTCGAAGAACAGGTCGTCGTTCTGGAAGGCTAAGTGGACCAGGTTCGCATCGTTTTTCCCGGCAACGATGAGCGGATAGTAGCCGACCAGGTCCCTGGTGTCTTTTGAGACCCGTACCCGGAAGTCAAGCGTACCCGCCTCTCTTGGCAACTGATCTGTCTTTGCCTCCGGGGCAGTTCGAGGTACGTCTTTGGCTAAGGTGAGCCAGACGGTTGACTCCTCATGACCGTCCGGCAACTCCGACTCCTCGACAAAGCGCAAGCCCGACATCGAACTCACCAGGTCGTTGCTGGGCTCCCAGCCCTTGGGTTCGTAGTAGCCGTCGGCGATGCACTGCCAGCGACGGAAGTCGTCCCCGATGAGCCACACGAACGTGCGATGGCTGAGCCGTCGGCGGAACATGGGTTTAACCTGGGGCAGCGGCTCCCCCCGCTTGCCTTCCAGGCGGACGTTGTCCAGATAGATGGTGGTGGGTGTGGAGCAGTTGAGGCCGAAGGCGAGTTGCTCGACTCGACGAACGTCGATGCGAGGCTGAAGTTCATCGACAGTCACCGAAAGGGTGTTCCACCCCGGACGGATCTGGAAGCCCCGGTGAAAGCGATCGGTCCAGAGGGCGGTGCTGTTGCGGTCGGTGATGTCCACGGTGACGGTCAGCCGACCTTGGGTGTCAGCTGGTGCCTTCCAGTACACATCCCACTTGAGTGTCTCCCACTCGGACCAGTCCGGGGGGACGGACACGGTGCCCCAGGCGACCCGCTGGGCCTGCTCCAGAGGCTGCGTCACCTTGAGCGCGCCCGAGCCCAGCGACGCTCGCTCATCAGTGAGGGCGAGGTCGAAGACCTGGCGTGGCTGCTGGACGGGAAAGCGCAACTTCTCCCACTGATAGAGTTCTCCCGGTGATTCAAAATCGGCGATGACGTGGAGTTCGGCCTCCGAAGCATGGGCTGGGCCAATCAGGTAGCCTGACGCGCAGACCCCGATACATAGCAGCGCTCGTATCCACTTTGGCATCGTCGACTTCCTCCGCTAATCAGGGGGCGAATTCTCCTCGTATGATAACCGCGACGGGCTCGGTCTGCGCGCACTAAAGTTGTCGACAGCGGCCCACAGGTTGAAGCAGCCACGTCGTCGGTGCTGCCGGAGTTGTGGACACGCGTGCAACGGACGGGTAGTATACACGCTCTGGCTGGGGGGTGAGGAGCGACGTGGCAGGGGGTCGGGATCTCGGTGTTCTTGTGAGGGACCTCCCGGGGCGTGGTTGGCAGCGCTACAGAAGGAGGCGCGGTGGGATGAAGACGGTCATGATATGCACGTTGGCGGTGGCTCTGGTCGGCTTGGTGAGTGTGCTCGCGCCTGCTGTGGAGGGCGCGGCGCCTGAGGCGCCGAAGGTCGAACGGGTGAAGCCGCTGAGTCCGGACCCGCTGACGTCGGCGCCGGGGGTCTTCTTCTATGAGGGCCTGGAGACGATCACCGACTTGAAGGGGCGCTTCAACGACCTCGGTCTTGATGACGGCCGTTTCCGTATCACTACGGTCGATCCCTTCGGCGGAGAGAAGTCCATCCAGCAGACGTACGTTCCGCTCGCGGAAATCCCGCAGGGCGCCGACCCGGGCAGCGCCGGGTGGGTCTGGCGATTCTTCGGCGACAATCCCCATGGCCGAGTCGAAAACCGTGGCAAGTACCGGGTGGCGGTGGCCCGCTGGTACCACAAGTTCGAGGAGGGCTTCACCCCTCGCGATGGCACCCACTTCCCCCCGAAGATGGCCCGGATGCGCTGCTTCGGAGAGGGTGAGTGGCATGGCGTCTACACGGTGCTGTTCTGGATTGGCGGTGAGGACGGGCACATCTCCATCGAGCGTCACACCCGCGCGCCACAGGCCCACCGCGAGTGGTCGCCCAACTACGAGTGCCGGTGGAAGTTCTCGGACCCGGTGAACGTGGGGCGGTGGATTCATTTCGAACTTCGGGTTGAACTCGGTGACGGCCCACGGTCAGACTCGATTCAGGCCTGGGCCGACGGCACCCTCATCTGCGACATAACCAACGACGACTTGGCCGGAGGCTACGACAAGTTCCTCCTTAACGGGATGTCGTGGGACTGCTACTGGAACGGCGGCAGCCCGGTGAAGCAGTCACGCTTTTACGACGATCTAGTGCTTTCCACTGAACCGATTGGCCCGGCTCGCACGAGCCTGAACCCCGTCATCGTGAAGTCGGCTGCCGCTGCGGCCCCGCAGGCCTGGGAGGTGGAAGTGGCGCAAGCGGCTCAGAAACCTCTGGTCAAAGCGCATACCGTTGACAAGGTCGTTACCTGCCATCAGCCCCCGACGTTCGATTACACCGTGGTCTGGAAGGGCTCCACAGGGGCAGCGAGGAAGGAACTGGAGGTCTCTTCGGCGAACGGGGAGTTTGTCGGGCCGCTGGCTGGTAAGGACGGCCTCAGGCCCAATACGTTGCATATGGTGCGCCTGCGTCAGGAGGGCCCTGGCGGGACGTGGTCTGAGTGGTCCTGCTGGCACGCTGGCTTCGCCACGACCTGGGCCGAAGGCACACCGCCGGAAGAGCGAACCGCGCCGAAAGGCTACCTCCTGGGCCACGCCCGGAAGTAGTCGTCCAAACTGAAGACGTATCCGCGTCGGCTTCCCGGTGAACCTGTCCTCTACGCGCGCTGATCCCCGGCAAGCATGGAGTCTAATTTGTCTTTCAGCTTTGCTTCCACGGCTTGGTTGATGTATAAAGTCGCCAAAGCGCAACCGTAGCAGTGCTCCTGTCGCGGGAGCCCGTCGAGGTCCGCTATTCCCACTCTAATGTTCTCGAACACTCCACGTTCCCTGATGTTGCCCAGAGGGAGAGTACCGCGGATCGCATGGGAGCCGCACCGGTACTGGTAACCGTCAGGTGTAAACACAACCTGCGTTGGCGCCACGTAACAATACTGCGGCAGTGCCAGCGCTCCGTAGCGGCCTTCGGCCGACGCTTTTACATAAGCGTCCAACCCACCCTGGTGTTTTACTCGCAGGAAAGGGTTTGAGAAATAGCCAAACAGGACGCCTCTCTTCTCCGTGGCAACTCCAAGCCCCGCCTGGTACCCGTCCCAGATTCCGCATACTTGCGGCCAGATGTCTTCATAGAACCTTCTGAACTGCCGTTCTGATGGCCTGAGCCGATGATTGGTGTTCCCCCCAACGGGAATCACGTGCGGGAATAGGTCATTATAGAGAGGATCCTTGCTGTCCCCTGTTTGTTTGTGCTTTTCTAAAACAAAGCGGAAGAGGCGTGGGAAGAGGTCCAGGTTCCTGTTGGTGAGGACGCAGTTAGTGTGGATGACAGGATAAGGAACCCCCACGATATCACGAGCCAACTGAAGGTTGTAAATGCCTTCCAGGAGTCGGTCGAAATCGTGTCCGGGACGTAGAGCGTTGTGAACGTCCTGGTCGGCCGCATCCAGTGAGATGTGCAACTTGGCCAGCCCTGCCTTGATAAGGCGCAAGGCTACCTCGGGCGTCAGGAGCGCAGCATTAGTATTGATATTGACTGCTGCTCCCCTTTGAGTCGCAAACCTCACGAGCCCGTTGTCTGCCCAGATGTCCGTGCCTAAGGTCAGGGGCTCACCGCCGGTGATGTAGATATACACACCTTCCCCGCCGTGAGGCGTCGTCACCTCCTCGACAATGCTCTTCCAGCTGACGAGGTCTACCGAAGGGCGAAGAGACGGTTGGTTACAGTAGAGGCACTTCGGATGGGAATTGCACGCTGAGGTGACATTAAGTCCCACGAACGATAGCGTAGGGTCCCGACCTTCTAACCCAGATGGCCACCTGGACAATTGACGAAAGAGATCGGTTTCGTCGGTGGAGCCCCGAGCGACGGAGTCTCGAACGCTGGCTTCGTTGAATCCCAGCAGTTGAGTAACCACGGTATCAATATAGTTCCTGGTAGCACCAGGCTCGAGTCTCTCCTCCTTGACTTCTTCTATGAGCCCGGAGCGAATGGTCGCTTGCCATTGCGGGGAAACCAGGAGACGTTCGAGTTCGGATCTGTGCTCTTGTGTGTAGTGTGTTAAGTCGGGCATTGGGCAGGTCATCTCTCCGGTTGCAGCACTTGCTGGATATGTGCGTTGGGTCTGTCGCCGGCTCTACCACATGCGGCGGGAACTGTGGGTGCGGGCCTGCTTCCCCTGATGCGGGCCAGAGACTTCTTAACCTGGCCGGGCGTCCGCGCGCTGGAGGATGTCGAGCATAAACTCCAGGGCGAGAGCGACCTGTTCGTGGACGCGATCGATGCCCGCGGGCTCGTGCCTGTCGTCCAGGCAGGGGTGACAGAACTCGTAGCACAGGTAGCCCGTGTAGCCTATCTCCTTCAGGGCCTTGACGAAACTGAGGTAGTCACAGTCCAACTCGCAGACGGCTTTGCCTTGGGGGTTTCGGTGAAACTCGCCGCCGAAGTGGGAGTGCACCTGGAGGCCGCCCGTTTCCAGGACCGCCTGGCGGACGTAGTCGGCATCGGTCAGCCGATTCAGCAGCGGGGCGTCCAGGGAAGCCTTCAAGGCGGGGCTGTCCACCTCCCTTATCATGTTGAGCATATCGTGGTAGTTGCGGATGAGAGGCTCGTGGTTTTGCAGGGCCAGGGTGACGCCGACATCCTCAGCGAAGCGGGCAGCTTCCTGCAGTCCCTCTCGAACCCAGCGCCACTGCTCCAGGCGGGTCACGTCGGGGTATTGGCTCTCCGCGTATCGGCGGGTCATATCGTAGGTGGCCAAGCCGTCCCGCAGAGTGACGCCCCGCCAGGCAGCGAACACGCGCAGCACGGGCGCTCCCAGGTCCCTGGTAACCTTGATCTGCTCACGGAGCATCAGGAGTTGTATCTCTCGATGCTCGAGGACCGGGGAAGTGAAGTCGTTGTAACTGGCCACCGCGGCCAAGTCGATGCCGTGTTTGTCGAGTGCCTCACGCACTTGTGCGCGGGCTCGCTCGTCCAGGTCCACGGGCGAGGCGTGGGGACGCTTGGCGCCGAGTTCCACCCCCGGAAAACCCAGCTCCTTGGCCTTGGCGATGAAGTCCGCCATCGACAGGCCCGGTCCAGGATACCACGCTCCGCTGTAGGAAACCGAGTACAGTCCGACCTTCATGGCTACCCCCTTCGACCGAGGTTCACCCGATAAGGGCCGTCGACGATGGTGCCGGGCCTCTATGACATGAGGATACGGACCAGGGCTGCCCCGTGCAAGCCCCGATTTGGCTGCCCGCTCGCACAGAGCGGCTAACGTGTGCGACCACAGGTCGCCAAGGCCAAGAGCAGGGACATGAAAACAAGAGCATTCACTGCTCCGCGCCTCACCCGTCTATCCTCCGGCCGGGCTTCGCTGCCGGGCTACGAAGCGAGCAGCGCGCGGAGGTAGCGGACGTCGGTGCGGGCGAGGTCGATGACCGTCTCGACGGGGACGCCCGTGTATTCGCTGTGGAAACTGATGGGGCCGTCGAAGTTCACCCCCTGAAGGCCGGTTACCCACGCTTCCCAGTCCACCAGACCTTCACCCAGGCGCAGCGTTCTCGAGGTCGAACTCGCTTTACCGTCACGGATCACCCGCTGCCAACACAAGTCTTTGAAGGCCATCACCTGCAAATGGTCTTTGACGATGCTGAGGGCCATCTTCGCCGGCTCGCCCATGAGGGCCAGGTGGCCGGCATCGAGGAACACACCGACCTCGTTCGGGTCAAAGCCCTTGACCAGATGCATGACCGCGCTCGCGTTCAGGCCCATGTAGGGCCCCGAATGGGTATGGAAGACTGCTGTCACGCCCGATTTTCGGGCGTGTTGAGCAAAGCCTTCCAGGTTTTTTCGCACCTTGTCGACAGCAGCCCAGTAGTCCTCGTCTCCCAGCAGCCAATAGCCGAGTTTGATGAACTTCACCCCAGCCTCGGCGCACGCTGCGAAAAGGGGCTCGACCGTCGGGTCGTTCGGGTCAATGTATCGGCCGGGCGTGGTGATAAGGGGAATGCTGAGCCCGGCGTCGGCGAAGGCTTTGGCCGCTTTCGGCAGTTCCGTCGGTGCGTTCTCTGGCGTCACCGGGTAGTCCGGGCGGACGCACAGGTCGGCGCCCTCGACACCCACTGACTTCAACGCCTCGATGATGCCGCCGATGTCTTTCCCCTCCAGATGCTTGGTGAACATGATGAACTGCATGACTGTTCCTTTCCTCCAAGACGTCTGCCTGACCGGTCCGGGAAACGTTCGGCGTGAGCATAAGTCCACTCCGGCCGGATGCAAGGACAAACGCTCCGAGAAGGGTGAGCCTGTCGTTCACGCGGGGGTTGACGGCTGGGCTGTCGTCGGTAGAATGGGCCTGTTCACTGTCAGCCAAGTGAGCACCAAAGCCGAAGACTGCGCGACGCGTCGCAAACAGGAAAGGCGTAAGTCTATGCAATACAGATGGTTAGGACGAAGTGACCTGAAGGTGTCTGCCGTGTCGATGGGCTGCTGGGCCATCGCCGGGGGCAGCACCTGGGGTCCGCAGGACGAGTCTGAAGCCCTGGGTGCCATCCAGGCGGCCCTGGATGCGGGCATCAACTTCTTCGACACCGCCGAGGGCTACGGAAGCGGGCACTCGGAAGAACTACTGGGTCGCGCCTTGGCCGGTCGCCGGGATAAGGCTGTCATCGCCACCAAGGTGAGTCGAGCGCACCTGGAACCCGAGACAGTGAAGGAATCCTGCGAGGCCAGTCTGCGCCGACTCAAGACGGACGTGATCGACCTCTACATCGTCCACTGGCCCAGCCGAGAGGTCCCCATGGAGGAGACCTGGCGGACCATGGAAGACCTCCAGAAAGAGGGGAAGGTCCGCGTCCTGGGTGTCTCCAACTTCGCCAGGGGCGACCTGACCGAGTTGCTGGAAGTCGGTCGGCCCGAAGCCGACCAGTTGCCCTATAGTCTGCTCTGGCGGGCCATCGAGCACGAGGTGGTGCCGGTCTGTGTCGCCAACGACATCAGCATCACCTGCTACAGCCCCCTGGCCCAGGGACTGCTCACGGGCAAGTTCAAGACACCGGACGACGTGCCTGTAGGCCGAGCGCGGACCAGGCTCTTCTCCACCGACCGTCCGGAGGCCCGTCACGGCGAACCGGGTGCTGAGGCCGAGACCTTCGCGGCCATCGACCGCATCCGCGCCGTCGCTGAGGGGTTGGGTGAACCGACGGGTCGGGTGGCCCTGGCCTGGCTGCTGGCCCAGCCCGGTGTCGGTTCGGTCATCGCCGGGGCTCGAAGTGCTGCGCAGGCGCGCGAGAACGCTGCTGCAGGCGACCTCACGTTGTCCGCGGACGTAGTGAAGGAACTGGGAGATGCGACGGAGGAACTCAAGCGGCACTTCGGAAGTAACCCGGACATGTGGGAGTCCGAGTCGCGCATGCGTTGAAGTATGGGAAGGCTGAGCACAGTGACAAGAGAGGGGAAGGGAGGCACGGATGAAGGTACTGGCGATCCTGGGCAGCCGGAACCACGAAGGTCAGACCGCTCGAGCGACACGGGCTCTGACCTATGCCGCGAAAGGTGCTGGGGCCGACGTGGAAAGCATGTTCCTGACCGAACTGGACATCGAGCGCTGCCGACAGTGTGACGAGAACGGCTGGGGACTGTGCCGGTCTGAGGGCCGGTGCGTCATCGAGGACGACTTCGCCTCCGTCGTGGACAAGATCGGGTCCGCCGACGCTGTGGTCTTTGGGAACCCCGTCTACTTCAGCGACCTGAGCGAGAGCCTGAAGGCGTTCCTGGACCGGCTGCGTCGCATCACCCGCCACGAGGACGGGAAGGCCAAGGTTGGCTCTCCGGTTGCGGTCGGCGTCTGCGTGGCCGGTGGCGGGGGTGGAGGCGCACCCAACTGCTGTGTCTTGATGGAACGCACGCTGAGCACCTGCGGGTTCGACGTGGTGGACATGGTGCCCGCCCGTCGCCAGAACCTGGAGATGAAACTGGAAGTGCTGGGTGTGGTCGGCCGTTGGCTGGCGACGGGACCGTCCTCATCGTGACGAGAGGGCAAGGGCGGCGGATGAGCGGGACACATATGCGAGCCACGGCGATAGTGCTCTTCGTCTTGGCCCTCGTGGCCACGGCCGCTCAGACCGAGGAGAAAGGGGAGGGGAACATGTCGGTACTGGACAGCCTTCGTTCGGGGCATCCCAGGCTCATTGCCCTGGAGAAGGACTGGGAGCGGGTGAAGGACCTCATCGGCGACGATGAGAGGGCGCGTGAGATTCGCGACAGCCTGTACGAGCAGGCGACAAGGATTCTCGATGAGGCCCCCGTCGAGCATCGGCTCGTCGGACCTCGGCTCCTGCATCAGAGTCGGCGGTGCCTCCAGCGCGTCTACACGCTGCCCACGGTCTACAAACTCACCGGCGAGGAGCGCTTCGCCGAGCGGGCACGCACAGAGATGCTCGTCGCTGCGGGGTTCCCTGACTGGAATCCCTCTCACTTCCTGGACACGGCCGAGATGACCCACGCCCTGGCCATCGGCTACGATTGGCTCCACGAGTTCCTCGGCCCCGAGGACCGGGCCAGCATTCGCCAAGCCATCATCGAGAAGGGCCTCAAGGCCGCCTTGCCTTTCTACCAGGAACAGAGGTGGTGGGTGGTGTCCCATCACAACTGGAACCAGGTCTGTAACGGAGGCATCACCATCGGGGCCCTGGCCGTCGCTGACGAGGAGCCTGAATCGAAGAGGTCGGAGACCAAACTGGCTGAGTACATCGTCAGCGAAGCGCTCACCTCGATTCGCCGGGCCATGGCTTCCTACGCGCCCGACGGGGGCTGGGCCGAGGGGCCGGGCTACTGGCACTACGCCACCTCCTACAACGTCTACTTCCTGGCGGCGCTGGAGACGGCGCTGGGCAGTGACCAGGGGTTGTCGCAGATGCCCGGCTTCGACGGCGCGGGCCTGTTCCGTATCCACTTCACCGGTCCATTTGGCCGCACTTTCAACTACGCCGATGCGGGCGACCGGGCAGGAAGTGCGCCGGAGATGTTCTGGCTGGCCCGCACCTTCGATGAGCCCGTCTTCGCCTGGCACCAGCGTCAGCACATGGGCCGCCGACCCAGCGCCCTTGACCTCATCTGGTACCAGTCGAAGGGGGAAGGGCCGGTCGCGTCGGGGGTCCCGTTGGATGCCTTCTTCGAGGGCATTGGCGTGACCTTCTTCCGCAGCGCCTGGGAGCATCGGGAAGCCATCTTCGTCGGCTTCAAGGGCGGCGACAACCGAGCCAACCACAGCCACGTTGACCTGGGCAGTTTCGTCCTGGACGCCGGCGGGTATCGGTGGGCCGTCGACCTGGGCCCCGACGACTACAACCTGCCCGGGTACTGGGCCCCCGAGACCCGGTACCAACTCTACAGGCTGAGCACAGCCAGCCACAACACCCTCACCTTCGCCGGTGAGAACCAAGACTACCGGGCCAAGGCTCCCATCATCGGCTTCGGCTCGACTCCTCAACGGGCCTGGGCCGTTGCCGACCTCAGTCAGGCCTACGACAAGTGGGCTCGCAAAGTCCACCGAGGGTTAGTGCTCATCGACCGGAAGCGGGTCCTCGTCCAGGACGAGATCGACGCCAAAGGTGATGCCGAGGTCGTCTGGGCCATGCTCACCCCGTCTGAGGTGACGCTCGATGGCAGTCGCGCTGTCCTGGCTCAAGGGGAATGGCGACTGGAGGCCCGGCTCCTTGAACCGGAAGGTCTCAGGTTTGAGGTGAAGGCTGCTTCGGCTCCCAAGCCCCAACGTCAGCAGCCTGATGTGAAGGTCCTTCATGTTCGGGTGCCAGGCCGCGTCGGGAAGCATCGCATCGCCGTGCTTCTCACCCCCTACCGGAAAGACGAGGCACCCCCAGCGGCCGACCTCACCATCCAGCCCCTAAACGATTGGCTGGGCACGTCCGAGGAGTGATTGAACAGGGTTCGGTCGGGGTGCCCGTGGGGGGATGCTGTATGCACGTACTGCCAACCGCTGCGGTCATTCCGCCTCGGCCTCGCGGCCTCCGCGTGGACTGTCCGAAGCCAGTCGAGTCGTGACCGTGGCAACCCGTTTC
>CBDVDV010000037.1:0-23920 GCA_965372835.1 uncultured bacterium | reverse complement strand
CCCTCTGGGACGACACCATCCGCCTGCTCAACCCCGAAGCCAAACTCGTCCTTCCGGACTCACGCATCTATAAAGCACGCTGGAACCGCCTCCCCGAGTTCACGTACGGGTGGGACTGAGAGCTGGCCTGAAAACCACAGACTAGTGGTCAACAATGGGCCCTTACGCTAGCGGCTCTGCTGTTTCTGGCACCCGCAGGCGCCTTCTGTCTGGTCAAGCGGAGCTTTTGTCGATACAGGGCTCGCCAATTCGAAAACGGAACTTGTTGACTCCAATACCTGGCTGTAAAGGACTCTCCTCGCTTTCGTAGCGAATTTCGAAGCCGTGCGCTTTAGCGACGGTGGCTGCGATGTACAGGCCGAGGCCTGAGCCACTGGACGCGGTTCGTGCAGCCGCGATGGTTCTGTACCCCCGGTCAAAGATTCGCGGACGGTCCGCCTCCGGAACGATGGGACCACGGTTCTGGATGCAGACCTCAACTGCGTCGCCGACGTCCTCAACCCCGACGGTGACCTCCGCGGCAGCCGGCGAGTACTTAACCGCGTTGTCGATTAGTACTAGAGCCAGGGTATCAAGCGAGTCACGTGCTGGAGGTTGATTGAACGAACTGCCGGCCATGCGAACTGTCACGCGCCGTGCGTTCGCTTGCTCTTCAAAAAGCTTGACCATGCGATGAAACATCTTGTAAATAGGCGTTGGGTGTGTTCGTCCGTATGAAGCCGCTTCCGGATTCGCCACAATTGAGGACATGGCAAGACGGGTCCGCAGCAGCTCCACGGATTTTAGCAGACCTTTCAGAGGCGGGTCTGCTGTCTCTATTCTCTCGTCGTCCGTTGCTCCTTCGAGTGTTTGAACGATTGCCTCCGCATTGCGGGTCACGATGCTGACGGCCGTTTTCACATCATGCAGTCCTTGGATTGCTTCGACAACACGTGTATCCACTAACTGCTCGACGGTCTCAACAGATCTCAGGAACGCCGACTGCCACTTGGAGATCTGCTCGAGGGTGATTCTTTGGCTCTTGTTGGCCTTGCGGACGGCCGGTGGACAAGAGCGGTTGAGTCGCGCGTCCAACAAGCCGTTACAGATGACGCTGCCCCACTGAAACTGGATCTGATATATGGACATCCTTTTGGGGCACTCGAAGTGGTGGCATGCCTCGCCGCACTCCTGACAAGCCTTACGGAGGTCAGAGAGGCATGCGGTTCTTCCCTTGCTTCGGCACTTCTTGCATTTTCGCGGCTGGCCAATGAGATATCCGTCCTGTAGGTCCCCGTCAGGACCGACAGTCGGAAATGGACACAGCGCCCTAGCGAACGACAGCATTGCCCCCTCTTAGGAAACGAGAGCAGCGAGCTTGACAAGCAGCTCCGCGACGCGACCGGCCGTCTCAAGGCGCTTGCACGCGGACCTGAGAGATTGTCCTGCTGAACTGGCGTCACCTTTGTCCAGAGATTTGGCTATCCTGTGCTCGAGCTTCCCAATCTCGCTTTCCTCCAAACCATCTCGGCGCAGAAGCTCAACGATGGCGGCCCAGTAGTTAGCAACCGTTAGCTTCGTGCGGATTAGGTTGTCGATCAGCCTTTTACATTTCGGCACGTCCACCGGCTTGCTGAGTGAGTCATCAGCCATTCTCCAGAACCTGTTCTTACTCAGGTCAAAGGATTGGCCGGAGAAAGCAACGACCACTTGGCTTGGGTTGACCTGCTTCAAGTGTTCCAGGACTGCCAACCCGTCTTCTGACGAGTACTCGGCAGCAACGCCGCCTATGTCCAAGATTATGATGTCGTAGGCGCCCTTTTCGAGTTCCGAAAGGCTCTTGACCTTATGCCAATGATCGACGGCGTATCCTTCGGTTTTCATCAGTTCGAAGGGAAAACTCTCTTTCTCATCGTCTATGACCACAATCCTCGTCCTCTTCTTGACTTGTTCAAACAGGGTCTTCTGGCGGATGTGCCCCACCCGTTTCTTGCGGAAGAATGGCATTTCGGAGGCTCCTTTTGATAGTGCCCATACCTGCCGCCTCCCTTCAATATCCTACACCTCTGCCAGCACCCCGTCAAGGGCGTGTTTGGCTTGGCGGGCTGCTTGCTGCCAACCCAACTGCTTCAGTTCATCGCTGAAGGTCTCGATGGAGAGGAAGCCGTCGTAGCCCTTGTCCTTGAGGATGCGGAGGAAGCCCACCAGGTCGATGATGCCCTCGCCCGGGAGCAGGCGCTGGTTGTCGATCTGGTTGCCGAGGGGTCTTTTGGGGGCGTCGTTGACGTGGACGTGGACGATGAGGCCGGGATCGAGGTCTTCGAGGTCTTCGTAGGTGTGGTTGGCGGTGAACCAGTGGAAGGAGTCCACCAGGAGGCCAACGTTGGGCTCGTCGATCATGGAGGCCAGTTCGAGGGCCCGGTCCATGGTGTGGACAAAGGGATTCTTGCCCTTGCGGGAGGTAGCCGGCCCCACCCATTCCAAGGCGAAGCGGATGTCCTCAGCCGCCAGACCCTGGGCGATGAGTTTGAGCCGCTGGGCGGTCTGTCGCATCTCCTGGGCGGGATCGCCGTCTATTCCCGGGTAGAGCCAGGTCATCACGCGGGAGCACCCAAGGGCACGAAGTTTCTCGGCGTGGGCGGAGAGCGCCTCCATCCCTCCGGCGAAGGTCTCTTCATCTTTGCGGAACTCGACCCCGGGACCGCCGCAGGCAAGGGCGACGTTGTGCGCATCCAGGAACTCCTTCGCCACCGAGAGGCCGCGGTCGCCGGCGTATTCCTCGAACAGGTGCAGCGCTGCGTCGATGCCTCCGAAGCCAAGTTCTTCACACAGAAGCACGGTCTCTTCCAGGCCGCCGAAGCCGCCCGTTGTCACCGGGTTTAGAGCAGGGATCATGGTCGCGTCCTCCATACCGCAGTAGCACCGCTCACCGCACCATTGCAGTCTCCCGAACGGGCCCTCGACAGTGTAAAGCGAGGAGCCCGGGGGGCCAAGGGAAATGTGGCAACGGCGGTTTTCCCTTGCAGGTTCAAGCCGGGGTGGTTACAGTCACTTCCTGTCCAGCGGATCCGTTGGATCTGGAAGCCCCCTGCATGGCGAAAAGGCTTTTTCCCGACAGGGGTGGTAAGGTCCGAAGGAAGAACCTCGCGAGGAGTGTGTGTAATGACGTCTGACGACCTCTTCCGGCGTCGACAAGACAACTTTCAACAGTACGGGGAACTCTCCGCCTTCAACCTGGCTCTGGTGGCCGAGGCGCTGGACACCATCCAGGGGCTCCGTGACGAGAACGTGGGCGGGGAGACGGTCGAGCAGCGGATCGGTGAGTACAAGGAATGGGATCCGGACATCTATCGGGTGGACAAGGACACCGAAGATGGCTACCGGGCCCGTCTGGCCCGATGGGGTCGCCAGGTGGTGCTGCTTTCGGAGGAAGCCGGCCGGGTGGAAATAGGGGAGGGCGCGGGCGACCCAACCTACGTGGTCTCCGACCCGTTTGACGGGAGTTTCCTGTTCAAGCACGGCATCCCGGACTTCTGGTACAGTTCACTGGCCTTCTACGACGCCGGGTTCAAGCCCTTGAGTTGTGTGGTGGGTGATGCGGTGGAACGCCGACTGTCCTTCGCCAACGAGACGGGGGCCTTCATCGGCGACCTGGTCGAGGACCGTCTGGAGCACTGCGTGAGGCTCGATTCATCATACCGCAGCCTGATGGGGCGAAAGCACGCTGAGACCATCGAGGGCGGAAGCATCGAGTCCTACGCCATGAAGCCCAAGAAGTTCCTCTTCCCCCTGGTGGACAGGTTCCGGGAGTTCCTGGCGCCGTTCAAGTTTTTCTTGCCCAATGGTGGTCCGTACGGTTTCGTCGACGTGGCCGAGGGGAAGGTGGACGTCTACTTCGCACCCGGGCAGCCTTACGTGGACATCTTCTCCGGTGTCTACATTGCCCAGCAGGCCGAGGTGGTGGTGACCGACTTCCAGGGGGACCTCCTAAAGCCTACTGACGACGTGAAGACCGTTCACGACGTGGTAGCCACCACCAACCCGGCGCTGCACGAGGTGGTGCTGAAGAAGATCGTCGAGTGCCTGGCCAAGGAAGGTTGAGGGCCGGGCCCACTCACCCTTTTGCTCAAAGGGAAATGAACAAATCAAAAGCGGGAGGACGCGTTTATGGTGAAGCAGGAGGTAGTGGCTTTGGAGCAGGTGTCCCTCCAGGACGTGCCTGAGCGGTTCCGGCCTGGGTTCTATTTCGACTTCGAGGCCCATCCCTTCGCCCACGCCGGGCTCTTCCAGTGCGAGGGGGTCAACTCGGTGGTGACCGCCCTGGATGCCATCGGCAAGTACACCTGCGACTGGCTGAGCCGCCAGTTGCCGGCGCGGGCAGGGGGAGCAAGTGTCTTCGAGGACGACTTGCCCGAGTGCTGCCAGGCGGTCGGCCGATTCCGCGTCGTGCTGGAACCTGGGGCCGTCTGCCGACCGGCCCAGATCATCGGAAGTGCGGACGGCGCGCGCCACGTCCTTCACCTGGCCAAAGGGGCCAGGCTGGCGGGGGCCAGCGTTTACCTGGACGATGGAGACATTCTCATTGGCGAAGGGACGACGGTGGAGCCCGGCGTGGGCATCAAGGGGTCCACCATCATCGGCAAGGATTGCGAGGTCCGCCAGGGCGCTTACCTGCGGGGTGATGTGATCGTGGGCGATGGCGCCGTTCTCCGAGGTGAACTCAAGAACGTGGTGTTGATGGACGAGGCGAACTTTCCCCATCCCTCCTATTTAGGTGACAGCATCGTGGGCTACCGCACCCACTTCGGCAATCAGGCCACCTCGGCCAACTTAGGCATCTTCGCCGGCATCGTCGAGCGCTCGGAACGCCCCGACATAGTGCTGGAACTGGATGGTACCCGCTACAACCTGGGCCGCTCCAAAATGGGTATCATCATGGGCGATTACAGCCAGGTGGGCTGCAACTCCGTCGCTGACCCCGGCACCCTCCTGGGGCCATACACGATCGTTTACTCCCTGACTCGGATCACCAAGGGCTTTTACGGCCCCCGAGAGGTGCTCAAGAACAAGCCCTTGGAGAAGGGGGTCGTCGAGCGCGCGCCTCTCCGTCTGTAGTACGCCGGTGGGACGAGCGCGCCCTCAGGCGGAAAGGGAAACCGTTTGGCATCCCCGGTTGGGTCATCAAGCGAGCGGCCCTTGGGCCGGGCACCGCTAAAGCGTTGGCAGACGTGGTGCCGGGAGCGCTCGACCCCACTGCTGCCTCGCCTCCGGGGAATCTACGGCGACGATAAGACCAGACTCGAGGAACGCCTGACTCGCTTCTCTGAACTCCTGGAGCGTTACCGGGAGCACTACGGCGAGGCCGAGGTCGGGTTCGTTCGGGCCCCCGGTCGTCTCAACACCCTGAGCATGCACACCGACCACCGTGGAAGTTTCATCAATCCCATGGCCTTGGAGCAGGAGGTGCTCCTCTGCTTCAGTCCGAACCGGGACAACCGCATCGACCTGGCCAACGCCGACCCCGAGCAGGGCTCCCGCAGCTTCCACATCACCCAGTATCGGCCGCCAGCCGAACTGACCACCGCCGCCGACTGGCTTCAGTGGACCCAGGACCTCACCGACCGTCGGCGGGTCGAGGGCATCGCCAGCGACTGGCTCCACAAGGTGGCGGCGGTACCGGTCTATCTTCAGCGGATGCTCTTTCGCGACCGGCCGCTGCGGGGCATCACCGGGGTGCTGGCGAGCAGCCTCCCGCCCCGGGTCGGCCTATCATCCAGTTCGGCGCTGGTGGTGGTGATGATGGAGGCGCTGCTGGCGACCAATGACCTCCGGGTCGCCGAGGGAGAGTATCCGGTCCATTGCGGGGTAGCCGAGTGGTACCTGGGGACCCGGGGTGGTTTCGGCGACCATGCAGCGATTAAGTTCGGCCGTCGTGGGCATATCCTCCACATGAAGACTCAGCCCGAACTGGATATCCACTCCTATGTCCCCTTCCCCGAGGGATACGATATCCTGGTGTTCAACTCGGGCCTGGAAGCCGACAAGACCGGCCCCGCCGGCAATACCTTCAACGAGAAAACCGCCACCTATGAGATTGGCGAGGTCTACTTGCGGCACTTCGTCCAACGCGACTACCCGGAGGTGTACGCCAAGGTAGCCGCCGACCGGGATCACCTTCCCGCCGACGTCAAGCGCTTCTACCTAGCTGACATCGTCGACCACTTCAGCCACTCTGACGTCTATCGCTGGTTGGCTGAACTGCCACTCACCCGTACCCGGGCTGAGTTGGAGGCTGAGCTGCCGGAGGAAACCGACCTGCTCCAGAACTTCTTCGCTACCCATGAGGAGCCGACGGCTGGCTACTGTCTGCGGGCGGTCTTGACCTATGGCCTGGCTGAATGCTGGCGGGGAAAGATCCTCGACGAGGTGCTCGCGTCCGGGGACATGGCCACCTACGGTCGGCTGATGACCGTCTCCCACAATGGCGACCGGGTGAGCGGCCTTTCCCCGGAACTGACGAGGCTCAAGAAGTCGCCTCCCGATCCGACACTCCCCCTTGAACTTCAGCCCGGGGACTATGCCTGCAGCATTCCCGAGATCGACCGCATGGTGGACATCGCGCTCGAAGCCGGCGCCCTGGGCGCCCAGATCTCAGGCGCCGGCCTTGGTGGGAGCATGATGGCCCTGGTCTCCAAAGACCATGCCCAGGCCGTCGTCCAGGCAATGGTGAATGAGTATTACCAACCGGCGTGCCTCGAGCCCGACCACCTGGTGGCCCGTCCCAGCCAGGGCGCCTGCCTCCTGTGAGCACTTTCAGGTGATCAGGTCGTATTTCTCCACAGTGACCCGATGGATGGTCTCCTCGCCGCTGAGGTAACGGGCGATATTCTCCACGGCGAGTTTCCCCATGTCCACTCGGCGGTCAGGGGTGGGGCCGGCCATGTGGGGGATGAGGAGACAGTTCTCCAGCCCGCGCAGCGGCGAGTCCTCGGGCAGGGGTTCCTCCTCGAAGACGTCCAGTGCGGCCCAGATGCGTCCCTTCTTGAGTTCGGTGACCAGGTCGTCGGTGTTGATGACGGCTCCGCGAGCCGTGTTGACCAGGGAGCCTCCGTCCTTCAGGCAGCCCAGGACCTCGGCGTTGATGGTGTGGTAGTTGGCGGGGACGTTGGAGGCGTGGACCGAGATGATGCGGTTGTTGCGGAAGAGGCCCTTCAGTGAGGTCACCCGGCTGACGCCCAGCCTTTCGAACACCTCGTCGGGACAGTGGGGCGAGTAGGCGCTGACCTCGCAGTCGAAAGGGGCCAGCAGTCTTACCAACTCCTGGGCGATGACCCCCAAGCCCACCAGCCCCACTCGCTGGTGGAAGAGTCCCTCATTCTGCAACCCTTTCGGACGCCAACCCTTTCGCAGGTGGATCTCGAACTGAATCGGAGTGGTCCGCCTGAGGCACGACAGGATCATCATCAGGGCGCCCTCGGCCACCGAGCGGGCGATGACGGTTCCCCAGTTGGTGACCAGGAGCCCGCTGTCGATGCATTCCCGGTCCACGTAGGGCCGCACCGTGCCGGCGGCGTGGCACATGTACTTCAGTTGTGGGTTGGCCTGGTAGACCTTGAGGGTGAGTTTGGGTGAGCCCCAGCAGGTGAGGACGACCTCGGCCTGGTTGCGCTTGAGGGCGTCCAGGAAGGGCTCCTCCTGGTCGCGAGGCAGGTTCGTCTCGCAGATGGCGTTGCCCAGGTCGCAGAGTTTGGCGAAACTGTCCTCGTCCAGGATGTCGCCGTACTGGTTCTCGCGAAGCGTCACAAGAATGCTGATCATTGTCGCTACCTTTCCACTCCGGTCTTGGCCTGGTCGCTAACAGCCTGTAGGATACCGGTGCCCAGGGGGGCAAGGCAACGGTTGAGGGGGCATTTGCCAGAAAGGAGAGCAGCGGTGTACGTGAAGAACTTCTACGAGACGGAAAAGGACGTTCGTCCGGAATGCGTCTGCCATTTCATCCTGGCCAAAGGTGAGGTCGGGCGCATCTCCGCGGGCATCGTGGACATCGAGCCCGGTGGCACCTCCTACAGTGAGGCCCACACCGACTGGCGTCAGGTCTTCCTCATCATCGAGGGTACCGGCACGCTCATCATCGACGATGCGGAGGAGATCCGGGTCGAGGCCAACACCGTGGCTGAGATACCCTACGACGCCGACCACAAGCTCATCGCCGACCCGGGCGTCAAGGTGCGCTACCTCTTCGTCAACGACTACAGCCAGCCCGTCGAGCATTGAGGGCTCGGCGGCTGACACAGTCAGGGAGAGGAGCGACCACGTGATTATCAACTTCCACGAGCATGCCTGGCTGGGCGACCGGAAGGAAACGGTGCCCAAGTACTTAGCGGACCAGCCTCATGACATCTCCGTACTTATGCCTGTTGGCCAGAACTACAACGAAATCGTCCGCCAATGGACCGAACTGGAACCGGAGCACTTCATCCCCTTCTACTGGCTCGACCTCGAGGATATCCCCGCCGACGTCGCCAGGTTGGAGGAGGCGGTGAAGAAGAGGGGGCACCGGGGCATCAAGTTCCAGCCCCTGCTCCAGCACTTCCAGCACAACGAGCCCCGGATGTACCCCATCTACGAGAAGTGCATCGAACTGGGCATACCGGTGCTCTTCCACTCGGGGGTGGTCTACTTCGAGAAACACCTGGCCCACTTCGGCTCGCCCGTCTGCGCCGACCAGCTGGCCACCGACCTGCCCGAGTTGAACATCGTCATCGCCCACCTGGGAGGCAACTACTCCTTCGAGGCCCTGGTCATCGCCGAGAAGCACGAGAACGTGTTCATGGATACCGCGTTTCTGCCCTGGTTCTGTGCGCGGTCCCTGCCCCAGGTCGAGCCGATGGACCTCATCAGGCGGGCGCTGAAGTTCGTCGGGCCCGACCGCATCCTCTATGCCTGCGAGGGGCTCAAGCCCGAGGTCATCCAGGAATCCGACCTGGAGCCGGAGGTCAAGGAGAAGCTCATGCACGGCAACGCGGAACGCCTCCTCGGTCTGAAGCACAACTGAGCATCCCGGAAAGGTGACTGAGGTGAGCAAGTCCTGGCAGGTCGTACGCAGTGGTGAGGGGGAGAGGACGGATTTCCCCTGGGGCCGGATTACGTGGCTGGCCAACGCCACGCTCGGCAACTCACCCGAAATGACCCTCGGTAAGGTCGTCATAAAGTCTGGCGAGAGGAACCCGACGCATCGTCACCGCAACTGCTGGGAGTTGCTCTACCTTCTGAGTGGTCGGCTGCGCCACTATTTCGGTGAGGAGTCGGCGGAGATGGGGCCAGGTGACCTGGCCGTGGTCGCTCCCGGGGTCCCCCACTGGGCGACGACCATCTCCGAAGACGATGCGGTCATGGTGGTGGTGTACTCAGTCGGCGAGCGACAGATAGAGGAAGTCCGATGAGCCAAGGCGGTCGGGACGAGACTTCTCGTGTGCTGGACATCGCCGGGCGAGTGCAGGAGGTGGGCCGGAACGTCCGGGTGGGCTTCATCGGCTGCGGGAGCCACGCCTTCCGGAATATCTTCCCGACGTTTCAGTTCCTGCCCATCGACTTAGTGGCGACCTGCGACCTGAAGGTCGAGCAGGCTCAAGCCTATGCCCGGCGATTCGGCGCTCGCCGCGCCTATCACAACCACAAGGAGATGCTCACTCAGGAGGAACTGGAGGCCGTCTTCATCGTCACCAACTACGACGAGCAGGGCCGGCCTCGCTACCCCACTCTGGCCATTGACTGCATGGAGGCGGGCTGTCACGTCTGGATGGAAAAGCCGCCCGCAGCTTCGAGTGACGAGGTGCGGGCGATGATGGACGTTGCCCAGCGGACCGGCCGGTACGTGGTCGTGGGCTTCAAGAAGATGTTCTTCCCGGCCAACGTGAAGGCGGCTGAGATCGCCCACAGCGAGGAGTTCGGCCCCGTTCAAAGCATCTCGCTTCGCTATCCGCAATACATCCCCGCTCCCGAGGAGATGGGCTCGCCCAAGGACAGCCGTTCTCTCACCGGGTTCCTCGACCATCTGTGCCATCCCGCCTCCATCCTCTACCTCGTCGCCGGTCGACCACGCACGCTCTTCTACCAGCGCAACGAAAAAGGCGGAGGGTTCGCCCTCTTCGAACTCCTCAACGGGGCGGTGGCGTCGCTGCACTTCAGCGCAGGTCAGTCCGGCACAAGTCCCCTTGAGCGAACGGAGATCGTTGGCACGGGCGCCAACGTGGTGGTCGAGAACAGCACCAGACTCATCTACTACCGGCCCGGGCGTCGGGGTGAGGGTGGGTACGGGCGGTCAGTAAACTTCATCGGTCCGGACGAGGGTGCGCCGATGGTCTGGGAGCCCGAGTTCTCTCTCGGCCAACTCTACAACAAAGGGCTCTTCCTGCTGGGCTACTACGATGAGGTCAAATACTTCATCGATTGCGTGCTCAACGGTCGCGCCCCCCAGAAGTCCGGACTGAACGCCGCCCTTGCCATCACCCAGGTTTTCGAGGCATTCAAGGGGGGCCCGGGCAAACTCATCGAACTCCCGCCCGATTAGGCCGCGCAGGGCCCGCAGCGCAGGCCGGCCATACTCTCATCCTCTTCAATGAAAAGTCCGGGCCTGACGCTCACGAATTCTCTTCTGCCCGCGCGGTCCTGCGCGATCTGGCAAAGATCACTCCCTGAATGCTGATGGAGACGAGCGCTAAAGCTGCCCCGAGGAGGTACGGTGCGCGGATGGCGTGCTGCCAATGCGGCTCGGCAAGCCGTCGGCTGGGACCAGCCATGAGCGGGATGACACCGGCACCCAGACCCAGCACCGATTCGTGCAGCCCAGCCCGGTGAGCCTGACTCCCCGCACCGTGCACCGAGTAGTAGAGACTGGAGAAGTACACCACCCCGCAGGCGGCGCCGATGCAGGCAAAGGCGAGGACGAAGACCCAGTAACTCTGCGCGAAGATGATGAACAGACAGCCGATGGGGAAGAGCAACTGGATGAGGAACAAACGCTTCGGCCGGTAAAGCCAGCCGTGGTGCCGTTCCATGATGGCGAACACCACAGTCCGCGAGATCGCCACCACCATCACCAGCAGCCCCCATTGTGTTCCCGTGTACTTCAGGGCTTCCACGGCCAGGTCGGGGAAGAGTCGGCGGACGATGCTGACGAAGCCCGCGGAGAAGAAGTTCGCCACCAGCGCCAGCTTCCAGAAGGTAACGTGGTTCTTGGGGATGGCGTGGCCGTTGACGGTCTCCCGGTGTCGGGCCCGGGTCTCTTCTGTGTGCGCCGAGATACGGATGACCGCGTTCAGCATCGAGATTCCGACGCCGGTCAAGGCAGCAAGGAGGAAGGGAAGCTGGGGCTGCCAGTCGTAAGCCAGCCCTGCCACCAGTGCGCCGGGGATGTCGCCAATGCTCCAACTGATGTTGAAGCGCCCGATGCGTCGGCGCAGTTGGTGTGTGTCGGCCTCAGCGGCCAGTTCCGCCTCCACTGACGGCCAGAACAGGGCATGGCCCGCGCCCGAAAAGGCGGTGACCACGTAGAGGTGCCAGACCTGGGTTGAAAAGTAGGCCGCGAAGTAGGCGGAAGCAAAAACGAGCGTACTGCTGACAATAAACGGTCGGCGGCCATACCGGTCGCTCAGTCGGCCGAGCAGGGGGCAGAGCGCGACGTAGACGAAGTTCCCCAGAAAGGTGATAAGACCGAGTTGCATGAGGCTGGCACCGAGGTGGTCCTTCGCGTAGAAGCACAGCGCCACCATGGCGATGACGCCGGCGAAGTTCATCAGCCCGCTGGCTACGTAGAGCCCGGGATGACCCGGGAGCTGCCGTCGACCCTGGACCCCTTGCCCCATGAGCACTCCTACGCCGCGTCGATGTCAGCATCCGCGTGAAGTTGGCATTGTATCACCACTCTGTTATCGTCAAAGTGAGTTCCGTTCCTACGCACCCGCAGGACAGGAATAGAGCCGAGGTCTTGGAAGCCAAGGAGGGCATCGATGAGCGTGGTGGTGGGTGTGTCCTGCAGTCCCAGACGGGTGAGCAACACAGAGGTCCTGGTCGAGCGGGTGCTTGAGGGCGTCCGCGATGCGGGTGGCGAGACCAAACTCTTCGCCTTCTCCCGGATGGCGGTGGCCCCCTGCAATGCGTGTAAGGCATGCAAGGCTACGGCGACAGACCTCTGTGTCATCGAGGATGACATGCAGCCCATCCACGAAGCCCTGGGTGACGCCAAGGGCCTGGTCTTGGGCGCGCCCATCTACCTGGACTACGTCGCCGCCCAGGCCAAGGTCTTCATCGACCGCCTGTACTGCTACCTCAGCCCCACGCTGGAGCACTGGTTCCCCAGGGACGTCAAGTTGGTGCTCATCTTCACCCAGGGGCACCCCCGGGTCGATGCCTACACCAACGTGGTCGAGTCCATCCAGGGCATCCTGCGCTCGTACTTCGACCTGGAGGCGGCCGAGACCATCGTGGCTGAAGGTTGCGACGGCCTGGAAGCGCTGCGGGGCCGGACGGGTCTTCTCCTGCGCGCCTACCAGGCTGGCCGGGCGCTTCAGAGCCGGTAGGTGACGGCGGGGATGAGTTGGACTTCGTAGACGTAGTGACGGTGCACTAAGCTCTCCGGCAAAAGTTTTTAGACAATGGCGGTCAAAGGCGTAGTTCCTACTGCCGCAGGCCCCAGCGGTGCTGGGTGGCACGGACTCGCCGCAGGCGTGTCCGTGTGTGTGGTAGGAGGTCACGGCCAGAGCTCCGCTCAGTCCGTGCCACCCCATCATTGTCCAAAGATTTAGTGCAGATACCTTAGGTGACTCCTCGCGAGAGTGTGCACGTTAGACCACGACAAAGCCGATGTAGGGATGGGCCTTCAGGCCCATCCGCGGGCCTCACACGGGTGCTCGGCCTTCGGCGAGGCACCCATGCCACCCGGCCGTCTCCACCACCAGGTCTCTGTTGCTATCGAGGGAAGCCGCCACCGTCACGAGCCTATTCCGGCAATCCTTCCTTCCTCAGGCCCCTGAGCCACAGCGTCGCCCAGAGAAGGACCAGCAGCAGAAAGAAGAGCCCCAGCTTCATCAAGCCCAGGAAGCCTATCCAGATCAGCCGGAACTCCGTCGCACCGACTCCGCCCCACAGGCTCCGCACCCACCCCGGTACCCCCCACTTGATCAGGAGCAGACCCATCAGCCAGCCGTAGGTGAGAATCAGCGCCCCGATGAGCAGTGTCCACCACCCGGCTCGCACCGCGCATCTGAATTCCCGCAACTTCGCCGTCCCCCCGCCCAACAGACGCTCGACCTCGTTCATGACTCCTTCCTCCTGCCAGGGGAACCGGAACGGACCCACGCCCCCGAGAAGTCGTACACTCCACGCGCGCAACGGAGTCCCATCGGTTCGCAGCCCCCCCACCCCCGACACGCTACCCGCCGCCGCGGTCAGGCGCAAGTGGAATCCTCGGCTTCGACCGTGAGCGCACTCCCCCGGTTTGACCAGGCCACGGCCATCGCGTACACTGGTATCCATCGACACGAGGACGCCAAGAAGGGGCTGACGTGTGAGCGAGTTCCCGCTGGACCTCAAGCGACTCAAGCAAGTGCTGGACTACCTGAACGACGGCGTTTACCTGACCGACCTCGATCGGCGCATCCTGCTCTGGAACCGCCGGGCCGAGGAGATCACGGGTTGGAAAGCCGAGCAGGTGGTGGGGACTCGGTGTCGGGACGGCATCCTGGAGCACGTCGACACCCATGGTCACGGCCTTTGCGAGAGTGACCTCTGCCCCTTACTGCGCGCCATGCGCACCGACTCGCCCAGCCGGGAACCCGTGTTGGTCTACGCCCGCAAAGCCGACGGCCGCCGCATCCCCGTCTCGACCAGTGTCGCACCCCTTCGCGATCAGACCGGCGAGGTAGTGGGAGGCATCGAGGTCTTCCGGGACGAGAGCGCCCGCCTCGCCGATATGGAGTTCGCCCGGCGGGTGCAGCAGCATGCCTTGCCCGCCGAACTCCCGGGCAATGACTCCGTGACTTTCGAGGTGGGCTACTATTCCCACGACCTGGTGGGTGGTGACTTCTACTGGGTGAAAGAACTGCGGCCGGGCGCCTTCGGCTGCCTGGTGGCCGACGTGCGGGGCCACGGTGTTTCAGCGGCCCTCTACACGATGGTCCTCTCAAGTCACTTGGCCGGCCTGGCGGAGTTGGCCGAGGAGCCCGGCCGACTGATGGGCGCGCTGAACGAGCACCTGGAGGAGCTGACCGTGGCCGAGAGTTTCGCCTCGGCCGTGTACCTGATACTGGACAGCAACGCCTGGGAACTTCGCTACAGCAACGCCGGGCATCCCCCGCCGTTGCTTCTCGATGGGGAGAGGGGGGAGGTCACGGAGTTGGCTGCCCACGGTCCCTTCCTGGGGATGTTTGTCCCCCAGGAGTATGAGGAAAGCACCCTCGCGCTGCCCCGGCAGGGCGGCCTGCTGTGCTACAGCGACGGGGCCGTCGAAGTGCACGGGAAGGACGGCGAGGAGTTCGGCATCGAACGTCTGAAGCAGTACCTGCGTAAGCACAGCGAGGAACCGGGTTTCCCCGACCGCTTCTACAATCACCTCTCCCAGTACAACGCGGCCGTTTCCCTTCCCGACGACCTGCTCATCCTCCTGGCCAGGCTGCAACGTCCTTAGCGCCGGCGCGGACTTGAACCTGGTGCGATGTCGGGGTAGGATTCGCCTTCCAGAGCAACGTTGCGGGTCATTCAGGAAGGAACCTATGGCTGGGAGGCTCCACCACTGGCGGGAATCGGGCATCTGGCTGCGGGGACAACTCCACTTCCACCGCAAGCCCACCATCCCACACCTCTCGACCATCGTCGGCCACAGTCGGCCTTTCGTTGACTTCCTGGTGGTGACTTCCCACTCCCACGACCGCAAGCTCTTCCTGGCCCAGCCCGGTGAGGTGAGGGAGGCCCGCCGACGCTTTCCTAACCTCCTGCTTCTCAACGGCGTGGAATGGGAGCCACCCGTCGGCAAGCACATGACCACCTTCGTCGCTCGGGGCCGCAACGAGGCGGCTGTGCTGCGCCAACTCTGTGAGCGCTTCGACGGCAACTGGCCCACTGCCCGCCGAGATGGCGTACGGGCAGTCAGTGCAGCACTGGCGTACCTGCGCAGGCAGCGGGTCGGCGGCGAGAAGCCTATCGCCGTACTCAACCACCCGGGGGTGCGCCCCCCGTTCACCCTCGAACAGATGCGTGCGTGGGCACGGTACGGCGACGTTTGCGTCGGTTTCGGGACGGGCGGGCACCAGGCCTGGTCGTCGCCGGGGGGCCATGTGACCAGACTGGCTGCCGAGGTGGGGGCCGAGTGGGATACGCTGCTGCATGAGGGCCGTCGTTGGTTCCTCACGGCCGAGAGCGACTTCCACCATCACATCTCGAAGGGTTCCGCTGACTGCTGGCCGGGGGAGTTCGATCGGCAGGTGGTCTACTGCCCTGAGCGCTCCTACGCCGGGCTGATGCAGGGTTTCCGCTCAGGCTGCATGTACGTGGTGCAGGGACGCATCGTCGAGGCAGTGGACTTCACCGTGCGTGCCGATGGTCGTTGGGCGATGATGGGGGAGCAGTTGACCGTCCGACCGGGGACGCGACCCTGGGTCAGGCTGAGCATTCTGCCCAACCGGACTCTCTCCTGGGTGGAGGTCATCTCCGACGTCAGCGGCCGACCCGAAGTGGTGCAGCGCTTCGCCTGGAACTACCTGGTCGCCGACGGGCCCTGGCGGTCGGCGTACCTGCAACTCCCCGTGTCCAGCAAAGGGTATTACGTCCGCGCTCGTGGCCTCGCTCGTGACGTGGAGGAGCCCTACACCGGTCGCCGTGGCCTCGCCTGGTTCTACGCGAACCCCATCTGGGTTCTGCCTCGGGGGAAGCGGAGCCGGGGGCCTCAGCCGCGGGCGTTGCTCAGCTCCCGCCCCGACACCGTACTTCACGTCACCTTCCAGGAGGGCGCTGTCGCCCAGGTCGCCCAGGACCGCTGGCCCCGAGGTGAGGGCTGGAGCATCGGCCGGGACCGGTCGGGCCGGGGCTTCGTGGACGTTCGTAGGCAGGAGTCGGGCCTCTTCTACAGGTTACCCCGGCGGAACTGGCTTCGGAGCGGAGGGCTCTCGCTGGTGGTCAAGCGGGCACCGGGAGCGCGGCGACGGGGACCCCAGCGCCTGGCGACCATCTTCCATCACACACAGGCCTGGCTGACGTTCACGCTCGTGGACGGGAGGGGTATAGTAACTGAGTTGGCTTCGGGAGGTGACGTCTGGCGAAGTGAGTTGGAGTTCCCCGCGTCCCTTGACCCGCCGGCTGGCGGGTGGACGACGGTGCAGGTCTCCTGGCGGTGGTCAGGGCGGGGACGACCCGGGTTTGCAGCCCGGGCCAACGGCGTCATCGCTCAGGTCGGCCAGGCGGTGCGTCACGGGCAGCCTCGGAAACCGGCCCTTGAAGGTTTGCCCTGGCGGCTCTTCATCGCGGGCTCACAGCACGAGGGTGTGGAGCAGGCGGGTTTGCTCGTTGCCGAGGTACGTGTGGACAGGCGTGTGCGCCAGCAGGCTGGCGGGGGACGGTAGATGCCTGGCTCGCGCACCCACCCCACCTTGCCCGTCGCTTGTCTGCCCGCCCTTGACCCACGCCTCCGTCCCATCATCGAGCGTCACCTGCGTTACGCGCGCATCGGGTCCGGGTGGCCCGACGCCATCGGCCGAATCCTGTCGAGTTCTCAGGTGGTGGACTACCTGCGAGCCGACGGCTCAGTGGACCGCCGACGGGTCAATCCGCTGCTTCGCCGGGCACTCCAATACATCCCCGAAATCGACGAGATCGTCTCCTGGGGCTTCACCGGCGATCGCGGGTGGATGGAGAGCCACGCGACCTACGGCCCCGACTGGTACGTCCGCCGGGCGCGGGAAGCCTGGCAAGCGGGCAACCACACACTGCTGGCTTTCATCATGGGCCTGGTCACCCACCAGGGTGAGTACCTGACGGCCTACAAGAGCCTGCCCCTAATGTTCCACGGGCTTCCCAGAGACTTAGCCGAGGTACCGGAGTGGATCAAGCGGGGTGGTCCCTTCTGCGACCCCCATCCTTACCTGACAGCCGACCGCTTCCCACTCAAGAGAGTCCCCGAAGCGCTCAACGCGCGCATAGTCGCAGGCCGATTTCGGAAGTTGGGGTGGGAGGGTCCGGCGACGGACATCTACCGCAACATCTTGCGGGACCACTACTTCCGGCTGTTCCCTCTGGAGGCCGCCTGGATCGTCGAGCACAGCCGGGGTGATTCACCGGCATCATACCAGCGTTGGCGCGAGGTCGCCTACCGGGGACGCACCCACACCTGCCTGTTGGCAGCATCGGTGGTCAACGACGTGCTTCGTCCCGAGGAAGAACTCGTCAGGCGTGAGGGCGACGTATTGGTGACCGCCCGCTGTGACCTCTGGCGACGGAAGCCCGGTCCGCCCGAACTGGCTGACCGCCGATTGCCCTTCGACCGGCTGAACCTGCTTGGGCCACTCATCAAGGCTGGCGTCCGGTACGAGCTGGTCAGTGGCGACGTCCTGCCTGAGCCCGACGGCTTCGCTGCGGTGCTCCTCCTTGAGGAGACGCCCCAGCGGAACGACGTCGCCTTCTACCGTCGGCTCGGGCGCTATCTGGCCGGTGGGGGGCGGGTGGTGGTGATGGGGGAGCCGGTCTATCCAGTCCAGCGGATCCGTAGGAGGGGCAGGCCTGACCTCTTCCAGCGACTTGTGCAACATCCCGGCGTCGTACGTGCCAAGGACATCCGCACGATGGTGCGGGCCCTCGGCCGGGTCTTAGGCCGAAGGAAGTTGCCCCTCGACGCTGCTCAGCCCACGCCCGAGGCCCTGGCCCTGGCCCGGGAACTGAAACGGAGCAGGCAGACTCACGTGTATGTGCCCAAGGTGACCCACCGAAAGCGGGGGCGTGTCGTGTTGGATGCGGTGCATGGTCTCGTACGCTGCCGAGGGGGACGGGTGCTCTGGGATGGGAAGAAACGTTGGTTCAGGACGGGGGATGTAGGCTGCCCCTTCCGCGAGCGTGAGGGGAAGGTCGTCGTGGAGGTCAGTCCCACGGCCGCCTCGCTGCTGACGCTTCCTGAAGTGACCGTTACGTCCACGTCGGTCCTCGACTTAGCGCTGCGAAACGAGGGAGGCGCGGCCTCTTTCGGCTCTCCCGCCGGGCGCTCGCAGCCAGCCTGGTCCCGAAAGCCCGGCTATAGGTCAGGACAGGCGGGGCCTGCCGGAGGTGGGTTCCTCGTGGATGTGACCTGGGTTGCCAAGCGGAGGCGCACGCCGATATTACACACATACGTGGGCCCCAGCGGTCGCTTCGCTGAGCGCCTGGAGTTGGGGACGCTCGACGGCCCGGGTCGGCTGGAGTTGACCGTCAGGCACGCCCTGGTCGATGGGCTGGAGGGCGCGGGGAGTCTGCTGATAGACAGGCTACGGGTGTTGCAGCCGTAGGTCTGCGCCTCCTCACCGATGCTCCCTGATGGTTTCCAGGACGGCCTTCACGTTCTCGATGGGTGTGCCGGGGACGAAGGCGTTGGAAACCCCCACGATGATGCCCCGGCTGCGCTTGGCCTCCTGGAGGCACGAAAGCGCTTCGCCAACGACTTCCTCTCGGCTCCCCAGGTGGACGGTGTGGGAACTGATGTTGCCGATGAGGGTGAGGTGGGGAAAGTGCCGGCGAAGTCTCGCCAGGTCCATGCCCGCTCGTCGGTCGATCTCGTAGTAGCCGTGTGCTCCTCCCTCGCCGAAGAGGTCGTCAGCTACCGGCCAGAGGTCCCCGTCGCTCGCATATAGGTGGTAGCCACCGGCCTGTTCACAAATGTCCGAAATCGTCGTGATGCGCGGAAGCAGCAGTTCGTGAAAGATGCGCGGTGAGTACATGGGCCCCTCGTTGGAGGCGAAGTCCAGCCCGCCGAAAAAGTAGCGGAACCCAAGCGACGCAAGAAATGCGACGTTTCGCTTAGCGTACTCGACCTGCACGTCGAGGAGTTTCTGCACGATGTCGGGCCGAAGCAGCATGGCCTCGAGCCACACGTCCGTATTGGTCAGAGGAATGCCCAGACTGGCCACTCCCACCCGGATGGGATACTCGTCGCCGAGGAGGCGCAGGGCCCGGATTTCGAAAGCGAAGTCCTCCTCACCTGGTTTGTAATCCACGACGGCGCGCTGCTGAGCGTCGACGGAGGTGGCGAGGGAATCGAGCGTCGGACGGGCCTGCGGGTGATAGGGGAAGATGTGGCACTGCTCGCTTTCCGGGTCGTAGCGGAGGACCTGCCAATCGGCCTCGTCGCCTTCGGCGTAAAGGAAGGTGTTCTCGTCGAGGCGCTCGGTGGGCTTGCGGTCGTAGCGCCAGTAGGTGACCCTGACCAGGTCGTTGTCGAGCACGCGGGCCAGGTCGATGGCGTCCTGGAAGGAGCGCTCCAGGAACTCCTGGTGGGCGTTTTCGCCTTGCCAATGAGCGATGGCCTCGCGCCACTGCTGCTTCCCGCCACCGACGTGCGCGTCCCGCGCCAACAGGGCCGAGCCCACCTCAGAGCAGCAACTGATGTGATGGATGGGGACCTGGTCGGTCGGCTGCTTTTGGAAGGCAGCTTCGATTCGTTCCTTCGGAGTCACCAGCGCATCCTCCTCGGATTGGATGTCGGTTCTTTACGCCCAGCCGTAACGGAGCAGGAGGTGCATGCCCGTCGCCGCCAGGATGACCACCGCGCTGGCCGGAAGCAGCCAGCGGTAGGTCTTCGTAAGGTCGGTCCCGAAGTACTCCGAGGTGGCGACCAAACAGACGTGGACCGGGGACACCAGCACCCCCGTGAACCCCCAGACATAGGCAAACACCATGTAGGACAACTGGTGGGCCAGTGGCATGTCGCTGACAAGCCCGAGAAGAAGCGGGAACGCCACTCCCACAAAGGCCACCGTGATGCCCGTGATCAGCCCGACGAGGAAGGGGAGCACTGCGGCGATGACCAGCAGAGGGACGTTCTGTTGTTGCAGCCAGTCCCGCACCTGGCCGGCGGCTTCTGCGGCCCCGATGAGGCCGGCAAAGATCTTGATGCCGAACACCAGAAGCACCAGTAGCCACAACTGCTTTGTCCGCAGGACCTTCTTCAGTTCTCGACCGGGGGAGATGTCGTTGGTCAGAAGCACGTAGACGATGGCGACCGCCAAGCCCCCAAGCAGCGCCCAACTCTTGAACGGCACGCGCTCATAGAGGCCAGCAGTTGCCGAGCGAACGTTGGCGGGGGCATACTTGGCGGCGAGGCTGAGCAGCGCCAGGCTCGCGATGATGACCAGGATTGGAGACACGGATGCTGCAAGTTCCCATCCACGACGGCTGAGTGGCTGGTCGGTGATGGCCGGCGCCGGTGGCGGCTTGACGTGTCCGAAGACGAAGATGAAGCCGGCGATGAGCGCAGCAACCGTCAGTGGTGACTGGATCGCCGCGTACTGCAGCACCGACAACGGCTCTCCCTCAATCAGACTGGGGACCAGGAGTAGGCCCGGGTACAGCGGCCAGCAGTATTCCCAGACGTGTCGGAACCAGTGGTTGATGGCGGTGATGTGGTGGGCTTCGTAGTCGCTGCCGTCACTGGCCTCCTTGACCATGGGGGCGGAGAAAAGGGCGCCTCCGGGCATGGGAAGGAGTCCGATCAGCCCGGGCAGGATGGCCAGCCTGGCCTTGGTGTTTCGCACGACGGCACCCAAGGCCGTTACCATCCGTCGCATCTGACCGGCGGAACTGAGCAGGTGGCTCAGTGCCAGGATGAGACCGACCAGGAGGGCCAGTTCGATGGTGGCGGGGGCGACGGCACTCCTGGCGAACTCGACGGCGACCGCCCCGGGAGCCATGTCGAACGATACGCCCACCAGGAAGGCTCCGACGAGGAGCGCGAACCCCAGCGGGACCCGCAGGTTCGTCAGACAGCAGACCAGAGAGAAGATCATCAGGATCTTGACCAGACTGTGCGCCAGCACGTCTGCGACCAGGTCGAACATCGTCCACCTTCGTTCGTCGAGCAGGGCAAAAAGTGAGGCCGGGCCATGCCCAGCCTCCTGTCCCACGCCTTCCACTGTAGGTCCGTATCAGCCCACTGTCAACCGCTCTTTCCTGAGAACGTGGTCCGTGAAGAATCTCGTGAGATAGAGGCTTGCTTTTGTCCGGTTCCTCGCTATGGTGGTCAAGACTTCGGCCGCGAGAGCGTCCGGGGGTGCGTCCGAGTTCCTGTGCAGGCCGAGCAAGGTGAGAGAGGAGAGGAAGGATGGCGAAGGTGCGTCTGGGTGTGGTGGGTGCTGCCGGCGGGATGGGACGGAGTCACCTCAAGAGGCTGGCGCCCATGGATGAAGTCGAGGTGGTCGCCCTCTGCGACGTCAACGAGGAGGGGTTGGCCGAGGTGGCCAAGGAGTATGGAGGCGCGACCTACTCGTCGGTCGAAGAGATGCTATCGGCTGGCGGCTTCGATGCCGTCTACGTCTGCCTGCCTCCCGGGGGCCACGGCGACATCGACCGGAAGATGGTTGAGGCGGGTGTGCACCTCTTTACCGAGAAGCCCTGCACCATGTACCTGGACGAAGGGATCGCCGTGCTCGAGGCTGCCCGGAAATCGGGCGTCATCACCTGCGTCGGCTACAGCGTCCGCTACGGCGCCACGGCCCAGCAACTCAAGAAACTCCTTGCCGAGCACACGGTGGGCATGGTGGTGGTGGCCCGCTGGGCCGGACTGCCGGGCGGCAAGGCCTGGTACCTGAAGATGGAGTTGGGTGGTGGGCAGTTCGTGGAGATGATCACCCACCAGATCGACATGCTCCGCTACTGGCTGGGGGAGGTCAGCCAGGTCTACGCGGGCTTCTCCCATGAACTTCATGAGGGGATGGAGGGCGTGACCATTCCCGACAACCAGTCCATGATCATGCACTTCGACCGTGGCACCATCGGCGTGGTCACAGGCAGCCTGGCTATGGTCAACCACTACGTCATGAGGACCAGCATCATCTGCAAAGAAGGGCTCATCGAATTAGCTGGCCGGGAACTCAAGGTCATCCCCGAGGGGGCCATCGACCTCCCCGAGCCGCCCCCACTCAAGGCGGACAACATCGACGCCGCCTTCATCCAGGCCATCGTCCAGAACGACCAGAGCATCGTCCTGAGCGACTACGAGGACGGCCTCAAGTCGGCGGCCCTCTCCATCGCGGCCAGCGACTCGGCCAAGTCGGGCCAGCCCGTCGAGCCCTGGCGAGGATAAGGATCCACACGACCACAACGAGAGCGGCCCGCCGGGCTGGCGGGCCGCCTCTTTTCTCCCTTGGAGTTGCTGCAAGAGCACCGCATCCGATAGGTTGTCTGCGTGCTTCTAAAAGTTGTCAATCAGCCAGCGGTCTCCCACCTTCTTGAGCGAGGCGTCGAGGTTAAAGGTGTCGCCCGGTTTGAAGGTTACCTTTTTCCCGCCCTCCGTAAACGAGACTTCGCTCTTGAAAGTCACGCGCCAGGTGAGCGAGATCTCATCAGCCTGCTCTGACGCCCACTTGCGCGAGACGACCGTTATCGGCCCGTCGGGGTCGATCGCTCTCATCACCATTCTGAACTGATGCTCGTGGGCCTGTGAAGGGTCGGCGCCCAAGACTTCCCTGACGTCCTCGTAGTCGACCCCGCCGGGCAGAAAGCAGGCTTGCGCTAAGCCCACGTTGCCCGCCGCCGCCGCTTTGGTGAAGCTCCTGACGGTGGCCTCAGGCGTGCTGAGGTCAAGCGTCAGGAAGGGCTGAACCAACTCGTGCGCAGGACTGACAGTGAGGACGACGACGAGAGCAACGTCAGTTCCTGCTTCCGCCCGCGAAGCGCCGACCACGATGGAGCTGTTACTGCGCAGCCGGAAGGACGTACTCAGCACATCGACTTCCGTTTCGTCCCTGTCGGGGCCTTCTTCTTCGACGATCCGTCTTTCCAACTTGAACCGGTCGAACGCGAAAGATCGTGCTTCGCCAGCCTGGGCTCCCCCTGAAGGCTCGCAGCGGGCCATGAACTCCAGTTGGTACTCGCCGCCGGCCAAGCGCATCGACCCCGGGCTTCCCGTCTGCGCTATCATGACAGCGTCATCCAGGAGCTCAAAGTGCTTAAAGGTGAAGACCGAGCCCAGGAGCGTAGCCAGGTCCTCAAGTTCCCTGGGTACACCCGCCTGGGGCGCGCCAGAGCGATGAGCGAGGATGAGCCGGACCCGGAGCTGGTAGGTCATCTCAGGAACGTTGAAGAGTTCCTCGAGGACATCGGCAAGCAGCCCAGGGGGAAGCTCCTCCCCCTCTATGACCAGAACGTTGTGTGGGCCGGGCTTCAGGTCCCTGAAGACCTGGTATATCGCCCCTACTGCATCTCCTACATCTTCGCGCTTGGTGACTACGCTGACGTGCCCCTCCGGACCGGACACCCAAGTCCACGTCCACAGAGGTCGCTCTCCGGCAGGGCTGAGGGGTGTCCGCGCAACCCCTACATCGATGGGCTCGGGTCCCTCTTCGGCAGCGCCGACGCAGCCAAGCACACCCCCAACGAGCAGAGCCAACGCCATGAGCCATCTGGAGCAGTTGGAACCCGACCTCCTCGATCTCGTCGTTTCCCTTCTCGACATCACTTGTTCCTCCTCACGGCGCTAAGGCTTGAAGTGCGAATCAAAGAACCACACGATTTGCACGCCATCCCAGAAGAAGCGCACCTCCGTTATCTTTCGCTCTACAGGCGCCTCTGCTACCTCCACTGGAGGAGTCGCCTCGGGCGTCGGCGGCGCTTCAGACTCCTGCTCGACAACAGCCCTTGGCAGTTCATCCTCCGGGGTCGTCTGCTGCTCGACGACGATTGTCCGCGACTGCTCGACGGAACCCGTCGGCCGCCACGC
>CBDVDV010000036.1:0-24104 GCA_965372835.1 uncultured bacterium | reverse complement strand
CAGACCACCAGCACCCGACCGCGGTGCTCCTGGAGGTCGAAGGTGGGACGGTCCTCTCGGGGACCGAAGCGCCGGCGCTGTTGGGCCAGTTTCTCCGCGTAGGGGACGGGCAGCGGTGGCGGCTCCTCGGCGGGAAGGTGCCACCAGCGCGAACCCTGCACCAGGAGATAGGCCGAGACCACACAGAGAAGAAACAGAAGCACGGTGCGCAGTCGCTTCACACTCGAGGCTCCCCTGGGCAGACAGCGGCGAGACCAACTACCACAAGCCCGGCAAAGGTCTTTCTCGCCTTTGGATGCACGGTAGTGAAGCGAACGCGGAAAGTCAAGCCCACGACCCGCTACGCAAGGCGAGCGGACCCGTACGGGGCAGACGGCCGGCAACGGGGTCAGGGGGTGGTCGGTGACGGTGCCGACGGGATTCGAACGCGCAACCACCGGATCGACAGTTCCAGGCGGGGCATCTCCACGCCCTTACACGAAAAGAGGTTACGGCAGCAACGCCTTGAGCCGTAAGCGATTGTGGGGAAAGGGAAGTCACCGGCGGACAGGAACGGACAAGCTTTTTCGGCCCCGACTTACAGTCTCACTTACAGTCGGCGGCTTCCGGACCCCCACCGTCAGCGTCACTTCGTCAAGTCCTGTATCGGCGGCGGCTCATCCGGCTTCTTCGTCCCCACGAGCGTGAGCTCGCGTCCGAAGAGGCGTTGGACCAGCAGCACCACGATGGCAGTCACAATCGCAGTCAGAACGATCCAGCCGAAGGCGCGCAGGAAAGGTCTGAGCCAGCCCCTCCGCCGGGTTAGAAGGGCTTGTCTGCCAACCCTGTCAAGTGCGCAGTTGGCGTTACCGTTCACTCGTACTGCCTGTCGGTCTTGGAGATTCTGCCAAGCGCGGTCGAATCTCTTCTGAGAGAGCCCCGTTTTCTCCCTGAGGCGCTCTGCATTCACGCGATGGCCAATCTTCTTCATCGTCTGGAGGAGTCTCCATCCGTCCCTTGTGCAATCGTCCCCCGTCAGGTCCATAGCCCTCCCTCTCTTTCTCCGTCGTCACGGCACTGACCACGCCTACCGGACAAGGAACGCACGAACGAACGGCCCCACGAACCTGACGAAGGTCACCACGCTGAAAACCGCAGCCGCCACTAACATGCACGCCAGCAGGGTCCGCTCGTTGAGGCCTACCGCGAAAGGCTGTCGGTGGACCTGGACGGCGACAGCCTTGCAGCCCACACAAACACGCCGACAAGTCACGTGGAGGACACCGAGCGCACAGAGGAAAAGGCCGGCTCCCACCGTCGGAAGCGCCAGAAGAACGCCGACGATGATCAGGGCTACCCCTATCCCGCTCGTTTGCTCGCGCTCCTCGAACTCCTCACCGCCACAGGAGGAACAAGGCGCGAGTCTGGTCTCAGGTCTTTTTGCGCGTTCTTCACCGTGCTGCTCACGGCGTTCCCTAAGGGATTCGCGGAATTCACGAAGTTTCTCGGTCGTGTACTGAGAGACGTTCGGGAACCATCGCTGGTACCAGGGCTCTTTTTTTGGCACCCAGAACGTCTCGTGACACTTGGGACACACGGTCTCCGTTCCCCGCAATCCTTCGTCACCCCTTAGTTCGCTCTTGCAGTGCGGACAAGCCATGCGGATCATGTTCGCCCCCCTTCTCACCTGACTCAAGCCAGTCCGACCTCTGGTCGTCGTCCCTCTTCTTTATCCCACCAGCGTCATCAGATCTTCCGGATGGGAAGGAAGAGCTTGACGAGAGAAAGCACCCATAGGAAACAGGTGCCGCAGAACCCCAGGAGCATCCCGACGAGTAGCGGCGTCCAGGAGGATAAGGCCCAATCGCGGGCAAGAAAAAGGAAGAAGAGCGCTATCCCACCGGCCAACAGACAGCTTCCCACAACAAGCGTTGTGTACTTTCTGATAGCTGCCTCTTCCTCGGCGAACTCTGTCAAGTGATGCAATTGCTCACGCCATTCGTTGATCTCGCGCGCGAAGTGGGCAGCTGTCGCCTCGTCCTTTTTCTTGACAGCCTTCTGGTGTTCCTCTTGAAGCGCGTCGACGTGGCGGCGAACGTGTTGGGCAACCTCGCTAAGCCCGTAGAGATGCTCCTTACTCAAGCGAAGTTGATCTACGTAGGCACCCCAGTTGGCGGCCTTGTACGCTCGCGCGCTCGCGTAGAGAGTCTGCATCTTGAACACTGCCAGTACACCGGCCAGCGCCGCCAGTGCCAGCAGTGCCTGCGCGACCGTTGACATGATCCAGTTAAGTGCCTCCTCGCTTAGCCGCCAACCATAGTACGCCAGGATCAGACCAAAGAGTGCCCCTCCGGCAAGTGAGAGGAGGGCCGCATAGAACGTGGGAGGCCGGTAGCGAGAGCATTCAGACGCCTTCGAAGGCATACTTTGCTACTCCTCCCATCCCACCAGTCTCATCAGGTCGGCCTGCTTCACGCGGCAGTTCAGGCGGTTGATCACTTCGCCGTCGTCGTTCCCGACGACGAGCAGCACCGCGCCGCCCGCGAGGGCCGAGAACATGGTAAGCAGTCCGGTCGTGACGATCCAGTTCCCCAGGAGCATCACGGCCTCCGGCCAGGCGCAGACCCCGGCCGCACTGCACAGAAGTTGCAGCGCTTGTCGCCCGCGCTCGCCCTAACCGCATAGCACCGGCCGAGCCGTCAGGGAGAGACTTCCCCCTTTGCGCTCACAATGTACCAGGAGTGTTGCTGCCCTGGCGCCACGCGGAAGCCAACATTTGCACTGAAGGTAGCGGCGCTGAGGGGCTTTAGGCCGCCGAATATGTACATCGAAGGGGCCATCACGTACCGCCTGTCGAGTACCAGAGTACCAGAAGACTCTTTCACGACGATCCCCACCGTTATCTCTTCGATGCTGTAGTTGGACCCGTTGTAGATTTCGGCTTGGGCCCTGCCGGACTCTGTTACTGTCAGGGTCCCGGTGACTTTTGCCAGTTCGGAGGCGGGCAAGACCCGCGAAGCAGAATCCCTCTGAGTCTGCGTCGTCGTGGCGCCACTTTGCTTCCGAATCCAGGGGTACCAGCCCGACCCGCTGTTGACGGACACGGTGCCGGTAATCCGGTTCGTGCGCATCGGGGCCCTCGAGGTGCCGGAGCCCACGGTTCCGTACCGATACGGAGTGGGCCAGACGAATAACGCGAAGAGCAAGGCCAGGGCCCCAGCCGCAACCTGAAGCCGAAGGCTACCTTTTTTCGCAGCTATTTTGGCACGGGCTACGGCAACCTGAAGCCAGCGCAGGCTGCCCTTTTCCTCCGCCATTTTAGCACGCGCTGTCGCCTTCTCCTTTTTGCGGAGTCTGAAGACCTTGCGGCACTTAGCGCACTTGACTTCTTTGCCCCGAAGCTTGTCATCGGCGTGCATACGTTGCCCACAGTGAGGACAGTTGAAAGCGATCACGGACAGCCCCTCCTGCCAGACTTTGCAGTCAGATGAGAAGTTGGCGCTCAGCGAGACCAAAGTCAAGCTTTTTGGGGAAAGTCAGGGGGTGGTCGGTGCAGGCGCCGAGGGAGCCGGTGGGGCGACTGGTGTGGGTGTGGGTTGTTCCGGGGTCTGCTGCTCGGTTTTGCCGGCGGCCACCGCCTCCTGCCAGCGCTCGTAATCCTTGAGGAACCAGGTTTCTACCTTGGTCAGTTGCTCTTCGGATTGCTGCTTTGTATCCAACTGCTGCTTGCGGGCCGGTCCCCAACCCTCCTCGGGCGGGAAGAGGATCAGGAGCACCAGCTGCTCCTGTTTCCGGCGCTCTTCGTAAAGTTGAACGGTGGTCGCGGCCTCTGACCACTGGTCGAAGACCTGCCAGAAGCGCCATTCGGCACGGGTGACGGGCATCCCTAAGATGAAGTGCCGGCGACGAATCTGGGCCAGGCGCTCCGGTCCCCAGCCCTGCTCCGGTGGGAACTCCTCTAACACCGCCCGGTGCCGCGCGACCTCACGCTCCTCCTCGGCCTGTCGGCGCTCTTCCTCTTGCTCCGGGGTCAGTGCCAGCGCCTCGGGCTTCCCCTTGAGGTCGGTGGAGACGGTTATGCTCCAGCGCTCCCGCGCCTCCAGGGCCCGTTGCCGCCGGCGCTCCAGTCTGTCGGCCTTCTCTTCCTTGGTGAGTTCAGGCAGCCTGAGGACGACGGCGACCTCCGTCTTGGAGAAGGTGACCACTCCGGCGAGTTGTTGCGGTGAAAAGGTGAAGTCGAGGACGACGGCGGCGGGCTCCACGGCGACCACGTGGCCTTCGAAATCCTGTCCGCTTTTCATCAGTAGATTGACGTGGTCGCCTTTGTGCAGGTCGGCGAGGGCGACGACCTCGGCGACCTTCGGTCGGCCCTGGCGCTCAGCAGGCTCCTGAGCAGTTGGCGGAGGTGGGAGGGTCGCCTCCTGGCCCCAGGCCCTGGAGGCGAGGGCAAGCAGCACCACCACAAGCACGATAGCGCTCGGTCGCATCACCGTGTCCTCCTGCGTCTTTCCTGATGTCAGCACCGGCGGCCGAACTCCTCGGCCAGCCTCTCGCGTGCCTGGCTCAGGGCCCGGCCTCGGTGGCTGACGGCGTTTTTCTCCGCCGAGGTCAGTTCGGCGAAGGTGCGGCCCAGTGGGGGGTAGAAAAAGATGGGGTCGTAGCCGAAGCCCCCACGGCCCCGCATCTCCTCGTTGACGTAACCACAGCAGGCGCCCTCGACCGTCCACAGGATACCCGTCGGCCGGGCCGCTGCCACCACACAGACGAAGCGCGCCCGACGCTGCTCCCGGTCTACCCCGGCCAGTTCCAACAGCAGTTTTCGGCACCGGTCCTCGTCCCCGGCACCTTCGCCGGCGTAGCGGGCCGAACGCACTCCCGGGCGACCGCCCAGGGAGTCCACCTCGAGGCCGGAGTCGTCGGCCAGCGCCGGGCGACCCGTGGCCCGGGCCGCGGCCAGGGCCTTCAGACGCGCGTTCTCTTCGAAGGTGCTGCCGGTCTCCGGGACGGACGGCGCCTCCGGGAACTCGTCCAGCCCCCGCACCGTGAGCGGGAGCCCGGCGAGGATCGCCGCGATCTCCCGCAACTTGCCACGGTTGCGGGTGGCGACCACCAGGGTGGTGCCTTGGGATCGGGCACGAGGCCCGTTCTCGCCGGTCCTCAGTTCCTGTACCTCCTATCGGCCAGATGCGCCTGCGACCTATAGGGCGGCCTGGCCTTTTGAGCGGGCCAGGGCCTGGCGGAGGCACTCGATGCTCTGACGGGCGATGGTCTCCGGGTCGGGGTCGAAACGGAACACCTCCACGGAGAGGTAGCCCTGGTAGCCCACCTCGCCGAGCGCGGCCAGGATGGGGACGAAGTCGGTATCGCCGGAGCCCGGTCCCCGGCGGTTGGCGTCGTTGGCGTGCACGTGGGCCAGGCGTGAGGCCGAGTGGCGGATGATCTCGGGGATGGGCGTCGGTTCCGAAGACATGGCCTTGACGTCGAGGATGAGTCGGCAGTTGGGGTGGTCGATTTCCTGGATGAGTTCGAGGGCCTCGGTGTGGGTGGTCAGGAAGTTGGTTTCCTGGGGGGAAAGGGGTTCCAGGCAGATGGTGACGTCGCGCTCAGCGGCCCGGGGCAGGACGGAGCGAAGGAACTCCGCCGACCGTCGGCGGGTGGCCGGCTCGTCCCAGCCCGGCTCGATGCTCCGCTGCTTGGGCGACCCCAGCACCATGAGCCGACCACCCAGCGCAGCACAGGTGTCAATCAGGGCCAGGAAGAAACTCCGCGTGCGCTCGAAGACCAGCGGACTGAGGTGGGCGATGTGCAGGTCGGGCGGACTGAGGAGAAGCCAGTGCAGGCCCACCACTTCGAGACCGGCGCCCTCGACCACCCGGCGGATGCGACCCAGTTCCTCTGTGGGCAGGTCGCGGATGTCGCGGGCCAGGGTAAAGGGGGCCAGTTCCAGGCCCTGGTAACCCAGCCCGGCGGCCACCTCGGCGACCTCGGCCAGGGGCCGGTCCTCAAACATCTCGTTGCACAGGGCGAACTTCATTCGTCGGCCGCCGACCTCCTGAGGGTTACAGTATCTGGCTGGGGGCCTCCTCGCCCTTCTCTGCGGCTTTGACCGCTCGACGGGCCCGCCGACGCCAGACCATGCCGTCCAGGCCGAAACTTCTCCCGGCTCCCGTCAGGAAAAAGGCCAAGAGCACCAAGAACATCAATCCGTAGAGGCCCAGCGGTTGAGTATGGAAATCAAAGATCCTGCGCACCACCTCAGCGGCCTCTTCCTCGCCGCCGACTACTGGAACCAGCCTGACGCTATAGCCGAAGACCACAGTGTGAAGAGCAGCATGGGCCATGCCGATCAGGGACGCCAGGCGAACCGACAGGCCGACGACCAGCAGGGCACCCACCAGGACCTCCAGCACCATCAGGATGCCGCCGGCAGTGGCGCTGTGGCCAAGCACGTTGCCGGTGAGGAAATCTCTGAGTTGAGCCCATTGCATGGAGTTGACGTAGGGCTGCCAGGCCTCCCGCAATGCCTCCCCTTTGTACCAGCCGGCGCCGAACTGGTCGATGGCCAGACGGATGAACAGCGCCCCCACAAACACCCGTATGGGCACTAACAGGAACGTCCGGGTCTGCACGCTGAAGTTACCGGGCACCGGTTGAGCCATTGTTTGCCTCCTTCTTCGCGGGTCGCTTGGCGCGCGCTGGGCGTAAGGAATAGAGGCGGCCTCCTCAGTCGTGCGCTCTTTGCCTCACGCCACCTCCTGACGTACCTATAGGAGGTTGGCTGGGCGCCGTCAAGAGGGAAAGGGGTTTGTCTCAGCGGCTCCGGGTGGGGCGGACGGCGTCCATGGTGATAATAAGGAGTTGCTCCCGGTCGTCGGGCCTGTTTGCCGTGGTCTGGAAGAACTTCCCCAGTCCCTCGCCTCGGGGGTCGACCGCGCCGACCACCAGCGAGCCACCCACCGGACAGCGCACGACGGTTCTCAGGGCCCGGATGGGCTGTCGGCGCGTGGGCCCCAGAAACAGAGCCGGTGTCACCACCAGTTCGACCAACTTCTCGTGTACGGGGGCCGCCTCCACTTCCACGGCCAGCGACAGTTGAGAAAAACTGCGGGCCCACACCTCGTCCTCTGCCGTCCACAGGAAAAGCGACACCGACTTGCGCGGATCTCCACAGGTAAAGAACTGGACCTTGCCGGCGGGACCGAAGATGGGAACCGGGGAGATCTGCTCCGTGCGCATGCGCTGAAGGACGGCCTCGGCCTCTGCCCGGAGCCGGTCCTGGAGCAGGCCGATGCGCAGGTTGTTCCGTCGGCGGAGTTGCCGGCTGGCTCCCCGGGGTGCGTCTTCGTCCAGGTACTGCCAGAGTTCCTCCACCAGACCGTGTTCCTCGTGGGCGAGTTGCAGCAAGTAGGCGGTGTAGAAGATGCCCGCCTGTTTCCCCTCCCGCACCCGATCCACCGTGGGCTGGAAGGGCAGACCCTCAGTCCGTGGCCTGGGCCGCTGACAGCCCCAGAGCAGGAGCGCCGAGCAGGCCGCCCAGAACAGTCTCTTGCTCGTCCGCTTCCACATGGCTTTACTCCGCCAGCCTGAGCCCGCGCTCCAGCGCGTGGTTGCGGGCCGCCTGGTACTCTTGGGGTGTAGGCCGACGGTAGATCTCGGGGACCTCCCGGGCCCGGAAGACCGGTCGATACTGGGCCATCACGTTGATGTACGTGTCAGGGCTGATGTTCTCGGCCAGGAAGTCAATTGTCTGCCGGGCCGCCTCCACTCCGTCGGGCATCACCAGGTGACGGACCAGCAGGCCTCGGCGGGCCACCCCGTCCTCGATGACCAGGTCACCCACCTGGCGGTGCATCTCCCGCAGCGCCGGCCAGAGCCCGTCAGGGTAGTCAGGGGCGTTGGCCAGCCGACGGGCCGCCTCCGCGTCGGTGAACTTGGTGTCGGGCATGTAGATGTCGATGAGGCCCTCACAGAGGGCGAGCGTTTCCACCTTCTCGTAGCCGCCACAGTTGTAGACGGTGGGAACGGTGAGGCCGCCTTGGCGGGCCAGGCGGAGGGCTTTTAGGATGTGGGGCGTCACCTGGGTGGGGGTGACGAAGTTGACGTTGTGACAGCCCATTCGTTGGAGTTCGAGCATCATCCGGGCCAGCGCTTCGGGAGGCGCCGGCACCCCCACCACCTGATGGCTGATGTCAGAGTTCTGGCAGAAGATGCAGCGCAGGCTGCAGCCCGAGAAGAAGATGGTCCCTGAGCCGCGCCGGCCGACCAGTGGCGGCTCCTCACCGAAGTGGGGTCCCCGGCTGGCGACCACGGCCTCGGCGCCCACGCCACAGTACCCGGTCTCCCCAGCCGGCCGATCGACCCCGCATTCCCGGGGGCAGATGCGACACTTTCTCAGAGGCGTCCGCCAATCCTCACCCATCAGACGACATCCTCATCCTGGAGAACCCTCCGTACAGTACCTCTCCCACCCGGCATCGTCAAGGCTTCGCCGACGGAGGCGCCCGCCCCGCTGCTGTGCACGGTGCGGTAGAGGAGGCGAGATGGGGCGCAAAAGAAAGGGCGCTCAAGGATGAGCGCCCTTTGTTCGCGCAGCAAATCGCAGAGGGGACTACTTGCCGATGAGACCCTGGGCCAGTTCGACAGCGCTGGCCGCGTCGGGGGCGTAGCCGTGGGCTCCGATCTCGTTGCAGTACTCCTGGGTGACCGGGGCCCCACCGATCATCACCTTCACGTTCTCAAGACCGGCCGCCTTGACCGCTTCGACGACGTTTTTCATCTGGGGCATGGTGGTGGTGAGCAGCGCCGAGCAGGCCAGCAGTTGAGCACCTTTCTCTTTGGCCTGGGCGACGAACTCCTCCGGGGTGACGTCTATGCCTAAGTCGATGACCTCGAAGCCGCCACCGGTGAGCATCATCTTGACCAGGTTCTTGCCGATGTCGTGCAGGTCGCCCTTGACGGTGCCGATGACCACGCGGGCCACGGGCTGGTGGCCGCTCTCGGCGAGTTTGGGGGCCAGTACCTCCATGGCCGCGTTCATGGCCCGGGCCGAGATGAGCACCTCAGGGACGTAGAAGACGTTGTTCTTGAACTTGTCGCCGACGACCTGCATGCCCGCGACCAGCCCGTCGTTCAGGACGACCTCCACATCGATGCCTTCGGCCAAGGCCGCTTCGACCATGGTCTTGACGTCCGTGTCCTTGCCCACGTGCTCCTCGTTGCTCAGGCGCTCGGCGATCGCTTTCACGTCTGCCATTCGGTCTCCTCCTTGAGCATTCCCCTCACGGTTTGGCGCCCGACTCCTCGCCGGAGGTCTCTTTGTCCGGGCCGGTGGTCAGGTCTGCGGGTTCTGTCTCCGCCTCTTCGCTTCCGGCATCGGTCGGCGGCCACCCATCCAGGGCTACCAGCTGCCGAGTTACAAGTCCCTGCAAGAAAGAGGATTTCTCATTCACTGTCAAGGCATTTTTCAGGCAGTTTTTCGCCTGGGCCGTCCGGCCCTGCTCCGCGTAGATGCAGCCCAGGACGTAGAGGCAGTACCCTCGGGGGTAGGGGTCCAGGTCGGGGTCCAGGGCCACGGGCTCCAGCAGGGCGTGGGCATCGGCGAGCCGACCCTGGCGATAGAGGTCCGCCGCCACCTGCAGCGAGGCCCAGGGGTAGGCGCCGGTGCCCTGCAACTCGGGCAGGGCTCGGCGGAGTTCGTCCCGTCGGCTCTGGCCGAAGGTTTCCCAGGCTTGCACCTCGCTCCCTTGGGCCCGGTGCCAGTGCATCCAGGTGAGCCCCAGCGCCCCCACCACCAGGGCCAGAGCCACGATGACAGTGAACTTGTAACGGAAGACGAACTCAGCCGCGTGCTCCGCGTACTGGTGCAGCCCCGGAGCGGGGGGTAGGGCGTCTCGACGAACCCTGCGCTTGGCCACGGTGCTCCTCAGTCTGGTTGTTTGGTAAGGTCGATGGTGACGTAGGTCGTGCCCCACGAGCGGTAGAGGGTGACGGTACAGACCTCGGGACCCTTGCTGAAGACCAGGCTGGTGTAGCCGAAGTTTTCCGTCTGGTGTGACAACTTCCAGTTGCGCATCGGCATCTGGTCCAGGAAGAACTGCACGGCTTTGACCACCCGGGGCTTCCCCGTGTAGGACAGATGAGCCAGGCGAATCCGGTCGTCGGCATGGAGCCAACTTTTTTCTTTCTCATACTTGAAGCCGACCGGCACTTCCACGTCGCTGAGCCTGGCCTCACCGGCCGGGCGCAGTGGCATCTGCTTCTCCACTTCGCTCTGGCAGCCCCCGACCAGCATAACCGAGACCACCATCACTGCCACCCACACCAGCGGTCGCACCATCATCCTCCCCCTTCCATGAGTGTCGCCATCCGCTCCCACACCGCTGCCGCTTCTTCTGCTGTGAGCCCCGCGCCGAGCAGCACCCGGTCGGCGAACACCTGGGGACACAGGTCGGCGGGAGCGTGCGCGTCGGAACCGAAGACGAGCGCGGCCCCGGCTCGGCGAGCCACCTGGGCCACGTGGCCGTTGGTCAGACAATGCCCCCGACGGGCGGTCAACTCCAGAGCCACACCCCGCTCGGCCGCTAACCGGGCGTCCTCCTCACTGATGAGCCCGGGGTGGGCCAGGACGTCCACACCGGCTTCGATGGCGGCCCGGTTCGTACCCGGGGCTACCGGCTCGACCAGGGTTTCACCGTGTCCGACCACGAACTGGGCTCCCAGGGTCCGAGCCCGTTCGGTCAACTCGGCGAACCGCTCGGGCGGACAGTGGGTAGGCTCCACACCAGGCACCACCCGGATGCCCGCCGACGTCTTCTCGGCGGCGCGTACCAGCGCCGAGACCACCTGCTCCACGTTGGAAAAGCCCACGTGGTCGGCGATGACCAGAACCCGGTAGCCGGCAGTCTCGGCCCGTCGGGCTAACTCCTCCGGGAGCAGCTCTCCGTCGGAGAGGAGGCTGTGCGTATGCAGATCGATCATGGTTCCCTGCGCCGAGAACACCCCCGAGGTTGCGGGTCCCGCTGGGGATCCCAGCCCACCGTTAGGTCTTGATCGGCGAATAGTTATGGTACGCCCGGCGCGACTCGAACGCGCGACCTGCGGTTTAGGAAACCGCCGCTCTATCCAACTGAGCTACGGGCGCACCCGACGTAAGTCCTTCATAGCCAATATGTTGCTAAGATGCCGCCCAAACGAGCGCGAACGTCAAAAGACCATTGTCCGCCATTTGGGCCGATTTCCTGCACTGACAGGGCCGCCCAGCTCCTACTTGCATGCGTCCCCAGACCCCAACGAAGCTCTTCCTCGCGGTCCCCGGAAACCCCTCTGTCCGTCAGGTAGAAGAATACCACCCTTTGCGGCCTCCAGCAACTCCTTTCTTGGAGTCACCGCAATGGTTGACGTGCAGCTGCGAACGCTTCGATAGAACACGGGCTTCCTCGTTCCGACGGTCCTGTTAACCACAGGACTCATCGGATGGAAGCCCGTGTTCCCTTCATCCCTACTCCCAAAACCGGGGATGACTCCGCTCGGTCCTTCCTTGAAACGCGCTCGCCCTGCGCGTATACTGCTGAGAGGCAGCCTCTCGGAGAGCCACGGTGCCTATCTACGAATATCGAGCCCTGCGCTCAGCCGGCGACGAAGTCACCGGCGTCGTCGATGCCGACACCGACCGCGACGCCCGCTTGAAACTGCGCCAAAGCGGGGTCTACGTCACCGAAGTCGCGGAGGTCCGTCCCGGTCGGCGCCCAGGCCGGTTGCCGGCCTGGCTCAGTCTGCGCCTTCGCCGGCGGAGCATCGAGGACGTCGCCGTCATCACCCGACAGTTCGCCACGCTGGTGGGCGCCGGCGTGCCCCTGGTGGACGTGCTGACCGTGGTCATCGAGCAGGCGAGCACCAAGCGCCTGGAGATCGTCCTGCGTGACCTTCGGGACAAGGTCATCAAGGGGACGTCGCTGGCCGACGCCCTGATGCTGCACCCGGACTACTTTGGCGACATGTACGTCAACATGGTGCGGGCGGGAGAGGCCAGTGGTCGTCTGGCCAGTATCTTCGAGTCGCTGGCCGCCTACGGCGAACGGCGCTCGATGCTCAAAGGACGGGTGAGCGCGGCCCTCATCTACCCCGCCATCCTGGCCGTCGTCTCGGTGGCGGTCGTCATCTTCCTGGTGACCCGGGTGGTGCCCAGGTTCGCCGGGCTCATGGAACGGGCCGGGAAGGCGCTGCCGCTGCCCACGGCCATACTCATGGGGGTCAGCACCTTCATGCGCGAGAAGTTCTGGTTACTTCTGGGTGTGCTCATAGCCGCCGTGGTCATCTGGAAAGCGCTGCTTCGCTGGGAACCGTTTCACCGTCGGGTGGACGAACTGAAACTTCGACTCCCACTGGTCGGGGGGCTGCTGCGCAAACAACTGGTCTCCTACTTCGCCACCACCCTGGGGACGCTGCTGGCCAGCGGCATCCGGGTGAGCGAGGCCCTGGCCATCGTTCGGCGGGTGATGGAGAATCGGGTGTTCGTCTCGGCCATCGACGACCTCAACACCGAGATCCGTGCCGGTCGCGACATCGCCACCACGCTGCGAAAGGGCGGCATCTTCCCCCCCTTGGTCAGCTACATGATTGCCGTGGGCGAAAGGAGCGGTCGACTGGAAGAGATGCTGCGTATGATCTCGCGTTCCTACGAACAGGAGATCACCATCTCGCTGCAGAAACTGGTGGCCGTGCTGGAGCCGGCGATTGTGGTGGTGATGGCGGGGGTGGTGGCGTTTATCGTGGTCTCCATCCTGCTGCCCATTCTCTCGTTGAGTCAGATTTCGTTCTGACCCGCGGCGCTCGGAAGATGCGTTCCGGGGGGGAGACACTGGAGGACGTCACATGAGCGTGCTTGGGAAACGACGACGCCGTCGAGGTGGCTTCACCCTGTTGGAGATGATGGTGGTCATCGCCATTATCGGGCTCATCGCCGCGCTGGTGGTGCCCCAGATCATGCACCGGATGGACGAGGCCCGCATCAAGACCACCCGGCTGCAGATCCGCGAGCTGGAGAACGCCGTCGACATGTTCAAGATCGACAACGGCTTCTACCCCTCGCGCCTGGAGGACCTGGTGGTCCGCCCGGCCAACGTCAAGACCTGGCCTCCCAACGGCTACCTGAAAGAGCTGCCGGGCGACGCCTGGGGGAACGAGTTCATCTACATCCACCCGGGGACGCGCGGCGCCTACGACATCACCTCCTACGGAGCGGACGGCCGACCGGGAGGCGAAGCGGAAAATGCCGACATCACCAACTGACCGCGGGGTGATCAAGAGCACCAGGGGCTTCACCCTGATCGAGATACTCCTGGTGCTGGCCGTCTTCGGGCTGATGGCTTCGCTGGTGGTGGCCCGCATGGACCTGGCGCTGCCATCCTACCGTCTGCGCTCCGCCGCTCGCGACATTGCCTCCACCGTCATCTGGGCCCGCAGCGAGAGCATCGCGCGGGCCCAGCCCGTGGAGGTTCGCTACGACCTGGGGGCCGCCACGTACCGGGTCGTCGTCGGTGAGGCCGACACCACCCCTGGACTCAGCGAACGGGACCGTGGGTCTTTGCGTCCGCAGACACTCCCGGAGGGGGTTCGCTTCGCCGACTGCACCTTCCTGCGGGGCGAGGTGAACCGGTCGGGGATGGTGACCGTGCGCTTTTCCTTTCTCGGTGGCTGTGAGGGTCACCTCATTCACCTGACCGATGCGGGCGGGAACTTCTTTACCGTGGAGGTGCTGCCCCTGGGGGTCCAGGTGAACCTCTACGACTTCTACAAGGAGGCGGAGGATGCGCCGGGCCAGTAGAGGGTTCACCCTCATCGAGGCGTTGCTCGCCCTGGCCATCCTGGCCGGGGCCGTGGCCGGGTTGCTCACGGTCAGGGCCAACGCCGTCCGCAATACGCTCCGGGCGCGGAACGAGAGAATCGCCGCGATGCTCATCGGTAGCCTCCTGGCGGAAGTGGCCCTCGCGCCCCCAGATGGGGACACCGCCGAGCGCGAGGTGGTAGGCCATCCCGGCTTCTCCTACCGCCTTGTCCTGTCCAGCGCGACGGTGGAGCCCCTGGGGCGGGTCCGCAAAGTGCGGATTGAAGTTCGCTATCCCGCCAATGGGGAAGAAGCGGAGGAGAGGGCCGTGCTGGCCGTCGAGACGCTCCTGGTGCGTGAGGAGAAGTAGGCCGTGAGGAGACCTCGGGGCTTCACACTCCTGGAAGTGCTCCTGGCCTTGGCCATCGTGTCGGCGGTGCTGCTGACGGCTCACATGGTCCTGCTTTCGACACTCTCGGCCAGTGACCGGCTGCGGGCGGTGGGCGAGCCGGTGGCCTCGGCCCACTCGCTTCAGTGGCTCCTGCGCGAGGACCTGCGCGGGGTGCCGGCGGCCGAACTCGCCGAGGGAACCTTCCACGGCGCCCCGGCGGAAGAGCGGGCCCGGGGAGCGGACCTCCTGACCTTCGTCACTGTCTCTGACCCCAGGCAGCACCGCAGGGGAAGCGGCCTCTGGCAGGTAGCCTACAAGGTCCGGCCGAACGCGGAAGACGGCAGACGCTTGGACCTCTTTCGCTCGCAGGTCCCCTGGCGGCGCGAGCCGCTGGAAGAGAAGGCGTACGAGCCGGTGTTCCGCGGCCTCGGCTGCTTTGAGGTCGAGTTCTTTACCGGGGTCGAATGGACGCAAACCTGGCCGGCTGGTTCCGGGACGCCCACTGCAGTGCGTATCAGGCTCGAGCCGCCGACCGCCCAGGGCCGGGAGCCGCAGACCTACGAACTGGTGGTGTGGATACCGGCTGGGGGAGTGCCGAGGGGCGGGGGAGATGCTCAGTGAGCGGCCGCAGGAACTCTTGGCGTCCAGCCCTGCGCAGGACCGGGCGAAAAAGGCGCGGGATTGCGCTTCTGGTGGTGCTCTTGCTGGTGGTTCTGCTGGAGGTGGTGGTGGCGGAACTGGCCATCTATGGGTGGCTGTCGCTCAAGGGCGCGCGAAACTACTCCCGAGACCTTCAGGGGCTCGCCGCGGCTGACGGCGTACTGCGCGCGCTGGGTGATCTGCTTTCGGACGAGGAGTTCGTTAAGGAGAGAGTTGCCACCTTGCTGGAGCAAGGCGTGGTCGACCTGACCCTGGGTGAGGCCCTGGTCACGGTGACTGTCGAAGACGAGAACGCCAAGTTGAACCTGAACCTACTGGCCGATGCGAATCCGAGTGGGGCCGAGACGGCCCGTGAGGAACTCCTTGCGCTTTTCGACGTGCTGGGTGAGGATAGCGTGCTCGCCGGTCGCATCGCCGAGTTCCTGGCCGAGGGGACCGAGGAGTCAGATGAGGAAAACCCGGAGGAAAGGCGAGGTCTCACGATTCTGGACGAACTGCGTCTGGTGGAAGGGGTCACGGACGAACTGCTCTTCGGCTCCTCGGGGCTCGCGGGCCGGGATGACGATGCCCTGCGCCGGTACGTGACCTGCTGGGGGGACGGTGCGGTGAACATCAACACGGCGCCGCGAAAAGTGCTTGAAGCGGTGCTGGCCGAGGTCCGGCCCGAGATGGTCGACAGCATCATGGGCCAGCGGTCGACGCAGCCTTTCGAATCACTCCAGGAGGTCGACGGCTTCCTCCAACTTCCGGGGCCCCAGCGCCAACGCCTGCAGAGGCGCCTCACCACCGAAAGCGATACCTATCAGTTGATCATCACCTGCCGGACCGCCGACCTGAGCAGCGTGAGCCAGACCGTGCTTCAGGCCAGCCCGACAACACAGGCATCGGTACTCCTGTGCCGGCGCCTGCGGTAGAGAGGAGGAACGAGTGGCCAAGGCCTTAGGGATCGACCTGGGAACGCGATTCGCCAAGGCGGTGCTCGTGGAGAAAACAGCCAAGGGTCTCACCGTGACCGGCTTTGCTCAGCAGGGGGTGCCGGCCGAGGGCGAGGCGCCCGAGCGCGGCAGTTCCTGGATTCGGGACCTGGTGACACAAGTGGGCTGGAAAGGTGAGCAGGCAGCGGTCGCCGTGCAGGCTCGGGAAACGACACTTCGGGAACTCAGCGTCCCGTTCACCGATCCGGAGCAGCTGGCCCGGGTGGTCCGCTTCGAGGCGGAGAACTATCTCCCCTTCCCGCTGGAGGAGGCGGTGCTCGATTTTCTCCCTCTGGAAACAAGCGCCGAGGGCACCCGGGCATTGGTCTTCGCCGTCTGCAAGACGACCCTCAGGGAGCTGCAGGCCGTGCTGGAGACAGCCGGGGTGGACCCTTACGTGGTGGGCGTCGAACCGACGGCCCTGTTGGAAGCGCTCCGGGGGACGGGGTCGCTCCCCGAAGAGCCGGCCCTGCTGCTGGACCTGGGGGCGGCCTCGACCACGGTCATCTATCTGGAGGACGCCAGGCCCACCTACATGCGGGTGCTCCGGGTCGGTGCCGACCTGACCTCGGCCGCGCCGAGTGACGTCTCGCGATACGTGGAGAAGATCTCCCGCGAACTCCGCCGGCTCCTGGCGGCCCTGCCTGAGTCGGCCGGCGCCAGCCGGGTATTGGTCCTGGGTGGTAACGCCACCGAGGCGGTAGTGGAGTCCCTGGGGGCCTCCCTTGAGCGTGAGGTCGAACCCCTGCGCCTGGCCCCTGCCGCCACACTCAAGGGGGAGGTCCCCGCCGGCCTGGAGCGGAACGGCCTGGTGGCCCTCGGGCTGGCGCTGTCGCTCCTGGGAGCGCCGACGTTCCCCATCAATTTGAGGAGAGGGGAGTTTCGCTATCGACCGAAGTTGGAGAAATGGCGCCGACCCCTGTCCTTCATCCTGGCCGGATGGACGGCCCTGGCGGTGGTATGTGGCATCGGGTTCGGGGTCCGACTGGGGGGCCTGTCCCGCCTGGACCGCCGACTCACGGCGCACGAACAGGCCATCTGGGAATCGCTCTCCCCCGGGGAGCCTCGGCCCAGCGACCTCTACCCCTGGATGCACGGGGAACTGATGAGACTCCGGGCGCTGGCTTCCTCAGGGCCGAGCGGGAAGCGGACTTCCGCCCTGCAGACGTTGCGGGCCATTCTCGACGCCATCCCCCCGGGTATCACCGTCACCGTACGTTCGGTGAACATAACGCCTGGGCGGGCGCGGATTGACATGGTCACCGACTCACACACGGCTGCCACCGCCATCGGTACAGCGGTCACCGAGAAGACTAACTTCGTGGCTTCCCCCAAGAACCTGAAATACGAAGGGGGCAAGTCGCGCTTCGAGCTGGAAGCCGTGCCCGCCGAGGGGGGCCCCCTATGACGGCTGAGGGTTGGCGGCTGCCGAAGCAGTCGACCTGGTTCCTGGTGCTGTTGGGGTTGGCGGCGGTCTCATCGCTGTGGGCGGGTCTTTCCTGGGGACGGCTGCGTCGGGAGCGGGCGGATGTCCTCGGCCGACAGGAGGACGTTCCCCGCGTGCGCGAACAGGTGGAGCGGCTCCTCGCCCTGCGGGCCCAAGTGGGCGACACCAGCAGGCCGGCCGACGGCTCCCCGGGGCCGGAACTGATCCCGTTCCTGGAGTCGGCGGCCGGGCGGGCGGGCATCTCCAAGCAAGCCGCTCTCAGAATCGACCCCAGAAACCCCAAGCCAGTCCCCGCCCGGCCCGGTTTGCTCGAGCAGGAGACCAGCGTGGAACTCAGTCCGGTGAGCGTCCGGGGGCTGGTGCAGTTCCTGGCGGCAGCGGAAAAACAGTTTCCGGCCCTGGAGATTCGTGAGATCGTGCTGAATCCCCTGACCGACGACGAGGGCTGGGAGGCACGGGTACTGCTGGTTGTCACCCTGAGTGCTTCGACAGGCTCACCACCCTGAGCGACGTCCAAGGGCAGCGCTCCACGGCCGCAGTCTACCAGCAGCCGCGGCTCCGACCGATGCTCCGCGCAGATCGTAGATCAACTCCTGCTCCTCGCCGTCACGCTCGATGAGCACCACGACGAAGGCGGGATCCTCTTCCAGGATTTGGTAGGCAAGGGGAGGGACCTGCCGGAGGTCGGTCAGGGGCAGGTCGTACACCATCTTGACGATATCCCCCTGCTGGAGGCCGCGCTGCGCCGCCACCGACTGGGGCTGCAGTCCCACGATCTGCAGGCCGTCCGCCTTTCCCTCCTGGTCATAATGTGTGGTCACTTGCACCTGGGCCAGCAGCGTGGACAGATTGGCCACGTACGCCTGCAGCTGCTCCGACGTCATCATGAACGGGTCCGCCCAATCGAATTCGTCCTCGTTCCCGGAGGCTGACGGGTGCTCCGGCAGGAGGGTGAAGAGTGGTGGACGGCGACGGATGCCCAGGGCCGCCACCTGCGCCGCGGCCCCCTCCGGGGTAACGGTCTTGAGGAAGATGTGGAAACCGCCCCGGCTCACGAGCACCCCGTTCGGGGTCACGTTCAGGACCTTCATCCCGTCGACAGTGTCACCCACCCCGACCAGGCACTGCTTTTTGGCTCGATCGCGGAGCACAGCATAGGAGAACTCGGCCTCATCCTCGCAGAAGGTGGCCACGACTTCGAAGGCGCCTTGGCTCTGGAGTTGAGGCTGTGAGGCGGTAAGCGCCGGCATGGCGTTGGGCGTCGGTTCCATTCGCCGCCAGATCACACTGAAGTCAGCCGGTCGCCGGGGGGCCGCCTCGGGCGCGGCCGCCGATCCGACCTGGGCCTCAGCCAACCAGGCCGGCTCCTCAACACGCGCCCAGTCGGTTGCGAACAGGAGGACCGCCACCGCCGCGGCCGCGGCACAGAGACATGCGCCGACGATCCAGACCGGTCTTCGCAGGGCCTCCGTTCTCACGCATCACTCCTTCGCACAGTTCCAATCTCAATTGAATTAAACGACAGTCTGCGTGTGAAGTCAAAGGGTATCCCGTACCGGTACTTGACACTTGACAAAGGACGTGGTGCGCGATACACTATCGGTGCGGGTGACCTTGCCCCATGAAGGTGCTTGGGCAGTCTCAGAGCGGGTACATTCCCGGGGAGAAAACATGAACGCGGGGAGCAGTCGCCTGTACCTCCTCACTCGGAGTCTCGCAATCCTGCTGTTGTTGGCGGTCTGTCTTGAGCATGCCAGCGGCCAGCCGTCTGTCCCGCCAGAGGGCCGCCCTGAGCCCAGGACCCTGAGAACGGCGTCGCTCGCAACCACCGCGGCGGAAGCCGTGGCCCAGGCGGAGGAGCCCACGGTGCTCCTGAGCTTCGGCGATCCGGTCGAACTGCGCCTCTTCGTGGACTACGTGGCCGAGCGCACGGGTAAGAACTTCATCTACGACGAGACGCTGGTGGGCACCGTGATCCTTCGGGCGCCAGAGGAAGTGCCGGTCGGGGCGCTCTACAGCATCCTGGAATCGGCATTGGAGCTCAAGGGCTGGACCCTGGTGCCCTCCCCGCAAGGCTTTGTGAAGGTGGTACCCGCGGCGGTGGCCGCGACCAAGCCCACCCTGTTTTTCGGCCCCGACGAAGCCGGCAAACTCCCGGACGAAGACGTCATCGTGACTCAGGTCATTGAGGTGAAGTACGCCGACCCGACCAGCGTGCTCAACGCTCTGCAACCCATACTTTCAGGAGCCGCCGCCCGGCCGGCTGCGCGGCTCCTGCGGCCGACCGTGCCGGGGAGGCTCGCACGACCGCTGGCTGTGCGCCGGCCAACTGCTATGCCGTCCAACATCATCGCCATGCCCGAGCGCCGGCTCCTCATTGTTACTGACTACGCGCCCAACGTCAGACACATCGTGAAACTGGTCCAGGCCCTGGACCGGGAGGCGCCCTCGGCCGAGTTGGATCTTATCCCCCTCCAGTTCATCCGCGCCGAGGAATACGCACCCAAAATCCTCAACTACATGCAGGCCCGCTACACCCAGGCTGGCCTTCAGGCACGCGTCGCGCCGCTGGTGGACTACGACCCCCGGCTCAATACCCTTATTGTGGTGGCGCTGGCGGAGGACCTGGACGCCGTCCACGCCCTGATCGCCGACCTGGACGTGGAAGCGCCCGAGGCGGAGCGACCCTACCGCATCATCAGACTGAAGAACTCCAACGCCGAGGAGATGCTGGAGACCCTGAAAGAAGTCATGGCCGGGCAAGAGAAGGCGCCGTTGACGGGCCAACTCACAACCCCGGCCCCGACGCTGGCGGCGCCGGGGACACCGGGCCCGGCCGCCAGCACGAGCACGACGACCCCTATCGGGGCAACGCCCATTGCCGGCACCCACGTCACCGCTATCGCCCACAAACACACCAACTCGATCATTCTCGTCGGCCCCCCTGACGAGCAGGAAGTGCTGGCCGCCATCGTCGAGAGTCTCGACATCCGTCGGCCTCAGGTGATGATCGAGGCCCTGATCGTGGAGGTGGACGCCTCCAAGACCCTCGACATTGGCGTGGAACTCGCCCACTTGCAGCCTCTGAGCGGCACCCGGGTCGGTGGGGCGACCAGCTTCGGCTTCTCGGCCATCGACTTCACGGAAGGGACGGTGGGCATCACCACCGCTGGGGGCTTGACAGGCTTCCTGATCCTGGACGGGGACGTGACCGCCATCATCAACCTGTTACAGGAGAAGGTTGACGGACGGATTGTGTCCCGTCCGCGAACGCTGGTCAACGACAATGAGCCGGCCGAGTTCGTCAGCCAGAGGATGGAGCCGTACGCGGTTATCGGCGAGCTGGGCGCCGACACCACCACCGTCAGCTTTGGTGGCTACGCCGAGGCCGGCACCACGCTCCAGATCACCCCTCACATCAGCGAGGCCGACTACCTGCAACTGGAAATCTACGTTGAACTTTCAGCGTTCCAGGGCACCGGCGCGCCTCCGCCCAAAACGCTTGATTATGTCCGGTCCAAGGTGACCGTTCCCGATAACTGTACGGTGCTGCTCGGCGGCCTGAACCGCACGCGGGAAACCATTACCGAGCGGAAGGTGCCCCTCCTGGGCGACATTCCCTTGCTGGGATTCTTGTTCCGACGGGACATTAACGTGGAGTCGGAGATCACCCTCTATGTCTTTATCAAGGCGCGAATCGCCCGCGACGAGGACTTCTCCGACCTCAAGGCCCTGGCCGTCGAGGCCTCGCAGATGCTCCTCAAGCAGCAGAACCTCCTGCGCGACCGGGATGAGCAACTCCCCCTCGACCAGGACGTCTACGAAAGCCCAGCCTTCCGGCCGGAAATAGAGCCATGATGTTGGCCGCGGGTCTCCGGGAAATCTTGGTGGGCCGAGGGCTCCTGAGCGAAGCCCAGTTTGACGACGTCCTCCAGTCGGCCCAGGACACGGGTAAGCCCCTGAACCGCGCGCTCTTGGAAAAGGAACTGCTCACCGAAGTCGAGCTCCTCGAGGGCTTCGGGGAGGTCCTGGAAATCCCGGTCCGGGAGAGCCTGGCCGGAATCACCGTGCCGGCTGAGTTCGTGGAGAAGGTGCCCCTGCACTTTGCCCGTCGCTACAACGTGGTGGAGGTGGACCGCCACGACGGTGTGGTGGAGGTGGCCACCTCCTCACCCCTGGACCTCCATCCCCTGGACGACCTGGCCATGATCCTGGGGGTGGAGGTGGAACCGGTGCTCGCCCCCACCATCCAGATACTCTCCCTCATCGACCGGGCCTACGAAGACAAGTCCCGGCTGGGCGGCATCGTGGACAACGTGATGGAGGAACTCTCCGAAGACGGGACCCAGATCACCGTCGACCACCCGGTGGGCTCGGAGGACCTGCTGGACATCGGCGACAAGGCTCCCGTCATTCGGCTGGTCCGCCAAATCCTGTATGAGGCCTTCCAGGTGCGGGCCAGCGACGTGCACGTGCAGCCCCGCGAGGACGATTGTCTGGTGCGCTTCCGCATCGACGGCATCCTCTACGACCGCTTCACCTTCCCCAAGGCGTTGCAGGAGTCGGTGGCCTCCCGCATCAAGGTGATGGGCTACATGGACATTGCCGAGAAACGTCTCCCCCAGGACGGCCGCACCAGCATGACCATCCGCGACCGCGAGGTCGACCTGCGCATCTCCTGCGTGCCCACCGGCTTCGGCGAACGGATCGTCCTTCGGCTCCTGGACAAGGGGCTGCGGGTGCTGGGGCTGGAAGACGTGGGACTCCTTGCCGACGACCTGGAAAAGGTCAAGACCGTCATCCAGTACAGCCACGGGGTCATTTTCGTCACCGGCCCCACCGGCAGCGGCAAGACCACCACCCTGTATGGTATCCTCAACCGCATCAACTCCGCCGAGAAGAACATCATCACCATCGAGGACCCCATAGAGTACCGCCTGCGCAACATCAGTCAGATTCAGGTGGCCGACCAGAAGGGACTGACTTTCGCCTCCGGGCTACGTTCGATACTGAGGCAGGACCCGGACATCATCATGGTGGGCGAGGTGCGCGACCTGGAGACGGCCCGCATCGCCATCCAGTCGGCCCTGACCGGGCACCTGGTCTTCAGCACTCTCCACACCAACGACTCGGCCGGGGCCCTGACCCGACTGCTGGACATCGGCATCGAGCCCTATCTCGTGTCCTCGGCCATGATCGCGGTGATCGCCCAACGGCTGGTGCGGCTCATCTGCCCGGCCTGCAAAGAGCCCTACGTGGCGGAGGAGGAATCGCTCAGGGAACTGGGCGTCTCCCGCGAGGCGCTCACCGACGGTGCGCTCTTCCGGGGCCGGGGGTGCAGCGAGTGCCTGGACACCGGCTATTTCGACCGCACCGGCATCTATGAGACCTTCGTCCTCGACGAAGAGACCCGGGCCCAGATTATGGAGCGGCGAAACGCCAGCGAGATCAAAAGATCAGCCATCGAACGCGGGCTGCGGACGCTGCGGATGGACGGCGCCCAAAAGGTCATCGCCGGCACTACCTCCGCTGAGGAAGTGCTGCGCGTGACCCAAATGGACGCCCTGTGACCGCCGAGGAGCATGGGCGGTCTGCCGCTACCGTGAAGTACTCGGGACCCGACGCCTGGTCCAGTCCGTTCGGAAACCCCAGTTCATCTACCCAGGAACGTCCTCCAGGGGGAAAAGCGGCCGCCGCCAGCGCACGTAGCTGAAAACACTCTGACGGCGGCTGGGTTCGCCCATTCCTGGCAGAGGCTAATGACAGGACCTCTGGGCCGGCGCCCCGCCGATGTGCCACCTATGTCTTAGGCTGTGCGTGCACTACAGGTCTGCAGCTCGGACAGCACGAGTTCGACGACTTTCGGCACCGTCTCGGCCACTTCCTGGGACAGTTCCAAGCCGCAGGTCAACTCCTTGGGCGTGATGCCGAAGACGACCACGTTCTGGGGAGCGCAGCCCAGGTGCCTGGCCATCCGCAGCGTTTCGAGCAGGCCGATGTCGTGTGCAGAGATCTGGACTCCACGATGCTGCACGAGCTCCTCGGCGGTGCATCGAAAGACGGTGCCCGGACGGGCGTCGGCGTGCGCGGCATCGACCACGATGACGACGCGGCGGTCGGCGACCACCTCGAGCAGGTCGGCCCCCCCCGTCCCTCCGTCCACCAACTCCACGGTGTCGGGAAGCGTGCGCCCTCGCAGGGCCTCAACCACCCGCACGCCCACGCCTTCGTCACGCAGGAGGATGTTGCCGATGCCCAGGATGAGTATGGGCGCACGCTGGGCATCGTCGCTCGGCGCGTTGGCGCCGAGCGGCACGTCACAAGGAGCCTTTGCCGCCCTTGACAACCAGTCTTCCCCTACGGGTTCACCACGACGCGCGTTGCGGCGCCGCCCGGTCGGACCATGTGCACCGAGCAGGCCAGGCACGGGTCGAACGAGTGGATCACCCTCAGCACCTCGATCGGCTGCTCCTGGTCCGCCACCGGGGTGCCAATCAGGGCCTGCTCAATGGGACCCATCTGGTCGAAGTCGTCCCGAGGTGACGCATTCCAGTTGGTGGGTGAGACCACCTGGTATCGCTCGATCTTCTGGTCGCTGATCTCTATCCAGTGACCCAGGGCGCCCCGCGGGGCCTCGGTGAGACCGATGCCCGTGGCCGACTGCGGAATGACGTTGTCCGCGTAGACAGGCTCACCGGGCACCAGTTGTTTCGTGAGCCAGACGTCCATGGCATTGGCGATTTTCTGGCACTCTAAGGCTCGTGCTGCTATCCGGTCGAGGACCGAGATACCATTCCGATAATCGCCGTTGACCCACATCCTGGCCAGGGG
>CBDVDV010000035.1:0-25046 GCA_965372835.1 uncultured bacterium | reverse complement strand
TACAACGAGAAGGAATGGCTCGTCCGCTGCCTCCACAACTACCTCAGCCACCACGGGAGGGGAGTGGGATACTGAGCCAGCCGTCGGGGTTCGGCTGCACCGCGGCCGAGATCGAGAAGGCCCTGGCTCTGTGGCGATGAGCCACACCCAATCGTGCCTGTAGCCCGGCAGAGAAGGGGCATTGCTGATGCGTTTAGCTACCACGTCGAAGGGCTCCAGGTGGACGACGTCAGCGCGGATGATCGTCTTGACGGTGGCTTTGGTAGCTGCCGGATGTGTCGAGCCGACAAGGACACTTCAGTTGGTCTGGACGTCCGAAGAGACCAACGGTACCTACTGCCTGGCCTGGGCCGACTACGACGACGACGGCGACCCCGACCTGACCGTGGGCAACAAGTGGGGCCCGGGACATAACCAGCTCTATCGCAACGACAGTGGTACGCTGGTGCTGGCCTGGACTGCTCCCGACGAGGAGACCACCGAATCGGACGGACTCTCCTGGGCCGACTGGGACGGCGACGGCGACCTGGATTTGGCCGTGGGAAACGACTTTGGCACGCCCAACCAGGTCTATGCCAGCGACGGGGGCTCACTGACCCTGACCTGGACATCCCACGAAGCTGACAAGACCATCGGTGTAGCCTGGGGAGATTGGGACAACGACGGAGACCCGGACCTGGCCGTGGCCAACGCCGAGCACCCCAACCGGCTCTACGAGAACGTCGGTGGCGATCTGGTACTGGCCTGGACGTCGGAGGAAAGCGACCGAAGCGAAGGTCTGGCCTGGGCCGACTGGGACGGTGACGGGGACCCCGACCTGGCCTTCGCCAACTTCAGCCACGAGCCGAACCGCGTCTACGAGAGCACCGGCGGGGGCCTGGTGTTGGCATGGTCCTCACAGGAAACGGACAACAGCCTGAGCGTCGCCTGGGGGGACTGGGACAACGACGGTGATCTGGACCTGGCCGTGGGGAACGAGGGCGAGCCCAACCGAGTGTACGAGAACACGGGCGGCGACCTTGTCCTTGCCTGGAGTTCGGTCGAGAAGGACAACACCCGTGCCGTTGCCTGGGGCGATTGGGATAACGACGGCGACCTGGACCTCGCCGTCGGCAACGAGGGACAGCCCAACCGAGTGTACGAGAACACTGGCGGCCATCTGGTCCTTGCCTGGTCGAGCGAGGAATGGGAGAACAGCATCAGTGTCGCCTGGGCCGACTACGATGGCGACGGCTATCTGGATCTGGCCATCGGCAACAAGGGTCCCAACCGGCTGTACAGAAACGTAGCGGGAAAGGAGCCGACCGTGCGGCCCAAGCCCGACTACTCGAAACTTACATTACACCAGTCCGATCACCATCCAGATGACTCCTTCTCGCTCACCATGCAAGCCGCAGCTAGGCTCTTCGGTAAGGACGTGGACTACGAGACCGTCTACGCGCTCTCCACCAACGCTTTCGCGCCCGACGTCCGGCCCGACGAAGAGTGCAGGAGCACCTGGCGGTTCCGGGGGCGAGGGCAGTGCCTGGACCTGGTGGCCGCGCGCCTCGGGCTGGCCGTCCGTCCCATAGGTGGTTTTACCTCCCGGCGTTACGGTGATCGGTCCATCCCAGGCGCGGAGCGCCTGCGCCGGGCCGCTGCCGCTGTCCGTCCCGCTCTCGAAAGAGGCGAGGTGGTCATCACTGACTCGGGCTGGTCGAGGGAGTTCTGGCTGTGGGGCATCGTCCGGGAGGTCCAGGACGATGGCACGATGATAGGCGCCACCCCCAACGGCCTGAAGGACAATACCTTCGACCACGCCTGTTCCTTCTGGGCGCTCATCCCTACAGAGCCGACGCTTAGTGAGCATGAGGCCGACGTCCTCATGCTGCGCCGAGCCGTCAGTCGAATCCGTGCCGACGATGACCCCTTTCTGCCCGAGTCCCTTGCCTGTGGACTGCCGGCCATCGGCGGCCCGGCCGTTCCCGGTGCAGTCGTGTGGGGCTTGCCTGCCATGGACCTCTGGATTGCCCAGATGGAGAAGCCTGTCTATCAGGAGGACGACCCGGGCTCAAGCGAAGGCAACGCCCACCTGACAGCCTACCACACGCTACATGGCGCTGAGGTGGCCGCGGCGTATCTTCGGAAGCAGGCTCCTACCTTCGCTGCAGGCGCTCGACCTCATCTGGAGGCGGCGGCCGGCCATTACGACCGCATCGCCAACCTTCTCCGGCCGGCAGTGACGGGGGAGGAAGGCCAGAGCTACTCCGAGTTCATGGGTGACCTCGCTCAGCAGAAGGCCCACGCCGAGAACGTCCTCAAGCCCCTCAAGGCCGAACTCGCTGCCGCGGCGGACGAGATGGAGAAGGCGCTGGCTTTATTGGAATGACGCCGTGGGCTGCTGATGAATTCCAAAGATGGGTGGCAGGTCAGGAGAGGAGGAGGCATCCGGTGATGCATTTGGACAAGACCCGACGCAGCGTTGTTTGGATGATGGTGAGGTCGAGTATGTTCTTGGCGGCCATGCTCGTGACCACTGGTTGCCTCGGCCCATCTCCTGCGGAGAGACCAGAGGTGGAGCTTGAAAAGCCACAGGGGAAGACTCGTATGGCAACCAGCGTGAAACGTGAAGGCGGTAAGGTCTGGATTGATGGTGTGCCGACGCTCAGTTGGGAGAAGGACGGGCAATGCACATACGCTGGTGCGCTCGCCGCAGCCTTGGAGGTGACGGAGCACCCCTACTCATACTCCGAAATCATGGGCTTCTCCGGCTTGGCGTTTCGGGTCCGGTGGTACCAGAACGACACGGGAACGGCCTGGTGCCCGTCGAGCCCGGTCGGGGAGTTCCCCGAGCCCATAGCCGCCACCGAGCAGGCTACGGGCTGGCGCTTCCGCGGTGTGGTTCTGCTGGGGGAGAAGGAACCCCACATGGAGCAGTTTGCCCCGGACATCGTGGTCGCCATCGACAGCGGCCGTCCCGTCCTGGCCTACGAGCCTCGGCTCAACATGGCCGTGATCTATGGTTACGAGGGCGGCGGAGAGACGGTGCTGCTCCGCGACTACTTCACCGGCGAGACGCCCCTGGAACTCCCCACGGCCAAGCTGGGCGCCATGCTGCTCTTTCTGACGGAACATGGCGACCCGTTGCCTCGCCGGGAGGCGCTCGTGACAGCCTTAGAGAGCGCCGTCAGGAACTGGCACCGCGGCCGCGCGGCCAACGACGACGGTTCCTGGTACTGCTACGGAGAGGACGCCTTGACGGCCTGGAAGAAAGACCTCGGCACGGTGACCATACTCTCCGACGAGCAGAAAGGGAAGCTGTGCTTCGTCAGTTGGTGGAACTTCGTCAGTCTGCATGATGCCCGCCGCAACGCGGTCAGTTTCCTCAGGGAGTCTGCACCGCTGCTCGACGGTGATGCCGCCCGAGCGCTCCTCCGAGCCGCCGAACTGTACCACGAGGAAGCCCAACTCCTGGCTTCCGCTCTCGCAAACAGGGACGCTTTCCTGAATTCAGTGGAAGACTGGACCCCCGAGGTACAGCAGCGGGAGCGCGAGATTCTGGCCCAAGCGCGAGAGAAGGAAGCCTCCGCCATAGCCGAAATCAAGAAGGCACTGGCGGCTGAGGGGGTGGAGGTAGTCATCACGGCCGCTGCACCAGGGAGCACCGCTCCTGACGGTGCCACCAAGACTGAAGCGAACTTGGCCACAGGGACACAAGGCAAGGTCCTCGAAGAGCTGCAGTACGGGAGCAGGGGGACGACGCTCCTGGGCTGCTTGGAGGCCTGTGCAAAGTACCTGGGGATTGATATCACTCCTGGATGGCTGTATGGAGGCACAGGCCACGCTTTCGTCATGTGCCTGACGGAGGACCTGTGTCCAAGCGGCCCTCACTGCTGGAACCAAGGACCACTGCATCGCCTGTCACGGAACCTGCCCTTACGCATCGAGGGTGTTGCCGGTCCCAAGGCCACCCCGGAGTTGCTGGAGAGGGCCTGGGGTCACGTCCGAGAGTCCATCGACCAGGGATATCCCTGCTACGGATGGCACTGGGAGTGGGTCCTGGTCAAGGGCTATGACCAGGACGGGTACCTCTACTCCACGATCCGCGACCTGGAGGTTCCCAAGGACTGGAGCCACTTCGGGGCCAAGGCCATCGGCTTCCTTGAACTGTATTCGGTCCGGCCGGCCGAGGCGTCCTCCGATGCGAAGACCGTCCGGGACGCCCTGAAGTTCGCGGTGGACTGGGCTGACTCGTCCGACCGATGGGCGCTGGAAGGCTACCAGGGAGGACCGGAGGCCTACGACACCTGGATCCGAGGCCTGTCGGAGGGCAAAGTCTCCGGCATAGGACTAGCCTATCACGCCGACATCTGGGCCGAGTGTCGCCGCTTCGCCGTCGAGTTCCTCAAGGAAGCGAACACCCGGACCGACGGGGAGTACGACGCGCTGTTCAGACCGGCCATCGAGAACTACGAGGTCGTGGCTGCTTCACTGGCCGAGGTCAGCCAACTGTTCCCTATGCCCGACGGGCCCACCTCCGATGAGGACGAGGAGCAGATGACCGTCAGGGCTCGTGAGAAGGCACTAAGTGAGAAGATGATCCCGCACCTCGAGAGGGCCAGGGACGCCGAGGTCGCGGGCGTCGACGCGCTCAGGAAGATCGTGCAGGCCCTTGACGCCGACCTGGCCCGCGAGCAGGAGCGCGCCCAAGCCGCTGCTGGACCCCATCCCCAGGGAATCCTCTTCAGTGAGGACTTCGAGAGCGGGACGCTTCCCGTACGGCTCGGCGGGAGTGGTTGGAGCTCGGTCACCATCGTCGAGGGCGGCGCAGGCGGAAGCAAGTACGCTGCTCAGGGCACCGTGCGGGAAGAGGGATTCAACCCCGAATACTGGGGACTGGCTCTGACCGTCGATGACCGGCTCACGTTGAGCCTGGACATCTACTTCGACAAGCAACCCACTGCTGTGAACGTCCGGACGTTCGCCGAGGAGGCCTACGAGAACTTCGGCTTCGGTCTTCAGGACCTGGAACCTGGCCGCTGGCACCACGTGGAGTCCAAGGTGGCCACGTGGCGGGCCTACACCGGTGACCCCATCGGCGACGACGTCATGCAGAACGTCAACATCTGGGTGCAGGGGACGGAAGGCGACACCTTCCGCATCGACAACGTGAAGATATACCGGTAGGCCCTGGCACGGGCTGCGCCAGCCAGTCCCTGGGCAGTGAAAGTGGCCGATGGGCGAGTCGCCATCGCCGAGACCGAGAAGGCCCTGGCATTGCTGAGATGACGCTGCGGGGCGCCGATTGACGTCGGAGATTGTCGGCAGGTCAGGAGAGGAGGAGGCATCCGGTGATGCATTTGGACAAGACCCGACGCAGCGTTGTTTGGATGATGGTGAGGTCGAGTATGTTCTTGGCGGCCATGCTCGTGACCACTGGTTGCCTCGGCCCATCTCCTGCGGAGAGACCAGAGATAGAGCTTGAGCATCCACAGGGGGAGAGTCATGTGTTCGCCAAGGTACGACGTGTAGGCGACAAGGTCTGGATCGAGGGCGTGCCCACGGGCGTGGTCGGGGCTGGTGGGGAGTTCCTCGTCAAGGGCGTCACGATCCTGCTCCGCCATGGCGGCGAGAAGACCAGTCTGAACGAGGTGATGGCTTTGTCCGGCGACGCCTTCAACTTCTGCTACGGATCAAACTGGCACGGCTCTTCACACCTGATGATCCCGACCGATACGCTCGCGAACGTCGCCAACGCGTATGGATACGAGCATCGATGGCTTGTGACGACCAACGAGAACAACCCGAGAGGCATTGACAGGGCGTGGCATCTCGGCCTGGGCAGGGAGAAGGAACTCGCCCTTGCGAACGAGACCCTTGACCAGATATTCGCCCAGATAGACGTGGGACGGCCGGTCTTGGTCGGAGGCGGCGCTGACGCCACGTGCGAGACGTGGAGCGTTGTCGTTGGGTACGACAGCGCCAAGCGCGAGATGTGCCACATCGGCATAGGTGAGCCCTACCGTTGGGCGCCCGTGGAGCAGCTCGAGGACGGCTATACCTTCTGGACTGGCCGGATGAGAGGCACGGCAGTGCCCGGGTCGGTGGGTGGCTTTGAGGCCAATCCGGCCTTCATACTGGGCACCAAGGGCGACGCTCCTCCCCAGGACCGTGTCTACAAGGCGGCGCTGCGGAGAGCGATCAACCTATTCCGTGCGCCCCCGCACCATATCGACTATTGGGGAGGCGTGACCTTCTACTTCGGTGAGCAGGCCTACGAGAAGTTGGCTGAGGCACTTGAGGCGCTCGACTATCCTGCGGACACCAACAGGCCGCGACCGGAAGGTGCCTACAACTGGTATGAGGTCGAGGATATCGGCTACTGGGTGCAGCTCATCGCCAAGGGGCGCTCCGCTGCGGCCGAGTTCTGCGAGAGAGCTGCAGGCACGCTGCCCAGGGCACGGTCGCACCTGAACGCTGCAGCCGAACTCTATCGCGGGGAAGTCGATATTGCTCAGGCTGCTTTCCCGATGTTCTTGGAATGGGACGAGAAGGCGGCGCGCGCATGGCTGTCAAACAGGGACAGATGCAGCGTTGGAGCCGTGGCCGTCCGCGAGATGCTGGCGAAGGAGCGTGCTGCCATAGCCGAGATCGAGAAGGCCCTGGCGGCGGAAGGGGTCGAGGTGGTGACACAGTGGCCCGCAGGCGCGGAGCAAGGCAGAACAGGGCTTCCGTACCGAGCGGCCGACCGGATTCGTGACGACATGCGGAACTTCTTCAACTGGGGGAGCGGCGTGTACCCGGCGGCGGGCATCACCCCGGAAGGTGAGACAATGTGGGCGGGCATCTTCGACCTGCCGCTTGAGCAGCGACTCGCAGCCTTCGCCGCGCAAGCCGAGGGTCACGGCTGCACGCAGGCGACGGTCGACGAGGCGATTCTCTGGCTTAACAGCGACCAGAAGATCGAGGCCATGTTCTTCCTCGTTGACCAACGGGATGTTCGAGGGATCCGGCGCTTCCTTGACCTGTTGCACGAGACCAAGTCGCCTCTGTCCTTCATCATCATTCGCTGCGAGAAGATCTACGACGTGCTCAGCCTCCAGCCGGACTGGTACATCCGGCACAACAACCAGTTCGAGACTGCGAAGCGAGAAGCTCGACCGCCGGACCCGGAAGTCCGCAAGGACCTCCTCAACATCAACTGGGACCAGGCCTGGGATGATCCGGCCGCCCTGTACGCCTCGCCGTTTCGGGCCATCGTGGAGGCGCACGAACGCCTCAGCGACACGTACGGGTGCATCCAAAAGGTCGAAGGTGACAGGATACTCTGGTCCAACCATGAGGGAGACCTGGAGGCCATGTTCGTCGTCTGCGACGATACCGATCTGGACGGCCTCCGTCGAATCTACCGGGCCATCGAGGAGAAGGACTGTCCGCTGACCTGGCTCTTCCTGAGACTGTCGCATTGGCAGGTCCCGGTCTTCGACATCCTCTCGCTGTCGAAGAACCACTACATGGCCCACCGCAACCGCATCGGCGATTGGCACTGACGGTCGGAGGAGGTCGGCCAGCAGCGCGAACGAGGAGGACCGTGGAGAAGGAGCACGGCGTGATGCTGTCAAGTTCGTCGAGGGTTGCATTGACGCTTGCCGCCCTTGCCGTCATATGCGCGGCGGGCGCTGCCGCGTCGCAGGAGAACGAGGGGAGAACGCAGACCATGGCTACGCCTGCGCAGGTGTCTCGCTACGGCTTTCGATACGATCCGATGGAGTTTGTCGAGAAGAGCGGCTCGCTGCAGGCCGCCTTGGTCCGTCGGCACGTCTTCCAGAAGCCGAATCCGGGCGACGAGGCCATTGTGCAGAAGCGGATCGGCAAGATCCTCGGTGAGCAGCGGGATGACGGCTCCTTCGGCGATACCTCCAAAGAGACCGGTCACGAACTACTGCAACTCCTGCTCCTGGGCATCGACAAGGACCGACCTGAGGTCACCCGCGCAGCCGATGCAATCCTCCGGCAGATGCGCGCCGGCCAGAACGCCGATGAGTGGTACGAGAAGAATGGCGTCCTGAGCATCTACGCCCTGCATGCGCTGTGCCTGCTCGGAATGTCGGATGAGCCCGAGGTGCCGCACTCGCTGCGGGAGTTGGTGGAGCACCAGGAGCAGTGGAACAGCCCGTGGGAGGGGTGCCCCTGGACCCCGGAGGTGTTCTGGAGCGCGCTGTGGGCAGGTCGGGAGATTGTGCCTGACGTGGTGGGGGTTCTGAATGACGGCATCCGGCGGGTCACTGAAGAGATGAACGGCGCCGGCTGCTGCGCCTACAACGATCCGTGGGGCTTCACGGACGCGGCGGGGCAGATCGAGTCGAACCAGGCAGCAGCGCTGGTGGCGAAGCAGATCCCCATGATCCTTCGTGGTCAGCAACCCGACGGTGGCTGGGGGGACCGGAGCCTGCCCGTGTTCCGTGCTCTCGTAACACACAGTCTGGTCGACGACCTGAGGGGCCTCCCCTCGCTGCCTCCCGACTGGAAGGTCGTCCGCTCAATACCCGCCCCCGAAGGCGACCTCTTCACCATGACCTGGGACGGCGAGCGACTGTGGGTCTACGATCGCGCGACACACAAGGCCGTGGCCGTCTCTCCTGAGGATGGGACCGTGCTCACGGCGGTTGTACTGCCCCAGGAGAAGGTGTTCGGCATCGGCTGGTGGGGTGATGCACTCGCGGTCACGCAGACTGAACCGAAGCGCCTGCTTCAGATTGATCCGGACACGGGCGAGGTCCGGCAGGAGATTGCGCTGGACAACATGGAGTGGGTGCACAGCGCCACCGAAGTTAACGACACAATCGTCGTGGGGGACGGGTTCAATTGCAGCACGTGCATCATCGACCTTGGCGACCCGGGCAAGCGCCGCTGGCAGACGCTGGCGGGGCCGGGCCCCGCGTGCCTGTCGGCTGCGGACGGCGACGTCTGGCACGTCGACTTCTGGGCCCCGGGCATCATCAAGAGCGACCTCAACGGACGGCTCCTCGAATGGGGAGAGAAGCCGTTCGACGGCCGGTGCGAGGGCCTGGCCTGGGACGGCAAGCACCTTTGGGCACTCGACAACGCTGGGAAGCGCATCTGTGTCATCGAGAAGGCTGAGCACGGAGCGGATTAGCCTGTGACGGTATCAGGGAGCGGTAGACGGCTGCGTGGGCGGACACGATGACCAAGCAGACCCCAAGTCCGCACGAGATCCGGGCCCGTGTGATCGCTGCGCTGCTTCAGTCTGAATCGGCCCTCGGTCGGGGGGAGATCGCTGCGCAGGCTGGCATCCAGGAGAAGCACCTCCGTCCCGTCCTCGAAGAGTTGGTGGCCAGCCACCAAGTGGTCGAAGGCAGGTTGAGCCCCGACCAGCAGGCGCCCCAGTATCGCTGGCGGGCGCGGTGGGAGAGTGAGATCGACCAGCGGACAGCCGAAGCCAAGGAGCGACTGCGCGAACTCGTCGGCGCGGCCGACGACACCCCCGGCGAGCGGCCGGGCATCGACAGCCCACCGGTGGTCGCGTTCCACGAATACGTGATCAACGAATACCGTCCGCCTGAGGACAAGAGATGCCTGGTGTTCCTGCAGTGCTCAGTCAGGCGCCCCTTCTCCACCTCGCCGTCCCAGGCCTTCATGCGCCGGGCCATCAGCGTCGCCACCGGGTACGACCCGAGCAATGACTTCTTCAGTTGCCCCGTCCACGTCGTTGTGCTCGCCAGCACCATGGGACCGGTGCCGTACGAGTTCGAGGACATCTACCCGGCCAACGTGGGTGGCGGAGGCGTCAAGCACTTCGGCTCAGAACACTACGCTCGCGTGAAACCGATTCTTGCCGAGCGAATGGCCGCATACGTCACGGCCCACCGCGACTGCTACGACCACATCACAACGTTCACTGACGGCAGATATGGTGAAGTGATGGAGGAAGCCAGGAACATCGCGGGGGTGGACTTTCCTGTTCTTCCAGTGCCTGGTGGTCCTCGGGTCCTGCGGATGGGTCGTTCCACGCCGCGGACCTATTGGCAGAAGTACTGGATTCAGTTGTACCTGGAGATCGTGGGTTGGTTTGAGTCTGAAATGCAAGCACAGGCGCACGCGCGGCTGGAGGAAATGGACGTCACCCAGGACCAGGGCACCAGGCCGGGAAGTCAAGAATGATGCGCGCAGGTGAGTACAGGACTTCCCGGGGTGATGGTCCGGAAGCCTGTCTCGGGTGTGGGCCTGGTGAGGCCGGACGCTGCCTGGTTCGGTCGGCGTGAATTGGCCCCGGCTGCGCTGACGCGGCTCAGCAATGGACATTGAGAAGCAGCAAGAGGACGAAGGGGAGTCCCAGTCGATGTTCCATCCCCAAGGACCGACGTTCTTTGAGCTTGTGAGAGCAGCGCTCTCGCCCATCGAAAGGGCTTACGACCGGATCGCGCCCAAGTTCGACAACTCACCCTTCCGCACCCCTGACTTCATTCTTGGCGCCGTGGCCCTGCATATCGGGGACCTGCAATCGGTCGGGTCAGCCGTCGACATCTGCTGTGGCACGGGGGCCGGGATGCAGATGCTCCGCCCATTGTGTCGGGACCGCGTTGTCGGCATCGACCTGAGTCAGGGCATGCTTGATGTCGCTCGCCAGCGACTGCCCGACACGGATGGTGAAGCGTCGCTGGAGTTCGTGCAGGGCGACGCTCTGGACATGCCGTTCGAGGCCGAGCTCGACCTTGCCGTCAGTTTGGGGGCGTTCCCCCACATCCTCGAGAAGGACCAGCCACGGTTCGTCGCTCAGGTTGCCCGCGCGCTGAAACCCGGGGGGCGGTTCATCTTCGTTACCTCTCATATGCCGTCCGTGTGGTCGGGGAGGTACTGGCTGTTCCGGGGATTCAACGCAGCAATGCGCCTGCGCAATCTGCTCATCCGGCCGCCGTTTATCGCCTACAAACTCACGTTCCTCCTGCCTAAGGCAAAGAGGGTTCTTGAGCGGCACGGATTCGAGGTGGAGGTCAAAGAACCGTTCGGCGGGAGATTGGCGTACCTCAAACTGGTGATCGCCAGAGTGAATGAGCACTCCGTTCTGAGAACGGGAGCCTGATGTTCTCCGCCAGCAGAATTGGGGGTGCGCTGGCTGAGGTTGTTCGTATAGCAATGTCGAGAGCGTCCGCGGCGGTCGTGGGCGGCGATCCAGGGAATCCCCGGTCGTAGGGATTTTCCTGTTCGGGGGAGCGCTTGTAGGTTGAGAACGGAGGTCACCTTGAAAAGCAGCATTGCAGTGACGATAGGGATTGTGGTCGTTCTGGCGTGTCTCGGGCCTTTGCTCGTCCTCGGTAGTGACAAGGGCGCTCCCAGCCCTGAAGACTCTGAAGGTGTGCAAGGCATCTGGGAGGGAGCCCTGAAGGTCAAGACCATGGAGCTAAGGCTTGTGTTCCATATCTCCGCGAAGCCGGATGGTACGCTGGCGGCCACCATGGACAGCCCCGACCAGGGGGTCACGGGCATACCGGTAGACACAGTAACTCTTGAGAAGGGCGTGTTGCGCCTTGAGTCCAAGCTCATCCAGGGGGTCTTTGAAGGTAGTGTCAAACCAGACGGTTCGTCTGCCGAGGGGACGTGGACGCAGCCCGGAGTATCGCTGCCGCTTCTATTGAAGCGCGTTGAGAAGGCACCCGAACTCCCTCGTCGGCCTCAGGAGCCGAAGAAGCCCTATCCCTACAACGAAGAGGAAGTTGTTTATGAGAACACGACGGCGGGGATTGAGCTCGCAGGGACATTGACCTGGCCGCCCTCGGAGGGCCCGTTCCCGGCTGTCCTGCTCATCACCGGTTCCGGCCCACAGGACCGCAACGAGACGTTGCTGGGGCATAAGCCTTTCCTGGTGCTGGCAGACTACCTCACCCGCAAGGGAATCGCTGTGCTTCGGGTCGATGATCGGGGGATCAGGGACAAAGACCTGGCTGCGACTTTCTTCAACTCCACAGGCGAAGATTTTGCAGGCGACGCACTGGCTGGCGTGGAATATCTCCAAACTCGCAAGGAGATCAATCCAGAGCAGATCGGCCTGATTGGTCACAGTGAAGGAGGCCTGGTTGCCCCGATGGCGGCCGTCCAATCGCCGGATGTCGCCTTCATTGTCATGATGGCGGGGCCGGGTCTGGCCGGGGAGGAACTTCTGTACCTGCAGGGAGCCGCCATCATCAGAGCACTTGGTGCGAGCGATGAACTGCTTGCCTGGCAGCGCGCCCTGGCAGAACGCCAGTTCGCGCTGCTGAAAGAGGAGAAGGACAACGCAGCCGCCGAGAGGGGGCTCCGCAAGCTCGAGAAGGATGCAGAGGCGGAACTGAGCGAAGAGGACAGGAAGCTCCTGGATTCACTGGGTTCAACCCAAGAGGCCGATTTGAAGATGATGGTCTCTCCCTGGTTCCGTCACTTCCTCACCTACGATCCCAAACCGACCTTGATGGAGGTCAACTGCCCAGTCCTTGCCGTCATTGGCGAGTTGGACCTGCAGGTGCCGCCCAAGGAGAACCTGCCTGCCATCGAGGAGGCCCTCGAGGTCGGTGGCAATGACCACTACACCGTCAAGGAGTTGCCCGGGCTGAATCATCTGTTTCAGACGGCACAGACCGGGGCGCTCTCCGAGTACGCGAAGATCGAGGAAACCATCTCTCCGACGGCCTTGAAGATCATAGCCGACTGGATCCTCGAGCAGACCAGGGAACGGTAGATAGGCGTGAACCTGCGCGCCCGTTCCGCTCCTGCCACCATGGTGTCCGGTCAGTTTGCGGGCGGCGCGCCTGCGTCGTGGTGAACTCGTCGCAGAAGAGCGACCAATATCGAACTCTGGATACGCACATGACCGGCAGAGAGAAGATTGAGAGGGCTTTCTCGGCCGGGGGGACCACGGAGGTCCCGGCCGTCATCTGTTACGAGGGCATCTACGTTCGTGACCACTGGGACCAGTTGACCCTCTGCCCCTGGTGGTATCAGTTTTCGCCCGATCTTGAGCAGCAGCTCTCCTGGCGACGAGACGTCATCACCAAAACTCCACAGGACTGGCTATGTCTGCCCGTCTGCCCGCCGCGCGCCGAGCGGGAGACGACGGCTGTTGAAGAACGGCCGGAAGGCGTCTTCCTCGTCAACCGGCAAAATGGCCGGGAGAAAAAGCTCGTCCGCCCTGCCGTCGGGGGCTGGGACGCTCAGGGCGTCTCCCGTCACGTCCGGCCGGCGCGTCTGCCGGAGACCAGCGCCGAGGTCGATGCCTCGATTCCGCTCGCCGGTGAGTTTGACGCCCAGCAGTTCGTCGACTCCGGCCGCTCCGACCTGGCCGCCACGCTGCTGGATGAGTTCGGCCGCACGCTGTTCCCCATCTGCCACACGGCCTCACCACTGTGGAGTTGCTATGGCCAGTGGGGCTTCGAAGGAATGATGCGGCTTATCGCTGAGGGGCCCGAGCTGGTCCGTCGAGCCTGTGAGCGCCTCCTTGCCAACAGCATTCGTCGCGTACGCGAGGGGGCAGCGCTCGGGGCAGTGGGTGTGTGGGTCGAGGAGTGTATGACGGACATGATCAACCCCGCCGCGTTCGCTGACCTCAACGTGCCGGTCATGCGGCAACTGATCGACGAAATACGTGCGCTGGGGATGAAGAGTATCTACTACTACTGCGGCGATCCTGGTGGCAAATGGGAGTACATCCTTTCGTTGGGCCCGGACGCTTTGGCCCTGGAAGAGAGCAAGAAAGGCTTCACCATCGAGATTGAAGACGTCGTCGAGCGGGCTGCTGGGCAGTGTACCGTGCTCGGCAACCTCGACGCCATCGGCGTACTCCAGGACGCAAGCGAAGAGCAACTTCGCGCTGAGATCGCCCGCCAGATCGCCGCTGGCCGGAAGACGGGCGGACGCTTTATCATGAGCCTCGGCAGCCCGGTCACCCCAGGCACACCCGTGGAGCGTGTCCGCCTCTACTGTGAACTCGTCCACGAACTGGGCCGGTAGGCGCCCGTGGGAAACACGAGCGACTGAGAGGGCACCTGGGAATTCTTCCCACTGGTGCGAAAGCGACTGGCTTGGGCATGGCGGCATGTGAGGTGGAGATCGACCTGCGCAAAACAGGAGGAGAGGTGCCCTGTAGTTCGGCTACAGCCTTTATTGGTCTTTGCGTTGAGAATGGAACGGGTGCTGAGCCCAAGCAACGGGGGGCAGAGCTGTAGGAACGTTGGGCAAGGGGCTTGAGCCCCTTGTCCCCTTAGCCTGCCGCCTCGTACCAGTCCGTACGGACAGGGCCTGTTCCGTTAGCAACACAGAGGTCAACAGCACGCCATAAGCTGTCTATGGCAAGGGCTAAGCAGGCATGGTCGACATATCAGACATGGACCACGCTCTATTCCTGGGGCTCTGGGGTGGGTGACCAACGATTAGACGATGGTCGCTTTCAGGCCCGCTTGATGGGCCAAATCCACGAGGTCGGCGAGCCGGGAAGCGTCCTGAACGTCCCCTTCGACGTCGTAAGGAAGGTCAAACCATTCGTACTTGGCCGCTGCCGCGGGGTTGTAGGGGAGGAAAGCCAACCAGGACAGGCCAACATCTTTCATGAAGCCGAAGATGGCCCTGATGTTGTCGTCAGTGTCGGTGATGTTGGGGATCAGGGGGACGCGCACCTGGACGTTGCAGCCCCGCAGCCTTGTCGCGTTTTCCAGGACCTGATAGTTGGAGGCCCCAGTCCAGCGCCGGTGCTCTGTGTCGTCGATGAGCTTGAGGTCGTAGAGCACCAGATCAGCGCGATCGAGAAGCCGGCTGAGTAGAGACCACTCGCACGCCCCGCTGGTCTCGATGGCTGTATGAATTCCCTCCGCCCGGCAGAGCTCCAGCACCGCGGCCGAAAAGTCAGCCTGAAAGGCTGCCTCGCCGCCAGTCAGGGTGATGCCTCCACCCGAATGGTCGAAGAAGGGCTTGAGCCGAACCGCTTTGGCCACCACCTCATCGGCCGTCATGCGACACCCCTTGATGACCAGGGCCCTCCCGGGACACTCCCGAACGCACCGGCCGCAGACAACGCACGTGTCCCGGTTCAGTTCGTGGCCCGACCCGTCCATCCGGTGGACTCCCTGGGGACAGATGCTCGCGCAGGCTCCGCAGAGAACGCAGCGGTCGCGCACGAAGACGAGTTCAGGCGTGGCCCGGAACGATTCGGGGCTGTGACACCATTTGCATCTCAGCGGGCAGCCCTTCAGGTACACGGCCATGCGGATGCCCGGGCCGTCGTGGACGGCGAAGGAGTCGATGTCGAAGAGCAGTCCTTCGATGTGGGGGGAGCCGAACCTGCTACTCACAACCGCCCCTCCTGTCGGCGGATGTGGTGGTCTTGCTGCTCGGCGCTCAGCATGGTGAAGTAAGCACACCAGCCACCCATGCGCACCCGGAGCGACCGGTACTGCTCAGGCTCTCGTTGAGCGGCTCGAAGCTCCTCGGTGTCGGCCACGGTGAGCGTCATCATGGCGCCGCCGGTATCGACGAAGCTACGGATGAGGGCAGCCATGCGCCCGGTTCCCTCCTCACCCTCGACCAGACGTCGTGCCAGTCGCAGGTCCAACGGACCACCGGCAGGCAGGTTGCTGTGATGCATCTTGGAGTACGACAGGATGGCCCCGGGAATGCCCTCGAGGTCGCGGCCCAGGGCAGGGGAGAAGTTGGACGAGACCGGCTCGCCCGACAGCCTGCCGTCAGGTGAGGCACCCAGGCCTTCGCCAATACCGATGTACCAGGAAAACGTTCCTACCCCACAGGGAAACTCGATCAGCTCCCGGTGCGCCTCAGCGTGACGAGACACGGCGGCGATAAAGCCCTCGACCACGTCCCGGCCTACGGCGTCTGCGTACTCGCTGTCGTTGCCGTACTTGGGTGCGGCAAGCAGCTTAGCCCGCAACGGTCCGTAGTCTTCGAAGTTCGCATCCAGCGCGTCACACAGCTCGGCCACCTCAGCCAGCCCGTCCTCGAAAATGACCTTCTTGATTGCCGTGAGCGAGTCGATGGCGTGGGCGGCACCCTCGGCGAGCATGCCAAAGGTGCGGAACTTGGCGCCACCTGCCGTCATGTCACGCCGGGCCGCAATGGCCCCGTCGATGAGCGCGCTCAGCAGCGGAACGGGTGCGATGGTGCTCCGGTCATTGATGGTGTCGACAACCCAACGGACAACCCGGCTGACCATAGCGTCCAACTGGGTGAGAAACGCCTGCCACACCTCGTCGTAACTGGCAAAGGCGGTTGGGTCGCCCGTGTCGGGGCCCTGCTGGCTTCCGTCGAGACGGCTTCGCCCGCGGCTGAGGGCCCATTCCAGGCAGAGCACAAGGCTGAGACGTTGAAACCGGAAATCAGTCCGCCCAGGAATGATGATCTCCCAGCAGCCATCGTTGGTGTAATCGTGGGCGTCGGGGCTGGGGATTCCCAGCCGCTCCAGCGCCGGTACGATGGTCTCGTCGTTGAAGACGGCCGGCATCCCGCCGCCGGCCTTGAGCACCTCGCATGTGCTCAGGATGAGTTCATCCGGCGAGTGCCGATGAACGCGGACGGTCAGTAGGGGATTGGTCATCTTGTTCCGGTGATAGCTGTCCAGCAGCAGGAACGTCAGGGGATTTGTACCGTCTCCGCCCTCCGGGGTCAGGCCCCCAATGATGATGTTCTGAAGCCAATGATTGGTGGCGTCGAGCCGATCGCGGTTCCGCCCGACCTGTGAAGACGTGTAGTGACGGGTGCGCCGACCGAGGTCCACCGGCTCGGGCTCACGGTGGTCCGGGAGCTGTTCGTCCGTGGTCTTGGCTCGCTCGTTGAACTTCAGGAAGAAGCAGTCGACCAGCTCAGCAGCTTCGTCCATGTCGAGCCGCCCGACCTCCAGGTCGGCCTGGAGATAGGGCCAAGCGTACTGATCGAGCCGACCGCAGGCGTTGCCGTTCATGGTCGAATGGAAGATCACGTGAAGGAGCCAAACCGATTGCAGCGCCTGCCAGAATGTCTCTGCCGGCCCGGCTGGGACCTGCCGAAGGTTGGCCGCCATCTGTTTCATCTCGCCGGCGCGACGGCCGTCAGGTTCGGCCTGGGCGTCCGCCTCACACCGAGCAGCCAGGCGACCGGCAAAGTCAATAACCCCCTGACAGGCGATGACGACGGAATCGAGGAAGGCAACTTCTACCGGCGTCCCGGCGTTGGCGCGCTGAGCGTCGGCTTCCGCGATGATGCCCCGCAGCCCCTTTGCCAGCAGCCGGGGGTAATCGGGTACGATGTGGCCAAAGCAGGAATGAATGCTGAGCCCCTTCTGGCCGGCCTCAGCGCGCTCGGCGTCGGTGGTGTAGTCGGGGAAGCCTCCTTCGTAGTGGACCCTGGGTTCCTCAAGCGTCATCGAACCGGCGAGGAGCTGTCCCTGCCAAAGGTCGGTGGGCATGTGGGCGAGCTTCAGCGCAATGGCCCGGGCCTTACGCACGGCCAGGGGCTCGCACATGAAGCGGTCGTCGATCCGGGCCGGGCAGTTCCAGTACTTGGGAGTGACGTCCATGGCGGCGCGCACCCGCCGACGAAGGTCCGCGACCCGCGTCGTGTCGGTCCGCGCCGCAATCTCGTTGACCGTGCTCATCACACATCTCCACGGATGAGTTCCATGCTGTAATTCTACCGGCCTGCTTGCCCTTTTGCTACCTCTCAGCCAGGATGGCCCTGAGAGCGTCCAGCAGAGCGCCGACGTGACGGCCCGTTGCGCTTTCGCCCATGAGACCGATGCGCCAGGCCTTGCCTCTGAACTCACCGAGACCGCCTCCGATCTCGATGCCGTACTCCGCGAGCAGGCGCTTTCGCACCACGGCTTCGTCAACACCGTCAGGCGTGGCCACGGCATTCAGCATGGGAAGCTGATGGTCCGGGTCGGCCAGGTAACTAAGCCCCAAGGACTCCAGACCACTTTTGAGTTCGCGATGCCACTGCTGGTGGCGCTGCCACCGGGCCTGGAGCCCTTCCTCCAGAACGATACGCAGCGCCTCGTGGAGCCCGTAGAGCATGTTGATAGGGGCGGTGTGATGGTAGAGCCGCTCCGAACCCCAGTACTGCCGTACCATGTTCATATCCAGGTACCAGCTCCGCGCCTTGGTCTTTCGGCTGGCGATGACCTCCTCGGCGGCCGGGCTGAAGGTGACGGGCGCCAGCCCGGGTGGGCAGGAGAGGCACTTCTGGGTGCCGCTGTAGCAGGCGTCGATCTTCCACCCTTCAACGTCCACCTCCATGCCACCCAGACTGGTGACCGCATCGACCAGCAGCAGCGCACCGGCTCGGTGGACGACCTCACTGATCGGCTGGATCGGCTGAGCCGCGCCGGTGCTGGTCTCAGCATGGACGATGCCGACCACCTTGAAGGAGCCGTGTTCGCGCAGGGCTGCTTCGACCTGGTCGGCGGCGAAGACCCGGCCCCAGGGCACGTCCACGGCCGTGACCTCGGCGCCAGCGCGCTCGGCCACGTCGGTCATCCGCTGGCCGAACACGCCGGCGATGCAGACGAGCATTCGGTCGCCCGGTTCAACCAGGTTAACTACGCAAGCCTCCATGCCGGCCGAGCCGGTGCCGCTTACGGCGAGGGTGAGCCTGTTCCTGGTCTGGAAGACGGACTGGAGCATGTCCCGGATGTCGTTCAGGACCTCGAGGAACTGACCGTCGAGGTGGCCGATGGTGGGCCGGGCCATGGCCTCCAGGACGCGTGGGCTAACGTCCGAGGGGCCGGGTCCCATGAGCAAGCGGGGCCTGATGTCGGCAAGGTTGGCCATTGGCGACGCTCCTTTGCGTTATTGAGGCTGATGCATCTCGTCCTCAGTCCTGTAGATCTCAGCAGTCATCCGCGGAAGCTCGGCCATATCGAACGGCGGCTCAAAGGTCCCAGCCAAACCCACGTTCTTCTCGACCTCCCAAGGCCAGCGCATTCCAACGTTGGCCACGTGCACCCGGCTGTCCGAAAGGACGAACTTCAACGCCACTTCGTACAGATTTCGGGCCTCATCCCACTCGGGCGCCAGGTAGCCGACCAAGCGCTGAAAGATGCCGGAGGTCATCGGGCGCATGACGGCCACGCCCATGTCAGTCCGTCGTGCCTCATTGAGCACATGCAGGGCTGCAGCTTGGTAGATGAGGTCGTAGCGTACCTGGATGACGTCGAACCGACCGCTGTCGATCAAAGGGAGCGCAGTCCAGGGCTCCTCCACGGTAAAGCCGATGAAACCCACCCGACCGCGCACCCGAAGCAGTTCCAAGGCGTCGAGCAGACCATCGTCCAGGATGTGGTCTATGTCGTCCTGCGTGTACATCCCGCCATGGAATTGGATGACGTCGATGACGTCGGTCCGAAGGCGCGCCCGCGAAGCCTCTACGCTGTGCATCACCTGCTCTGCCGACAGCCCGCGGTAGCCGACCTTGGTAGCCAGGTAACACTTCTCCCGGCGGCCCTCGACGGCCTCACCAACGATGCTCTCGCTGTTCCCTTTGCCGTAACTGGGCGCGGTGTCGATGTAGTTGATGCCAGCATCAAGTGCCGCATGAACGGTGGAGATGGCCGTCGCCCGTCCTTCGGGGGTGAACGGGTCCCATCCCCGAGCCCGGTTGACGCCGCCGAAGGGGAAGCATCCCAGGGCGATGCGGGTAACCTTAAGCCCCGTCCTGCCAAAGCGAACCCGGGGGATCATAACGCGCTCGCCTCCCGACGGAGTTCGGCTCCCTGTGCCAGGAGCGTCTTCTGCAGGAGAGGCACATCAAGTTGTCGCGGCGTGACCCCCTCTCGTGTGCAGAGCGCTGCCGCCACGCCCGCGGCCTGACCGATGGCCATGATAGGCACCATGGAACGGTGAGACTCATAAGGCTGCTGCTCGCTGGAGATGCAACGCCCCGCGATAAGGAGATTGTCGATCTTCCGGGGCACCAGGCAGCGGTAGGGGATGTCGTAGCCCTCGTGTTCCAGGTATCGGCGGTAGCCGTAGTAGTGGATGATGGGGGCGGAGGAGATAGCCACTACGTCCTCGAACCGTTGGCCCTCGATCGCATCTTCGGCCGTGAGTTTGTACTCGCCCTCGATGAAACGGGTCTGACGGACGCCCAGCAGGGGCGGGGTTCCGATGACCCTGGCGTCGGCCAGTTCCGGGTTCTTGGCTTGCTTCTCCGCCAGGTCCTCGTACACGCGCAGCCGGGCCTCAATCTCCCCTCGTGAGAGTTCGTCGCCGTCGGCGCCGTTTATCGGGCCTACCCTCGGACCCCAGACCACGGCGTTGGTGCCGAAGTCGCAGGCGTGGACGCCCTCGGGCCGTTTCGAGCCGAACTCGATGCGGTACATCAGCCCGTCGTTGAGCCTCGGTGCCTCGTCCTTGTAAGTCTGCCAGTAGGGGGCCCCAGCCCGAGCAGCCACGTCGCCATCGCCACTGGCATCCACCACTACCTTGGCCATCACGGCCTGGCGGCCGGACTTGTTCTCAACAATAACGCCGCGGAGCACGGTGTCCTCGACGATGGGCACCGAGAAAAAGGTGTGGAACATAATGTCCACGCCCGCGTCGACGCACATCTTAAGTGTGACGTATTTGAACTTCTCGGTGTCGATGGCGTAGCTGTATTCCAACTGTCCGGGTTCGGTGGGGTAGGACTTCTGCGGGTAAGGGCTCTTGCCCAATCCGTCCAGCGCCTTGAGTTGAAGGACAATCTCCTCGGCGATACCCCGCACCGTCTGGGTGGAGTCGGGCTCAACCTGGTTCCGGAAGCCGTTGATACACGCCATCAGTGAAGCTGTGGCCGTACCTCCGAGATAGCCAAACTGTTCAATGAGCACGGTCTTGGCGCCGGCCCGGGCCGACGCGATGGCCGCTGATAATCCCGCTGGACCACCTCCCACAACGGCGACGTCAACATCTCTGGTCACGAGGATGTCGCGGGCCGGCTCGTGATACGTCTTCACCGACATCTCCTTTGTTCCACCTTACCGCCGTCTCGGCAGATGTGTCATTGGTCCGGCCCCAGGGGATCTGGACGTGGGGCCAGAAGGACGCCGTCGCTCAACAACTGTTCACGAAGCGCCTGGACGTCCACTTCCCGAGGCCAGACCTCTCGCTCGGCCGCCATCGCCGCCGCTGTACCCGCTGCCTGCCCGCAAGCCAGGCAGCAGACGGTGTTGCGGGTGCTGTTGTGAGCGACCAGGTCCACAGACATCATCCGTCCGGTGATGAGCACGTTGTCCAGTCCGCGCGGGATGAGGGCGCGATAGGGGACGCCATAGGTGCCGGCCTCGCGGACGAAGTGCCTACTGTTGTCGATGAAACCGAAACAGGCAATCTGGTCGTCGAACTGCCTGGCGTCGGTGCAATCTTCTTGCGACAGTTCGTAGAGGCAGCGGATAGCCCGCGCTCGGCGCTGTCCAACGGAGGGTGCAGTACCGGCTGGGTAGCACTGCTCGCATCCAGCGAAGTGCTTGCGGAACATCTCGACCACCCCGAACATTCGACCTCGCAGTTCGACCTCGGCCTCCGTCAGCGCGCAGACGTCGAGGCCGTCGTTGGGACCGTAGTTGATGCAGTTGCAGTAGGTCAGTTCGCGCGGGCGAAGCGAGCAGGAGAGGAAGTAGCCTAACGCATTGTCGACGCCAGACTCTCGGAGTTTGCTCATGTTGATGCCAAGCCGGACGAGCCCCGGCCTTCTCGTGCCCGGTTTGACGGCGTGGGCCAGTTGGGTGATCAGTCCGCGCCGATCCAGGTCGGCCTCCAACGCTTCGAGGTCGACGTTGCAGAGCCTGAAGGTGTAGCCGGCCGAGTAGGCTCCCGCATCGTCGGGGCCGAAGTGCTCGAACTCGGCGCCGGCGTAGGCGGCCAGGTCGCCGTCACCGGTGCAATCGACGTACTGTTGAGCCTGCACAAGTGTCCGACCAGCTTTATTCCACACGACCACACTCTCGACGTGGCCCTCTATGGTACGGACCTCATCGAGCACGGTGTGAAGCATGAGCCGGACGCCCGCCTCCAGGCAGATGCGGGCGGCGGCGAGTTTGAACGTCTCGGGCTCGACCGGGGTCAGCATGCTCACGAAATCCCCACCCCGCTCCATGCGGACGTGACCGACACCGCCTCCAAGTTGCTGCACTCGGTCGACGAGTTCTTGGGCGATGCCGGCTACGACGCGCATCCGCTCTGCACCCGGATGGGCGTCGAAAACGTTAAAGAAACTGTGGAGTCCCGTTGCGCCCGTTACGCCTTGGCCACCCAGCCAGCCGTTCTTCTCCACCAGGAGTGTTTTGGCTCCTGAGCGACCGGCAGCGACGGCGGCGGCAATGCCCGCCATGCCGCCACCGGCAACAAGCACGTCACAGGCGTGGGCCTCGCTTTCGTGCACAAGGGGTCGCTGCATCATTCATCCTCAACGATCTCGGATTGCGTGTCCTTTTCGGGGACGGTCGCTTCGACTTTCGGGAGACGCTCGGCTTGCTTTTCGGTGGACAGGCCCGCGGTCATGGCCAGGCGCATGGCCTCCTCAGTGGACATGTCGATGGGTTTGACCGCTGAGCGAGGGACGACGACCGTAAAGCCGCCTATCTGGTAGCTCATGGGGAGGTAGACCGACACCTCCCCTTCGCTGCCAAAACCTTCGGGGAGGTCGCTGAAGTCGTCCCGGGTGATAAAGCCCAGTAGGCGGACGTTCTCAGCCACCGTCACCACGACCACGCGATGGCTGCCGTCCTTTTGCGAGGTCGAAAAGAAGCTCATCAGGTCTTTGACCCCGCCATACAGGCTCTTTATCAGAGGGATCTTTTCGACGAGGATTTCCGCCCAGTGAAAGAGTTTCTGGAATACCCACAGGCCCATGAGCGTGCCCACGCCGAAGATCAGCGCCAGGCCGGCCACGATGCCGGTTCCAGGCACGTACCACCCCCCGGGAAGCACCGGCCTCAGCAGGCCGCCCAGCAGCGATTCCGCCGAGACCGCCAGCCAATAGATGATGTACGCGGTCACACCGATGGGCAGGATGACCGTCAAACCCTTGAGGAACGTCTTCATGAGCGTCTTCATCGCGCTGCTCTCCGCAAACAGGTCTGCGAAACCGGGCCCGGCCACTGACTCAGGTGGCCCGTCTGCTTCTAACCGCGCTCCCCGTAGCTGTCAAGCGGCCACGCTGAACCCCGGCGGGGAAGGATGAGGCGATGAAAAAGGGCTTGCCTTCCCGAGATTGGCTGGTACGGGTTGGGTGTGGTTGAGGCCGCGTCCCCAGCCCGGACCCTCACGAGTTCACGTTTCCAAGGAGGTGATAACACCGTGAAGATTACGGACGTAGAAGTATTCCTGCTCAAGCCTACGGTGCTGGTAAGGCTGCAGACGGACGAGGGGATCACCGGATGGGGAGAGTGTAGCCCCATGAACGGACCCGTGGTGGCCGCCCACATCCGCCACTCCCTCACCGACCTGGCGGTGGGGGAAGACCCCTTCGACATCGAAGGGCTGGTCGAGAAGATGTTCGTCCGCACGTACAAGATTGCCGGCCAGGCGCAGGCCATGGCCGCCAGCGGCATCGAGATCGCCTGCTGGGACATCATGGGTAAGGCGCTCAGCATGCCCATCTACAGGCTCCTGGGCGGCGCCTATCGGAAGCAGATTCCCATGTACGCCTCCAGCATGCGCCGGGACATCGGCCCTAAGGACGAAGCCGAGCGACTGACGAAACTGGTCGAGGAAAAGGGCTTCCGGGCCGTCAAGGTGCGGGTGGGAAGCACCTACGGCTTCGACCGCGACGCCGCGCCCGGCCGCAGCCTGGCCGTGGTCCGCGAGGTCCGAGCCGCTCTGGGCGACGACGTTGACATCATGGTGGACGGCAACAGTTGCTTCACCGCCCCCCGGGCCATCGAGTTAGGTCGGCGGCTCCAAGACTACAATGTCTTCCACTTCGAGGAGCCCTGCCCCTACACCGACCTGGACGCCACCGCCAAGGTTGCCCGGGCCCTGGACGTCCCCATTGCCGGCGGCGAACAGGACTGGGACCTGAGACGCTTCAAAGAAATGCTCCAGAAGGAAGCAGTCGACATCGTCCAGCCCGACCTCATCAAGGCCGGCGGGTTCACGGTCTGCCGAAAGGTGGCGGCTCTGGCCGAAGCCTTTGGCTGTGTGTGCACACCGCATCAGACCCAGCCCCTGGGGACCATTGCCACGCTGCACTTCGTCGCCGCCACGCCGGTCTGCCGGTACTACCAGGAACTCAACATCGAGCCCCACCGCATCGGCGACCGGCTTTTCAAGAACCCCGTGCCCGTCGTCGATGGCAACATGACGGTTCCCGAGGGACCTGGTCTGGGTGTCGAGATCGACGAAACACTGCTGCAAAGGCATGAGGCATAGGTGCGGCGACGCGGGGGCCATCACCCCGGGCGGGCAGACGCACCCGCCCGGGGGAGGCCTGGCCGGTGAGGGGTCATTGGGGACGTGCCACACTGACCGGCCGTTGGCACGGCTTCTCCTGCCATCCCTCCAAGCTTCAGAGCGGCAGCGCTCTCATGGCCAAAGCCAGGCTGCTACATTCCTTCCATGAGCAGAAGGATGATCTCTTCAGCGGCGGCGATGAGGTCGTCGGCATCGGCTTCGAAATGCGCCCCCAGTATCTCACGGAGTCGGAACGAGGACCTGTGGCGCGCCCAGGATCAGATATGTTTCACCGGCGCCGTTCCCGCGCGCCCGGTGCGCCAAGTATGCCCCGATCAGGAAGTCGTCGTAGCCGTCGCCGTTCACGTCGCCCGCAGAAGACACCGAGCAGCCGCTGTAGTCTTCGGCGTCGTCCCCGAGGATGCGGATGGCCGTGCTCGAGGGCACCGCTGCGTGGAAGTCGATGTCCGACCACACCCCATCATGGCCGAACACCAGATACGTCTCACCGGCACCGGCCCCGCCCGCCGGGTCCGCGCCGTGCGCCCCGATCAGGAAGTCGTCGTGGCCGTCGCCGTTCACGTCGCCCGCAGAAGACACCGACCAGCCGCTGTAGTCTTCGGCGTCGTCCCCGAGGATGCGGATGGCCGTGCTCGAGGGCACCGCTGC
>CBDVDV010000034.1:0-25892 GCA_965372835.1 uncultured bacterium | reverse complement strand
AGGCCGTGCTCTTTTTCCACCCGCTGGTTTGGCTCGCGAGCCGACGCTACCAACTCGAGCAGGAGCACATCTGTGACGACTGGGCCGTCGCCGCCCTGGGCAGCCGACGGCAATACGCGCGGTCGTTGGCTGAACTCGCTGAGCAGGCGGCGCACGCTGCCCCCGTCGCCGCGCTCAGTTTCGCTCACCGTCCCAGCGCCATCCGCCGACGGGTCACCCGGGTTCTGGAAGGCAAGGAAATGCCAAAGCCCAGACTCGGTCTGCGCGGGCTAACTGTCGTGACCATGCTCTCGCTGGCCCTGCTGCTCCTGTTTAGCAGCCTCACGGTGAGGAGCCAGGCGGTCGAAGCTGCACCACCCGACGAACCAGCCTTGGCAGCCGCCACGCCTGAGGCCCAGGTCGCACACGAGTCGCCGGCTGGGACGCCTGAAACGGGCGCAAGCGAACGAGCCTCCGTGGAGCGAGCTGAGGAAATCTTCGGCGCGATGCGGCCTATAAAGGGACCTGCCGACCGCTACGACAGATTCGTCCCTGAGCTCGTTGCTTTGGGAAGTGACATCGTTCCGTTGCTCTTCGAGGTGTTACGCTCTCGTGAGGGCTATCATCAGCAGAGAGTCGCCATCAAGGTCCTCGCGCAACTGAAGGACGAGCGGATTATCCCCGTACTCAAGCAGCGGGCCGCAGAACCACAGCATAAGAACGAGCTCCAACAGATTCTCCTTGCCCTTCTGACACAAGAACCCACGGCTGAGATGGCGGACTACGCTGCTTCGATGGTCGCCGACCAAGAGAACAGCTTTGACCAGGAATACATCATCAGTCGCTTATCCAGTTCGGAGATTCCCATCGACCTCAAGCACCGACTCTACTCGCACTACGACGATTTCGAAGGCTACGGAAAGCACGCCGTCATTCGCGGCCTCGGACGCATTGACGACAGAGCGGCGTACGAGCAGCTTGCGCGAATTCTGCGCAAGGCGGCCGAGACCCCCCAGTACAGAAATGAGGTACTGACGTTGGCCGTCTATTCCCTGGGGCAGCTCAAGAACTCCGATCCCTGTCCTCTGCTGCTCGAGGTGCTGAAGGAAACGCGCAGCCCCGATGCAACGAGCTTCATTGCTGTCTTGGGAGAAAGAAGGTACGAGCCAGTTATACCCCTTCTGGAAGCCCGGATGGGGGAAGCGCGGGGCGACCGGGACGGGAGGGATGTCCGCATCTCGGCGGCGGGAGCATTGTGTCGCTTTGGCAGGGACTACGACAAGAACGCGGCCATCGTCAGGCAAGCGCTGAGGGGTGGGTATGCGCCCTACCGCGTTGTCGGGTGGTTGAAGGACAAGGAGACCACCAGGCTGGTCGGTTCGCAGGTCAGTGCTAAGGAAACGACGCAGCGGATGAAAAGACGGGCGATTCTGGTCTTGGGCCGGATCGGCACCGACCTCGCCCTGGCCGAGCTGAGGGATGCTCTGAACACGGTGCCCATCTTCGAACCCGACAGCGGTGGCATCGTGCGGGTCATGCAGTTCCGCGACGTGGGAGAAGCGATTACGGCTATCGGCGAGCAGCGCCAGGACCAGGCGCTGGTCCGTGAAGGGCAAGACATCCAGAATGTTGCTGACGTCCTGCCGAGGGTCGCTTTTGTCGGGTCGAGGGCCGAGCCACTGGGTCGCCCTGATGCGTTGCCAAAACTGGATCCGGAGTCTCAGCGGGCCGCAACCTGGCTCAACGACCGTCCTGACTTCATACCCAAGATATTGGAGCAACTTCGGGACCACCCGGGAACCTACTATGGCCGCCTCCTCGCCCTGCTCGACGTGGCGTGGGATGACCGTGCCATCCCCCATCTTATGTATATCCTTGAGAAACACGCAGGCCTGGCTGAACGAAACGAGGACAACCTGAGGACGCACCATGAGCGCGTTCGCGACTTGGTCCGCACGTTCCTCGCCCGCAAGCAGGCCGGAAACCCCGCGCCCCCGTTGCCTCGGAATCCGCAGCCCGGGCAGGCGGTGCTGAAGGTTGGAACTCCAGCAGTTAGCGCGTACGAAGAAGCCCTGAGGAAAAAGGTCTCAGTGAACGTAGACCGGAGTTTTGATAGGAACCGGCTTACCGTCCAGTACGCGGTCATCGCCATCTGCAACGCGGCGGGGATCCCCTACCAGTGGGACAAATCCCGCAGGCTCACACAGGGCCAGTGCGCCCGTTACATCGGCCCGGTCCGCCTTCGCAACGTCGAGGCGCAAAAAGCGATTGCCGACATCCTCTCCCCGGTGGGGCTGGCATTCAGCTTAGACAGCAACGGCCTCTACCTGCACAAGCCTACATCCACTGGCGAACCGCCGCTCGGGACGGAAGCAGACGAGTACGAAGAAGCCCTGAGGAAAAAGGTCTCAGTGAACGTAGAGCGGAGTCCTGATGGGAACCGGCTTACCGTCCAGTACGCAGTCATCGCCGTCTGCAAGGCGGCCGGGGTTCCCTACCAGTGGGACAAATCCCGCAGGCTCACGGACGCCCAGGCCGCTCGTTATATCGGCCCGGTCCGCCTTCGCAACGTCGAGGCGCAAAAGGCGATCGCCGACATAGTCTCCCCCGTCGGACTCACGTTCAGCGTGGACGAGAAGGGCGTCTACCTGCATACGGCGCTCGGAGAAATGGTGCTGAAGCATGACGATGGGACGATGGAGGGGAAGCGAAGTCTCGCGGGGTCAGGACACTTTGTGCAGTTTGAGTGTCCGCCCGGGAAATGGTACCTGACCGAAGTGCACATCTTCGGCAGCCGATATGGTACCCCCACGCCACCTCCTGACAACTGGAGAATCACCTTTTGTGATCACGAATTCAGGACCGCCAAGTTCGTTCGGAAGCCCTACTCCCTGTTCCAGCGTGGAGACGAGCAGTGGTACCAGATCCCCGTTCCGCCACTCGAACTTCCCCCTTCGGACGTAACAGCGGGCGGAGGCCGGCTTGTAGTTCCATTCTGGATCAACGTAGCTTTTAACCCGTCGCAGACCAAAGGGGTCTACGTGGGCTACGACAGTTCGGACCAGGAGTGCTTCTCCAAGGCAGGCCTCCCGGATCAGAAGCCTACAGAGATACCCGAGAAGTACGACTGGATGATCCGTCTGGTCATCACGCAGGACCCGCCGAAGGAGGTCCCCCCCAACCTGGGAGCCTGGTTGGAGCCCAGGAAGCCCCTCCCTCCGTGGCAGGAGGAAGGGCTCGTCGAGTTGAAGAACGACGATGGCGAGTCGGACGGCAAGTTGAGCATGGGTGGTCGGGGCCCGGCAATCAGGTTTGACAACGTGCCCGAGGGCGCCACGCTGACACGTCTTCGCATGTACGCTTCGAGGTATGGCAGTGGCTTCGACCCGGAGACGACCTTCGCCGACTACTACCTCTTCGACACGGAAGGTCGAATCTTGCAGACGGGACGAATCCCCTATGCCCTCTTCGCCTATCAAGAAAAGTGGGTGGACATCCCGCTGAAGCCCGTCAAAGTGCCTGGCACCTTCTGGGTGCTCATCAACCCCGAGGCGGATCGATTCAAGGGCATCTACACCCACTACGACACCGACGTCGAGGCCACTCACTCCAAGTCCGGACGCGTTCCCGAAGAACTGAGCGACCTCAAGACCAAGTGCGACTGGATGATCCGCGCCTACGTACGCAGCGAAACACGTTCATCCAGCACTGGAAGCGGAGCAGGTGCTGGTGGGGAACTTACCGAACGCCGGTACGACCTTTCAGGGACACGGTTTGCGACTCCTCCACAGCCCCGCCGCGACGATGAGCGCTTGGCGGACGAGGCTGAGACCAGAACCCCCGGCCAACCTTCTCCCGGCATCGCCAACCTGCTCGTGGACGAGGCTGAGACCGGCATCGTACACCTCATCGAGATGGTCACGGGCGAGAAGGTGTGGGAAGCGGGACACGTTTCACGGGAAGGCAGCACACTTACCGTAACCAATACCGCAAAAGTGCACGGGCAGGTGGAGGAAGTCCTGGAAACTTTGAGGGCACATCCGAGGGTGGCGGTTCGGACTGACCTCAGGTTCATCGCTGCCGACCCGGCATGGCGGGACAAGTTCCTGAGCGTCGCCCAGGAGACCCGCCGACCATCGGCCTTCGCGTCCACCAAAACTCCTACAGCGGGCATCACCAGCCCAGACAAAGAAAGGGCGCTCCTCGAATTCGTCGAGGCCACAGACAGTATGACTCTATCAGCGCCTCGGTTCACGGTGTTCAACGGTCAGTTGGCCTACTTGGCCATCGGTGAAACAAAGGTGCTCGCCCTTGAAGGCAGAGCCGCTCCTCCCCAGCCGGTCTGGTCGGGCAAGGTTGTCGAGGTCCACCCCTTGGTCCAGAAAGACTTGAAGAGCATCTGGCTCTGGCTCAACGTCGCCAACTCCCAAGTCCAAGAGGTCGAGCGCACCCGGGCCGACGGTACAGTCGAAAAGGTCCCGAAGGTCGCCACGAGCCAGTTGGTGACGACCCTGGCCGGCCCGGACGGGAGCACCTTCCTCATCAGTCTCGGCCCGATGGCGCAGGAGGCCGAGCAAGGTGGGGACGGCAGGGAACCGCGCGAACTGCTGGTGGTGGTGAAAACGAAGGTGCTCCTTGAGGATGAACCGGAGGTCAACCTGCCTGAACTCAGGAAGCCGTGAAAGACTGCGTGTTCTTCTCTGCGAAAGGAGCGCCGTGATGAAGCGTCTCGTCCTTCTCGCTGCGGGTCTGGCCTTAGCGGGCCAAGCGTTCGCGGGCGAGGAGACCACCCCAGCGAGAACGTATCGCAGCGACCATGCCGTCGTCTCCTATACCGTCATCGGCGAAGACTACGCCAGGGCCATTGCCCGCACGGTAGAGGCTGCTCGAAACGTTGCCGTGGAGCAGTTCGGGTTCGATATGCCCGAGACCATCACCATCAAGGTCCATCAGGGCAAACACGCGCGCTTGTTTAATGACGGCCAGGACCGCTTCTCCTTGACCGTTCGCTCTGAGGCCGACCTGCGCAAACCGGCCCACAGCGGGGTTTTCCATCTGTACGGACAGTGCCACGAAATCGGGCACCTGGCCATGTACCGCCTCATCCGTGACCGCAGTTGGATGACGACGGCCGCGGCCGAGGGCTGGGCCCACTACCTTGGGTCCCGGCTCGTCGACACGGTGTTCGAGCGGGAAGGCGAAGGGCTCTGGCCCGACCGGTATAACTACCTCGCCGACGGCACCGCCCGCTTGAAGGAGCAACTGGCATCGGCACGTCGCGGAGGCACCGTCGAGGGCGCGGCCCGGTGGATGGAACTGGTCGACATCGTCGGCGCCACGGGCGTGGCTCCCATCTTCAAGGCCTGGGGGCAGGCTTCTGTCGACCCAGCCGATCCGGGGGCGGTCCTGAGGAAGGTTCTCCTCGCCACCAACGACGACGGTCGGCTGCCCGACTGGTGGAACAAGGCTGAGCCCCTGCTGGTGTTCAAACGGCCCAAGAGTGAGTTCGCCCCGCGCACCGTCGAGCGCACCGCGCTGATCGGGCAACCCATGCAACTGGCCCACGATGACGGAAGGTCCGCCGGCAAGAGGAGCATCGCCGGGGGTGGACATGCCGTCCGGTTCGAGGTGCCGGGAGAGACGTGGTTTCTGACGGCCGTCGAGATCTATGGCTCCCGCTACGGCTATCCGCGCCCCCCGAGCGAGGACTTTCACGTCTGGCTGTGCGATGGTGATTTCAAGGCTATCGCTGACTTCCCGTTTCCCTATGGCAAGTTCCCACGAGGCGCTCCCAGGCGGGTCAGACTGGATGTGAAGCCAACCAATGTGCCCTCAGAATTCATCATCTGTGTCGGCTTCAACCCGACCGCCACCAAGGGCGTCTACGTTCACCATGACAGAGAGGGGAGCGGGAACTCGCTGGTCGGCCTCCCGGGCAGTCAGGGACGCCCCTTTAACCAAGGCGATTGGCTGATCCGCGTCCAACTCGATCAGCCCAAAACCGCCGACGCCCTGAGGATGGCGAGGTGAACCGTCGGAATCTGTAGGTAGTTGACGAGCAGCAGAAAAGCAACAAGACTGGCTCCCCGACGAGGACTCGAACCTCGAACCTAGTGGTTAACAGCCACTCGCTCTACCAATTGAGCTACCGAGGATCATGTCCGGAATCGGTCAAACGAAAGTATACCAGCCGAGGGGAGAGCCTTCAACTGCGTGGCGGGAACAAACCTCCGTCGTCAGGCCAGGGGGCCTCGAATTCGCCGGCTGGCGAATTAACAGCCACTCGCTCTACCAATTGAGCTATCGGGGAAGCAGACCCGTCATCGGGCTGGCGGTGACTGACCAACCCCTATGCATAGTGGTCTATCGGCATCTCCACTTCCTGTCAACATACGGACGCGCTTGCTGCCTGTCAAGGCCGTTTGCTGCCCGTCACCGACACGGTCCGTCTTGACACGGTCGGCCCACCCGCTACAGTGAGGGCGACCGACTGTTCGCTGCGTTCTCGTAGGGCTGACGGGCAGCCGGTGTCGTGGCTGGACGGGCTCGTCATCCCGTGTGTGGCCGAAGGGCCGGATGAGAGGACGCCATGCGCAACAGGTTGGTTCGACGAGAGGCTGCGGTGCCGGCCGAGCCCGCGGGCGAAGAAGCCTCGCCGCCCGGGCCCCCTTCCCAAAGTCCCCCGGAAAGAACAGCTGCCTGACACTCCGGAAGGTGAGTGAGAGAACGCTGCAGCGAGGGCTGCTGCTTCTTTGCGGGATTGGCAAGTGTGAGGCGTGGCCCTGGCTTCCCTCCGTAGCGGTTCTTCCGGGCTGCTCCCCTTTTCCTGTACACAGAATCCCGAGCTGTGACGTTTAGAGTATGAGAAGCCGAGGGCTGCGGGCAAACAGGGGGGCCTCGCAGCTGGTTGAGGAGCAGTTTTGAGCACCGCTGAGACAGATTACGAACGCCTGATTCGGCCCATCGAGCACAAGATGATCCGTTCGGTTTGGCGCATCTTACGCAACCCTGACGACGCCGACGACGCCCTCCAGGACGCCCTCGAAGCCATCTGGAAGCGCCTCGACCGGATCGATCGGCATCCGAACCCCCACGCCCTCATCCTGCGTATCTGTGCGAACACTGCTTACGACACCTTACGTCGAAGGCTCCGCCGAAGCCGACACGAAAACAACTCTCCGCCTCCCGGCCACCTCGAACAGCCCACCCCCTCCGCCCCGGACCGCCTCGCCTCCTACGAGGCCCAGGAGCAGATCTTCCGCGCGGTAGGGCAGCTCCCGCGCAACCAAGCCACGGCCTTCTTCATGCGCGCCTTGCACGAACAGTCCTACCAGGAGATTGCCCAGGCTCTCGGCTGTAGCGAGGTCACCGCCCGGACCCATGTCACCAGGGCACGAACACGACTTCGTAAACTCTTGGCTCGCCTCGCTCCCCTGCAGAGCAGGAGGTCCTCTTAATGAACGACCATGAGATTGACGCCCTCTTGAAGTCAATCACCGATGCCGAAGTGCCCCCCGAGGTAGAGCATCGCCTCCGTCAGCGCCTGCGGGCCTTTGCCAGGCGCGTGGAGACCCGGAAGACGAGCTCGTGGAGGACTTGGTTTACCCCCTTTGGGCCACGTCGTCTAGCCTGGGCGGGAGGAGCCGCGCTCGCGGCCTTAGTCCTGGTCCTCATAGCCCTGAACACCTTGCAGCCCCCGGGAGGAAGGCTCTATGCCGCGGCGATGAAAGCTCTCGAAGCCGTGCGCACCGTGCACATGACCGGTTGGAAGACCTCGCTGGACCACTACTCCCGAGGCGCAGCAGAGGAACAGATGCCCGCAGCGGACCGTTACCCGTGGGAAATATGGGAGTGGGTCACAGAGGATGGACGACGTCGGCAATACGAACGTCGTGGACCGATAGTGGAATGGGACGACGGCGAGCGGCGTTACGAGCACAACGAGCACTTCGACCGCCTCTGGATAAGGGAATCCCACGTCGGCGACTTGGCGGAGGCCCTCCAGAATGCGAGGGGCCTCCTCGATGGGCTCCGGTCAAAGGGGGCGAGAATAACCGACTTGGGTGAGCGGCGAATCGCTGACCGCCTTGCCCAGGGTGTGCGGGCGGAGTTGGCATCTCGTTGGCGCCAGGAATGGTGGCTCGACAAAGAGACCGATCTGCCCATCGAACTGATAGGTTATCAGTGGGAGAACGGTGAGTGGGCGCTGCTCTGGAAAGCAACCGCTACCTACAACGAGAGGGTGCCCGAAGCGATCGCATCCTACGTCCCACCGAAGGCAGTAGCGACTGAGTACCACATGTCGGTCGACCCACGCTTTGAGACGTGGCGCCTGCATTTGCGCCGCCTCGAAGCTCACTACCGAAGGGCCCCCCTTCCGAAAAGGCTGGAACTCGTGGAGCGCGAGAGCGACGAGCGGTTCGACACTGTCTCGCGCGACCGGATGCCCGGCATCGAAGGCTACTGGGTGACACCCATCCAAGGGACGCTGGGAGACTATCTCCGTGGCAACCGACTGTATCCCATTGGCTCTCTGCGTGTGCCAGAGGATGCGCAGAGGAAAGCCCTGAACCGTGACCTAGTCTACAAGGACGGTGTGACCCTTCGAGAGCAGGAGCAGTTCGTTCTTGACTTGATGGGACTCGAACTCGTCGAGGTCACGGAAGAACGAACGGTTTGGGTGGCTCACCACGACGGAAGACGATTGAAGCCCTGGCGAGAGGTCAAAGCTCCCGTCTCCCGTGAGGGCGCGCGCGCCATCGGAGCGGGCATGGCATCCACCTTTGGCATGACGACCTTGAGGAAGCTGTTCGATGCCGTTGCCTGGGCCCAGGACTACGGTCTGACCGCGCGCGGCATCATTATCGTTGACGAAACAGGCTTGCCGACCGAGGCGGAGGACAGGGAGTCCATCGCCGTCGCGAGCGAGGGCCCGCACTGGGGTTGGCCCTACGAGGAATCCCGCGAGATCGCCAAACACTGGTTCGCAGAGGAATTCGGTGTCACCTTCACCGAAGAGACGCGGCCGGTGACCGTTCACGTCGTTCGCAAGAAGACCGACGCAGATTAACTCCCGGAGCGCACCTCGCCATTCACGCCGTTACCTGCACTGTGGGAAGGAGTGGCTTTCGCTGGGCGAGCCAGTGACGTGCTGGCCCACACGGCCAAGAGCCCCAGGCCCGCCGCCAGGCCGAAAAGCGTCGGATAGCCTGCCCATCGGACCACAAGAGCCGCAACCAACGGACCTACCGTCCTCACCGGCCAGGCAACCAGGCTGGGAAGCACCAACTGCGCCACCCGTCCGCGCCCGTGGGCCAACTCCATCACCACCGCCGGTCGGCAGACCATCTGCAGCATCTTGCCGGCAGCCAGCAGACCGCAAGCACACAGGCCACCAGCAAACCCTTGTGCCGAAGCGGCCACAAGCAGCGCTGCCGCCATCAGCAGGACCCCTACGGGGAGCAGTCGGCGGGGACCCAGACGGTCGGCGAGCCAGCCGGCCAGCGGAGAACCCACGACGCGAACGCCCGCACCCAGGGCCATGTAATAGCCGACGGTGGCAGCCGGTAACCCCAAGCCCTTGGTCAGCGCTGTCGGCATGAACACGAAACTCGCCCCCGAGCCGGCAGCAAGAACAATGTAGAGGAGGTACTGGCGCAGGTCCGCACGCTCACGCAGCGCCCGCCACAGTTCGCCGAAGTATTCAGCCCAGGGAACGCGCTCGTGACTGCTTGGCGCCGGCACCTCGTTCACACCCAGATAAAGGAACCAGGAGACCGTGACCGCGACCGCCGACACCGCTCCCACGACAGCGAAGTTTGAGGGGAAATCAAGGGCGGCGAGCACCCAGGCCACCAACCCGCCGCTCACCAATCCCATCAGGCTGGAGAAAAAAAGGCGCCAGCCGAACAGCCGACCACGCAGCCTTGCCGGGATGGTCGCCCGCAACATCTCCATCCAACCGGGCACCAGCAGCGACCCGCTTACCGCCCCTACAACCAGCGTCGTCAGCAAAATGTAGAGCACCGTCCGGGGTTGAGAGGCACCCAGGGCCAGCAGGGCCGCGGGCACGACCACGTAAGGGAGGCGCATTCCTACTCCCGTCACCATGACCCAGGGCTTCTTTCGGCGCATGGGTTCCACGAACCGTGCCACCGGCACCTGAACCAGTGAGGGCATGGCCCCTATCGTCCCCAGGCTGCCTATTGCCAAGGCTCCGCCACCCAACCTGTCGACCAGAACCGGGAGGACGGACCCGACGCCGAAGAGCCCCATCCCGAAGGAGGCGGAGGCACCCTCGCTCACGTGCAACCAGAAGTTGGTCCGGTCCGATACCCGCCAGGCCATATGCCCACCGTTCCCCGGCAATGTCAGAGTGTCCCGGTCCAACGGATCCGATGGACCAGAGAGTCACTGTAACAGCCCGGTCTTCACGCGCAAGTCCCCCGCAAGTAGAATCGAAGAGGTCGGAGACCCAACGGGGTTGACGCTCCGCTGCCAGAGGGCTACGGTAGCCGAACCCTTGCGGGCCCGACAGATGGGAGACCACCACTTATGTGTACACCACTCTTCGGACTCTCGGTCGTGTTCAAGGCGGAGGCCACACCCGAGGAGATGGTGAGCCAACTGCGCCGGTTCGGCTTCACCGCCCTCGAAATCAACGCGGGCTACGTTGAACGCCACGGGAAGGGCCTCTCCGTCCTGCAACGAGAACTTGAGCATTTGACCTACCACCTTCCCCAGCACGGGGAGTTCTCGGCCCTGCCCCCCAATCCGCAGGACGATGAGCAGGTGCTCGAAAACCTCAAAGGGCAGTTCGACCTCGCCGCATCCATCGGCTGTCGGACCTTCACCTTTCACCTCAAGAATCCCCTGGGGCAGCGAATCGAGCAGTACTGGTCGCGCTCGGTAGCGTTCGCCCGAAGGCTCGGGGACTTGGCCCAGGAATACGATGTGCTCGTCGGCCTTGAGAACTGCTACCCGGTGGTGCGGACGGGTGAGGTGGCCAAGCGCTTCCTCGGGGAGGTGGGGTCACCTTCGCTCGGGCTCACGCTTGACACGGGACACTTCTGGAGTGCGCTGTGTGAGGACGAGTTCGGCTACCACAAAGAGGACCCCATCATGCGCACCCCTGAGGGCAACCACCTCCTCAATCGAAGGTGCTGTGAGATGGCCCGGGCCGTGCGGGAGAGATTAGTCAACATCCACATCCACAACCTCCGCCCGGGTGACTGGCTCGACCATCAGCCCGTCGATTCGGGGGTGATGCGCTACGGGGAGTTCTTCCAGATCCTCAGGGACATCGGCTACGGGCGGACCGTTATCGTCGAGATACGACCGACGGAAGGCTGGGTCGGCTTCGAGTCCTCAGCAGCATTCCTGCAACGGTTCCGATAGGATGTGGGCTGAGTGAACCCAGCCTTCAGAACGAGCGGGAAAGCGACACCCCCACAGCCCCTGTCTCGGGGTCCATGAAGGGCCCGACTTTCATCCCCCAGACCTCCAGCTCAGCGTGGTCTTGGGCCACGCTGTGTCCCACCACCCAGCCCAACGCGGCCCCGAACAGCACGTCGGAGAGCCAGTGGTCGCCCGAGTCCAGCATGCGAAAACCAATGAACGAGGCCGCCAGGTAAGCGGGGATGCCCACCTTGGGCCCATACTGTTCGTCCAGCACGCTGGCCACGGTGAAGGAACTGGCCGTGTGTCCCGAGGGCCAGCCGAAGTACTTCTCGTTGGGACACTGATCCCAGACCGCCAACTTCAGGCCCACTGTGGTAAGGCCGGTGATGCAGAGGGCCGAGATCATGGTGCCCGCCTTTCCGAGCGAGTCCTCGTCCTGACGGGCGGCGCTGGCCAGGTACCAGAGGCCGGCCGCGGCAAAGTGGGTGCCAGGATTGCCCAACAGTTGCACGGCCTCGTCTCCGCGGCCATGTAAGACCGGGTGGGTGGTCATGTGACGCGCCGTCCGCCGGTCCACCCCGGTTTGGCGGATGGCGATGCTTGCGCCACCAAGGGCCAGCAGAGCAGCAACATTCGCTGGCCGTGCGGCCACTGCGCGGGTATCGTCCCAGAGGACCTTAGGCAGACCACCCAACCCCACCTCGGCCTGGGTCCGAAGCCGCTCGAAGGTGCTTTCCGGACCGGCCGGTTCCGTTGGCAGGCCGGGCTGCGGCCCCGTCTCCATCCAGCCGCAGCCGGGGATCCCCGGGGTAAAGAGGAGCAGGACGAGAATAACCCGGGTTGCACTCATCAAGGCTTCCTTCTCACCGCCTGCCTGGGGGTCGGACGTCAGGCGCGGGTAACGCCCTGGGCGCGGCTGCACCTCGGTGCCCAAGACCGCGCAGACTGGTAACCCCTGTATCGGCCACAACGCGCCCCGACATCACGTCAACTCGCAACAGCCGCGCCGGGGGCGGATGTCACAAGCGTCGTCGAAGCCATCGGCCGCCATTACCAGAAGTTCAGGGGTCGCCCGAGCCATTTCCGACACCTCAGGGAAGGTCTTCTCGACCCCGAAGTACCCCTAAGCCGGGCGGGCGCTGGGGCCTCCATGATTGAGGGTCCGGCAGAAGCGATGGCCACCGACCCTCATGGGGAAGAGGGCTCCGGCTCAGGCGGCTTCGGCTGGGGGACAAGGTGGTCGGCAATCCTGACCAGGTAGTCTCGAAGTTCGATGCGGGGGACCACCGCATCCAGGAAGCCGTGCTCCAGGAGGAACTCGGCCGTCTGAAAGCCTTCGGGCAAGTCCACCCGGTGGGTGAGTTTGATGACCCGAGGCCCGGCGAAGCCGACGAGGGCCTTGGGCTCCGCTAAGATGACGTCGCCCAGGAAGGCGAAACTGGCGGCCACTCCCGCCGTCGTGGGATCGGTGAGCACGGAGATGTAGAACCCGCCAGCGTCGCTGTGGCGGGCAATGGCAGCCGAGGTCTTGGCCATCTGGATCAGTGACAGCATGCCCTCCTGCATCCGCGCCCCACCCGAGGCGCAAAAGATCAGCAGCGGCAGCCGCTCGCGGGTGGCGAGTTCGATGATGCGGGTGACCTTCTCGCCCACCGCTGAACCCATAGAGGCGCCGATGAAGCGGAAGTCCATCACGCCGATGGCGATGCGCCGACTGGCGAGGAGTCCCGTCCCGGTAACGATGGCTTCGGGGAGGCCCGTCCGTTCCCGGTCCCGCTCCGCCCGCTCCTTGTAGGTGATGGTCTCGCCTTGCCGAACCCAACTGAACCCCAAGGGGTCATCGCCGACCACGTCGGCGAAGCGCTCTTCGAAGGTGCCTTGGTCCAGGGTGATTTCGAGCCGTTGGTGGGCGGTCAGGCGGAAGTGGTAGTTGCACTTGGGACAGACCTCGAGCAGCTCCGAGACCTGCTTCCGGAACACCATCTCCCCGCAGTCCGGGCACTTCAGCCACAAGCCCGGGGGCATGTCCTTCCGCTTGCCTCTGCCGAAGCCACGCCAGGCCATCACGTCCGCCTTCCTGGGAGGGGCAAGCCCCGTCCCCTTTTTTGCTCAGACCTCGTAGAGCTCCCAGCGGGCTCCACCCGCGGCCTCTCGCACCAGGTCGGCCCGCGTCGGGCATTGGGGGCCAGACGGCCGGCCGCCAATGGCGAACGCGTCCGTCTCCCCCAGCAGCGAACGGAGCACCGCCCCCAACAGCGGCGGCACCACCAGCACCACCGTGTCCTGCTGGTGTCGGCCGCAGATCTTCTCCAGCGCCGCCCGGGCCCGCTCCGTAGCCTGGGCCAGCGTTTCCCCCTCGGGTGGAGACACCCGTTGCGGATCTTCCTGCCACTGACGGTATACCCGCGGGTGCCGCTGCTTCACCTCCTCGATGAGCAGCCCCTGCCAGAGACCGAGACTCATCTCGGCCAGGCCGTCGAACTGCCGAACCCCCGACGTAGTGTGATCAGCCACCAGTTCGGCCGTCTGCCGACCGGCTTCGTCGGGCCCGTGGTAGACGATTCGGGGGGCCAGGCAGGACATCTCCCGCGCCGATTCTGTCACCGCGGCGACCCCCTCCGGGGAGAGGGGAACGTCCAGTCGTCCGCGCAGCCTCCCCTCTCTCTCCCACTTCGTCAGGCCCTCTGGAAAGAGGATTAGCCGACACACACCCCTACCCCCGCACCGAAACAACAACCTCGGCTGCCGGCGAGCAGCGGCTCTTGCGCCCGCTGGCAGGTCGCCATACTGACTTCAGGACCGCCGCCGTTACTTCTCGCTCAGGGCCGCCACCCCCGGAAGTTCCTTTCCCCCCAGAAACTCCAAGGAGGCGCCCCCACCCGTGGAGACGTGGGTCACCCGCTCGGTCAGTCCGTACTTCTTGATGGCCGCGGCCGAGTCGCCACCACCGATGATGGACACACAGTCGGCCTGGGCCAGGGCCGAGGCCACGCGGCGGGTGCCCTCGGCGAAGGGCTCCACCTCAAAGATGCCCATGGGTCCGTTCCAGACCACCGTCTTGGCTCCGGCCACCTTCTCGCCATAGACATGTGCGGTCTTGGGCCCGATGTCCACGGCCTTCCAGCCGGCGGGGATTTCATCCGCCACCACCCGGGTCTCGGCCTGCGGGTCCACTTCCTTGGCCACCAGGTGGTCGACCGGGAGCAAGAGTTCGACCCCCTTTTCTTTGGCCTTCTCAAGGAGTTCGCGAGCGACGTCGATGCGATCTTCTTCCAGGATCGAAGTGCCGATAGGCTTGCCCTGGGCCACCATGAAGGTGTAGGTCATGCCCCCGCCGATGAGCAATCCGTCCACTTTGCCCAGGAGGTTCTCAATGACCGGGATCTTGTCCGAGACCTTGGCGCCACCGAGGATGGCCAGGAAGGGCCGCTCGGGGTTCGCTAAGGCCTGGCCCAGGTACTTCAGCTCCTTTTGCATGAGCAAGCCGGCCGCCGCCTTCAGATGCCTGGGCACGCCCGCCACGGAGGCGTGAGCCCGGTGGGCGGTGCCAAAGGCGTCGTTGACGTAGACATCCCCAAGCCGGGACAAGCGCTGAGCGAAAACGTCGTCGCCCTTCTCCTCTTCCGGGTGAAAGCGCAGGTTCTCCAACAGCAGCACTTCGCCGGGCCCCAGGGCCTGGGCGGCCTGCTCCACCTCGGGGCCGACGCAGTCGTCCACCTTCCCGACCGGCCGGTCCAAGAGTTCCCGGAGGCGCGCGGCCACCGCGTCCATGCGCAACTCCTCCACCCGCTTTCCCTTGGGACGACCCAGGTGACTCATCAGCACCACGCTCCCACCCCGCCCCAGGACGTGACGGATGCTGGGGAGCGCCGCGCGGATGCGGGTATCGTCGGTGACGGCCCCGCCGGCCAGCGGCACATTGAAATCGACCCGCATCAGCACCCGTTTACCGGCGACGTCCAAATCCTCGACGGTCAACTTGCCCATGGGTCCTTTACTCCCGTGCCTGCAATGGAGAGGCGGATCACCCAGACCTGGGGAAGAACGTTCCGGGCGCCCGGCCACAACTGAGCGAGCGCCCGCAATCAAAGTATCCTTACTGCATCATCATCTTGGCCAGGTCGGCGCAGCGGACCGAGTAGGCCCACTCGTTATCGTACCAGCCGATCACCTTGACCATGGCGCCCTGCATCACCCGGGTGTTGGGAGCGTCGAAGACGCAGGAGTAAGGGTTGCCGATGATGTCGCTGGAGACCAGCGGCTCCTCGGAGTACTGAAGCAGCCCCTTGAGGGCGCCGTCGGCGGCGGCTTTGAAGGCTGCGTTCACCTCATCCACGCTCACGTCCTTCTTGAGGACGGCGACGAGGTCGGTCACCGAGCCGTCGATGACGGGCACGCGCATGGCCATGCCGTCGAGTTTGCCGTTCAGTTCCGGGATAACCTTGCCCACGGCCTTGGCCGCGCCGGTGGTGGTGGGGATGATGTTGGCGCCGGCCGCGCGGGCCCGACGCATGTCACTGTGCACCATGTCCAGGATGCGCTGGTCGTTGGTGTAGGCGTGGATGGTGGTCATCAGGGCGTGTTCGATGCCGAAGGTGTCGTTGAGCACCTTGACCATCGGAGCCAGGCAGTTGGTGGTGCAGGAGGCGTTGGAGACGATGGTGTGGTCAGGCTTCAGAACATCATCATTGACCCCGATGACGACGGTAGCGTCCAGTTCGTCACGTGCGGGGGCGCTCAGCAGCACCTTCTTGGCCCCGGCGTCGATGTGCTTCTGGCACTCGGCCTTCTTACGGAAGAAGCCGGTAGACTCGACCACGAACTCCACGCCCAGTTCACCCCAAGGCAGGTTGGCAGGATCGCGTTCGCCGAGCACCTTGACGGTCTTGCCGTCGACGATCATGGCGTCCTCGCCTGCTTCCACGGTGCCCGGATAGGCGCCGTGAGTGGTGTCCCGACGAAGCAGCGCCGCCAGCACCTCGGCTGATTGTAAGTCGTTCACAGCAACGATGTTGAATCCGCCGTCCGCCGTCATCGCCCGGAAAACCAGCCGACCTATGCGTCCGAAGCCATTGATGCCCACGGTGATAGCCACGCTACGCTTCTCCTTCCATGAGGACCGCTCTGGAGCAACCTCTTCGGGAACAAAGAGTCTAACTCCCGGGCCCCACCTGTCAACCAAAATCGGACCTCCAGTGACTTGACCAGCCGACCCTCTGCTGCTACGCTCCGTGGCTGAGGGCATGCCTCCACGTCAATCATCCGGCGAGGTCATTGGCGGGCCCGCCACTGACGGACGGCACCTGTATAGAACTCGCAGAGGGGTTCCTGATGGACCGGTTGGCGATCCGCCGACGCCGACGCGTGCTGCTGGCCATTGCCGGCTCACTGGTGACAGTGGGGCTGGCGGTTGTTATCTTTCTCGGCCCGGGCTGCCGGCGGAAGGTGACCCTACGGGCCCTGGCCTCCGGCAACGACGCCAAGGTCGCCTGGGCCACCCGGCGCCTCAAGAAGCAACCTGACCAGGGCGTCGGTCTCCTCCTCGGTCAGGTGGGTCGGCGTGGGGAACGGTTCGACGTAAGGGTGGCTGATTACCTGGAGGAAATCAGTCAGGCGGACCGCCTTCCCGTGGAGTTGAGGGTCCGCGCCGCGCTGGAGAAACTTGCCGACCCGCTCCGGGCCACCGTCGGTTTCGCCAGACTGCTGGAACTCCCCGCCGGCGGCCTGGCCCCCCTCCTGAAGCAGGCGGTCACTTTGGAGGGACTGGCGCTACACCGGGCGGCCATGGCCTGCGTGGAACTTGACGCCGACGCCAGCCGAGACCAGGCCAACCTGCTGCTCGAACAAGACGGTTCACCCGCCTGGCGGCTGGGCCTGGCCCTGCTTGGGGCCCTCGGTGAAGAGGAGGGTACCGAGTCCATCCGCGCTGGCCTCAGCAACCCAGACCCGTCGGTCCGGGCGGAAGCCGTGCGCAGCCTCGCCCGGGTACGAGGACGCCGGTGCCGACTCGACCTGGCTCACCAACTCGGAGACCCAAGCGAGGTGGTGCGCCTGGCGGTGCTGGCGGCCGCTGTCAAAGTCTTCAAGGCAGAGGACGGCGCTCTGCTCCAACCCGCTCTTACGGACGAAGCGGAAAGGGTGCGGGCCCAGGCGGTGCTGGTGCTGGCCTCGTTAGGAGCCGGCCAGCAGGCCGAAGCGATCGGCTCCCTGGTTGCTGATCCGTCTCCCCGGGTCCGAGAGGCGGTAGCCGTGGCCCTGGCGGCTCTGGATGGCGACCGCGCGCTGGAGATCCACCTGACCCTAAGCCGGGACGAGTCACCCGACGTCCGCCGGGCGGCCGCCGCGGCCTTAGCGGAACGGTGCGACGATGACCGTGCGCGCGCGGCCCTGTTTCGGCTCGCCGGCGACGACTCCCTGGAGGTGGCCCGAGCAGCCTACGGCGCCCTGGCCGGCAGCCCCCAGCCAGAGGTCCTGTCCTTCTTCATCTTGGAGTTGACCAACGACCGGCCCAGTTGGGCCCTCGACCCGCTGCCTCCGGAAATCGCCGGTGCTTCGCCCAAACCCGTCCCCTTCGGAGCGCTTGCGTGCTGTGCCTTGCGGTGGCTGACGGGAAAGGAGCTCGGTTACCACTGGCGGGCTTCGCCGCAGACACGCCGAGAAGCCCAGCAGCGCTGGCAGGACTGGGTAGCCCGCACGGGTGCCGAGATTGACCTCAGCCGCGCGCCCCGACCGGAGGGCCTGGCCAACTACGAACACCTGCTCCGCCGAATGCCCTGGCCCCCCGACCGACCGTAGGGGCGCTGCTCGCTGCGCCCTGGCCTCTGGGCGGGGCAAGCCCCGCCCCTACGCCGGCGCGACGGGCGTCGATGAGGTCCTGCGCCGCCTCGGCGGCGTCGGTAAGGGCTTTGGCGGGCGACTTCTCACCGGCGCACGCTGCCGCGATCTCCTCGGCCAGCAGGTTGGCGATCTCAGGCCAGTCGGGCTCCAGGGGCATAAACCGAGCCACTTCCAGGGAAGAGCGGAAGTCCTCCCAGAACTTCTTGGCGCCCATCGCCTCCAAGGAGGCCGAGAGTTCGGGGATGACTGATTTGCCTGCCTGGGGATCGAAGAAGTCCTCCCGGTTCTCCGGTCGATAGATGAAATCGACGAATTGCCAGGCCTCTTGCTGCCGCGGGCTGGCCGCGAACATGACCACATAGTCACATGAGGCCAGCGTTGCGTCCTGAGCCTTACGAGGCAAGGAACGGAAGCCGAAGCTCACCCGAACCCCCGGTTCCAGCAGGGCCCCCCGCAGCCAGTGACCGGTGATGAGCATGCCCAACTTCTCGGTGCGGAACAGGGCTTCGAGAGTGTCCAAGTCGTAGCTAACGGGGTCTGGGTTGGTGGCATCAGCGCTGGAGACCAACTCCACCAGGAACTCCAGGGCCTGGCGCCCCTCAGGGGAGTCGAAAGCCACGTTGCCCGAGTCGTCGAGAAAGCGTCCCCCCGCGGTCCACAGGAAATAGGCGAAGGTCAGCGGGGCCTCCTCAGGGCTGAGCGGGGCTCCGAAGCCATAGCCCAGGGCCGGGAGCCGGTTCTTCTCGCGCACGTCGTCGGGGATGGCCTGGATGGCGCGAGCCACCCGGGCCAGTTCCTCCCAGGTGGTGGGGGCCTGTGGGGGGCCCTCCTCCTCGCTCACGGCCGAAGCCGACAGCAGCTTGCTGCCGACGTAGAGGAAGCGGACACTGAGGCCGAACGGCAGCCCATACCGATGTCCCTCCACCGTCCCCGTCCGCAGCGCCGAGGGGTGGAAGCGGACGAGGAAGTCCTCATCGGCCCGGTCGTCGAGCCGGGCCAACTGACCTTGCTGGTAGTACTCCAGGAGCCAGGAGGCCGGCAAGGTGGCCAGGTCGGGACGCTTCTCCTCCTCCTTCTCTTTCATCAGGCTGCGCAGTTTCAGCCGGGCCTTTCCCCACTCGACCACGGTCACGGCGACCTGGACGTCTTTGTGGGTCTCGTTGAAGCGCTTTTCCAGTTCCTTCCAGTCGGTAGCAGTCCGGGCCGTGTACTCCATAGTGACGAAGTTGACGGTCGGGACTTCCTCGCCCTCACCGCAGCCACTGAGAAGCCCGACGCCCAGGCTGAGAACTGTTACCACCAGTGGGCGCCAACGCGCCCGAGTGCTCCCGGTGGGCGTCCGGCCAAACGCTGATAGTTTCACGACGGTCTCCTTAGAAGGGCTGCTCGCTCCGTCCACCGCTGATCCGTGTCATTCGCAGACATCTGCGACCATCGCGTTTCGGTCTGCTGGGCTATTCTTGGGGACCCCCGGGCTACTCCCATTCGATGGTGCTCGGGGGCTTGCTCGAAATATCGTAGACCACACGGTTGATGCCGCGCACCTCGTTCGTCACCCGGCTGGAGACGCGCGCCAGCAGGTCCTGCGGGAGCCTGGCCCAATCGGCGGTCATGAAATCTTCGGTCTCCACGGCTCTGATGGCCATCACGTATTCGTAGGTCCGGGCGTCCCCCATTACCCCTACCGAACGCACGGGCACGAGCACGGCGAAACACTGTCCCAGCCGTTCATATAGACCGGCGCCCCTGATCTCGTCAAGCAGGATCTTGTCTGCGGCCCGCAGGATGTCCAGGCGGTCGCGGGTCACCTCCCCCACTACCCGCACCGCCAGGCCCGGTCCGGGGAAGGGGTGCCGGGTCACCAGCCGCTCGCGCAGTCCCAGCTCCCGACCCAGCCGCCGCACCTCGTCCTTGAAAAGGTGGCGCAGCGGCTCGATGAGGTCGAAGTCCAACTCCTCAGGCAGTCCGCCCACATTGTGGTGCAACTTGATGACCGCCGCCGACCCCTTCCACGAGGCCCCGCTCTCGATGACGTCCGGGTACAGGGTGCCCTGGGCCAGGAACCGGACCCCGGGGATGGAGGACGCTTCTGCCTTGAAGACCTCGACGAACTCGTGGCCGATGATCCGGCGCTTTTCCTGGGGGTCGGTGACCCCGACGAGCCGGCTCAGGAATCGCTCAGAGGCGTCCACCACCCGCAACTCGATGTCAAAGTGCTCACCGAAGACCGAAACCACTTCCTCGGCTTCCCCTTCTCGAAGCAGTCCATTGTCCACGAAGATGCAGACCAGTTGTCGGCCGACGGCTCGGACTACCAGTGCCGCGGTCACCGCCGAGTCCACCCCGCCGGACAGCCCACAAACCACGTGGGCATCGCCGACCCGTCGGCGGATGTCAGCCACCGACGTATCGATGAAGGTGGCCAGCTGCCAGGTGCGCCGAACCCCGCAGACGCGCAGGAAGTTGTCCAACATCTCTCGGCCCAGAGGCGTATGAGAGACCTCGGGATGAAACTGCACGCCGAAGAAAGGACGCTCGCGGTGGCGAGCCGCGGCCACCGGACAGCCGGCGGTCCTGGCCAAAACCTGAAAGCTTTCATCCAAGGCCGAGACTACGTCTCCGTGGCTCATCCACACGGTACACTCTCGGGGAAGTCCCTGGAAGAGCTCGTCGGCGACCACCACCTCAAGCAGCGTCCGACCGTACTCCCCACCGGCGCCCGCCGAGACCTTCCCCCCCAACAGTTCACACCCCAGTTGCATCCCGTAACAAATGCCCAGGACCGGGACGTCGAGGTCGAAAAGCGCCGGGTCGGCCCGGGGAGCTCCCTCCCGATACACACTGGCCGGGCCGCCGGTCAGGATGACGCCACGCAGCGGCGCGCTGGCGAGTTCCTGAGCGGCCACGTCGGGCGCGAAGAGTTCACAGTAGACCCCCAGTTCGCGCACCCGACGAACGATGAGTTGTGAGTATTGGGAGCCGAAATCAAGGACGGCAATGAGTTCCTGCTCTGTGGTGGCCGCGGTCACGGCGCCCCCTACTGCGAGTCAACCTCCAGGCCCGAGTAGTTGGGCGCTTCCTGGGTGATGACAATGTCGTGAGGATGGCTCTCGCGCACGCCGGCGAAGGACACGCGAACGAAGCGGCCCTTCTGGCGCAGTCCCTCGATGGTGGCGGCCCCACAGTAGCCCATCCCCGCTCTCAGGCCGCCCACCAGTTGGTAGACGAACTCGCTCAACCGACCACGGTAGGGAACCCGACCCTCCACCCCCTCAGGCACCAGTTTGGGGGCTGCCAGACCCTCCTGGGTGTAGCGGTCGGCGCTGCCTTTGACCATGGCCCCCAGAGCGCCCATGCCCCGGTACAGTTTGAACCGCCGACCCCGGTGCAAGACCAGTTCGCCGGGGCTCTCCTCCAGGCCAGCAAAGAGCGACCCCACCATCACCGCGTGGGCCCCCGCGGCCAGGGCCTTGGTAATGTCACCGCTATAGCGGATGCCCCCGTCGGCTATGACCGGGAGGTCGGTGCCGGACAGGGCCTTCGCGCAGTCCATGATGGCCGTGATCTGAGGCACGCCGGCGCCGGAAATGACGCGCGTGGTGCAGATGGCCCCGGGGCCGATACCCACCTTGACACCGTCGGCGCCGGCGTCAGCCAGGGCTTTCGCCCCCTCGGCCGTGGCCACGTTCCCGGCCACGACCTCAGTGTCGTAACTCCGCTTCAGTTCCCGGATCGTCTCCAGGACGTTGTGGGAGTGGCCGTGAGCCGTATCCACGACGATGAGGTCCACGTCTTTAGCCAGCAGGGCCTCGACCCGCTCGAAGTCGCGAACCCCTACCGCCGCGCCGACCCGCAGCCGACCGCGCTCGTCTCGGGAGGCCTGGGGAAACTGCACCAGTTTGTCAATGTCCTTCTTGGTGATGAGACCCTGGAGACGGAACTGGCGGTCGATCAGGAGCAGTTTTTCCACCTTGTGGCGCTGGAGGATGGCCTTGGCCTCATCCAGGGTGGTGGTCCGCGGCGCAGTGATGAGGTCCTTGGTCATCACCTTTGAGATGCGAAGAGTGTCGTCCTCCTGGAAGCGGAGGTCCCGGCTGGTGAGGATGCCGGCCAACCGCTCGCCTTCGACAATGGGAATGCCGCTGATGCCTCGCTCGCGCATCACCTGCCGGGCCGTGGCCACTGTCTCAGTGGGTGGAAGCGTCACCGGGTCCACGATGATGCCGTTCTCCGAGCGCTTGACCACTTCCACCTCCAGCACCTGCTCCTGGATGGTGAGGTTCTTGTGGATGACCCCCAGGCCCCCTTCCTGGGCCAGGGCGATGGCCAGGGCGCTCTCAGTCACCGTGTCCATGGCCGCTGAGACTACGGGAATGTTGAGAGCGACCTGCCGACTGATCCTGGTCTGGGTGTCCACGTCCTGGGGCAGGACCTCGGCGTAGCCCGGCACCAGGAGCACGTCGTCGAAGGTGATACCCTCGCTCGTGATTTTGTCTTGATTCATGGCTCCCATCCTTCGTCGAAGGCCCCTTCCCCGCCACACCTCCCGCCAAAGCCCGGGAACGGGAGGCCATCACAGGCGGTCGAGCCCCCTTAGCATAGAGCAGGCTGACCGCCTGGTCAAGGCCGAGATGGCGAGGCCCACCGGGTGGCTGGAATCACGCTCTCGCTGAGGTCCGAGGGGGTATTCGCACGAACCAAGTTTTTGGCTTGACATCAGGCGTGAAATCTGTTCAAATTACACAAGTTGGGAAGGGAAGGCACTGCCAGGGAGGTGTGTGGTATGCGTCCTGCAGCGCCTTTTTTCTTGATCGGCGCCGCGTTGTTACTCGTGGCCTGGCCGATATTAGCGTCCGAGAACGACGGGACCGGCTGGCCCGGGTGGCGTCACCGCTGGGGGTGTGCGAACAAACCTGAAGTGGGTTCCAAGCAAGAGGTGACGCTACCCTTGCGCGGATTCGCCGTGGGTACGTACGAGGCTGGCGACGAGTCGCTGATCGTTGAGGGCACTGCCACCGCCATAGGTCCGTTCGAGGCCCGGGGCGACGTGGTGCTCGACCCCGACGATCCATTCGCCGTTTCCGGCGACTTTACTTTCTCTTCTCGGACGGGGGACCTCATCGGCACGTACGAGGGCTGGTACGAGATCCCTGAGCCCTTTGAGGGTATCATTCCCATCGGTGCCAATTTGCTGATCACCGGTGGGACCGAGCGCTTCGAGGATGCCGGCGGCAGCGCTGATGTCGAAGGCAGCGTCGAACTCACCGGGCAGGGGGTCGTGCTCAGAGTACGGCTCCGAGGCACGGTTACGATGAAAGTCCCTCGAGGACGGGGCCGCGGCTGCCAGTGACGGCGTCGGGAGATTGAGTAGGGCCCCGATCAGGGCCGATGCGCCTCCAACAGAAGTGGATAGTGAGCGCCGACGAGGAGTCCCGGCGCTCGCTCTTTTGAGCGCCCGGCTTTGGGGAAGGTACTTGTCCTCAGGGCGTCGTCCGTGTAGCATCACTGGTGGTCGATTGGGACGACGATGACCAAGAGGAGGCGCAGCGATGTCGCAAACTGAGGAGAACCTCGAGGCCGCGTTCGCCGGCGAGAGCCAGGCCAACCGCCGATATCTGGCCTTCGCCAGGAAGGCCGAGGAAGAGGGGCACGCTCAGATCGCCCGGCTCTTCGAGGCTGCCGCCGCTGCCGAGACCGTGCACGCCCTCAATCATTTGAACGTGTTGGGGGACATCAAGTCGACTGAGGAGAATCTCCAGGCGGCCGTCCACGGTGAACACTACGAGTTCACCCAAATGTACCCCGACTTCATCAAGCAGGCCGAGGCCGAAGGCAACTCAAAGGCCCGCGAGAGCTTCTCACTGGCCAACCGGGTGGAGAAGATCCACCATCAACTGTTCACCGACGCCTCGACCAAACTGGGGGCCGCCGCCAAGTTCAGCGAGTTTGACTACCACGTGTGCCAGTACTGTGGCAACACGGTGGCCGGCGACCCGCCGGCCGCGTGCCCCGTCTGCGGCCAGCCCCGCGAGTGGTTCAAGAAGGTCGAGTAGCCAGCCGAAACCCGAGCAAACAATTGGGGAAACCGGTGGTATGTCCCGCACTTCACTCCCGCGCTGCCCTGCTCAGGTTCTGACTTTGCAGCCTTCCTGACCGCCGACCTGCGACTGCTTGAGGAGCCCGTCATGACCGAAGCCGTCTACCCCGCCATGGAGGACATTCAGGAGAAGTTGGAGGGACTGTCGAGCGCCCACCCGGAAGCAGTGGAAGTGAAGGTCATCGGCCAGTCCTACGAGGGTCGAGATATACCCATGGCCGTCGTCACCGACAGGAACGTGCCGGCCGACAACAAGGAAGTCGTCCTTGTCATCGCCGGTCAGCACGGCTCAGAGGAGGGGGGACGGATCAGCGCCCTGGCGCTGCTGGACTGGCTGGTTTCGGACGAGGCCGGGGATACGCTGAAGAAGCAGGTCGTGCACGTCGTCCCCTGCGTCAACCCCGACGGCTGTGAGCGCAACACCTCGGCGACGGCTGAGGGGGTGAATCTCAACCGCTGCTACACCATCGGTGGCAAGGCGGCCACCGTCGAGGCCAGAGCGGTCTGGGCCGTCGCCGAGGAGGTGAAACCCGACGTCGCCGTCGATATGCACGGGCTTGGTGGCGGCGGGCCTCAGGACATGGTGATGCCCATCTACACAAGAGAGTACACCGAAGACGCTCGCATCCACAACCTGATCGCCTTCCAGATGGTCGAATCTGCGGAGGCGGCTGGCTTCCCGCACTTCACCCACCATCTGGGCTGGTCCGGGTGGATGGGAAGCGGAGCCAGTTACTGTGAGCGCTGCTACAACCAGTTCCACTCGCTGGTCTTCCTGACCGAAAGCAACGAGTCCATCTACACCCCGGAGGAGATGTACCGAAGCGGCCGGGGCCGGATCGTGCCCCTCATCCGGGCCGGGAACGTCCGCTGGCCCTGGGAGCGCTACCCCGGGTACCCGGGGAGGATAAATCATGGAAGCTTCGCCTGTTCCCTGCGCGCCGAGGGCGAGACCGCCGAGCGGCGCAGGGCGTCGCGCGTCGAGCTCTGGCGAAAGCGCAGCCGATTCGTTGAGAGTCGGCGACTGGCCCCGGAGCTCCGCGGCGCCGTGAAGTTCGTCTGCCACTTCCTGAGCCCTGAGGCGTTGGAGAATGCCTGCGGCATCGTTACCCGCATCATGGGCCACCCGGCCATCAAGGAAGTGAGAGTCGGTGGCACGGCCCTTGACCCGGACGCGTTGGTTACCTGGCGGGATCAGTGCTCAACGTTTGTGGACGTGGTCTTCGCGCACATGGAGCCCGGCGAGCACCGGGGCGAGATCCGCTACGAGTACGCCGAGTGAGGAGTGCCCTGCCGACCGGTGACCCACTTCGGGCTCCGGGCCTCTGGCTCGCCAGGCATACTGTTGGATGGGCGAAGGTTGACTCATCCCCAATTTCGCGGCTCCTTGGGTGGCACACCTTGAGCTTGCTCAAGGTGTGGGCGAAGCCCCGGAAATCGCAAGTTGTTTAGTAGACAACTCTTACCGTATCGCTGGTGGGAAACTCAAACAATGTTTCCCGCGCTCGGCGCCCACCTCGGCAAAGCCAAGGTGGGCCACCCCTGATAACTGAACTCTTTGCTACTAAATGAGTTATGG
>CBDVDV010000033.1:0-25958 GCA_965372835.1 uncultured bacterium | reverse complement strand
GACCTTCCTGGTGCCGGACCATGGCCAGCGAGTCCAGCCAGTGCTCCAGGGCCTCCTCAATGTGCCCCTCGGCCAAGGCGAGGATAACGGCCAGGCGCTTCCAGCGGAGACACTTGCGCATGTCAGTCAGATGGGACGGGAGCGTAGCGGGGCCCATATGACGATAGTCGAGGTCGAACTGACAGTTCTCCAACTGAGCCGCCTGGTGAAGCAGTTCCAGGGCGGGGGCGTTCTTGTCCACGCAGGCCTCCAGTTGGGTGCGCTGTTCATCGGTGAGTGCCTGCAGGTCTTCAGGGCTGGTGATGCCCCCTATCAGGTCCGAGTCCTCGTCGGTGCCTTGGAAGGCGGCGAACGCTTGGCCGTAGATTAGCGCTGCATTCTCGGAGGGCGGGATGGGTTCAGGGTAGAGGTGCCCGGCTTCAGTGGGCCAGCCCTTGGCCCGGAGCTTGGCGAGTTCGGCGTCCAGGGCATCGCGGGTGCTGATGTCGGCAATGACCCAGAGCAGCACCGCCACCGCCAACAGGAACCCCAGCAGCATCAGCAGGAACTTCAGCCAGCGCGGGAGGAGGGGTTTCTTTGTCGGTCGCGGTACGGTCGGGTCGTCAGCCATGACAAGGCTCCGCTGGACGGAGGTCCTCCCTACGGAATTATACGGTCTTGGCAAGGCTGCGCAGCACAGATTCAGGGAAGATCAAGGGCCCTCGGGGAAACTGGGGACATGGTACTTGCTCTACTACCACTGTACCCGAGAGCAACTGCCGGCTACGACGCTCCCCGCGTCTCCTCGAGGGAATATACGCCAAAACTCGTCCCAGCAAGCCGACACGACCCTCTTGGGCCCGCTCACTCTCCAAGAGCCAGCCGAGCCACCCACACTGACCTTGGTCAGGTAGCCCCGGTCGTCGTAGAGGTAGGTGACTACGTTGTTGGCGGGGTCGACCATGCGAGCGCACAAGCCCGTCAAAAAGCCTTCAAGTAGGTTCGCACGAGCGATTGCCATTCATACCAATGCCCCAGGTCGTGGCCTGACTCAAACGCTGGCTCTGCCCAGCTACCGGCCCTATACGCAGAACGTCTCGGCGTGGCGTATTCCTGAACGAGAACCACCCCTGTGTAATCGGCAAAGAGGGATTTCCGAGGAACCCAGACCGGGGTGGAAGAGCTGCGAACAACGTCGGCATAACAACACCAATACTTCGCGGCTTCATCCGCCGCCGAAGGCACAAGAATCCTGTAGGCATACAGCCCGAAGACCAGGTCGTCTCTCGTCAGCAGTTTCGCCCAATGCTCGTCCAACGTGCGAGATTGCACGAGTTCCCGGGCAGAGGCATACTGCCCTTTTTCTGCCCGGTACTTTTCCTGCGCAGCAGCAATCTCTTCGAAGCCGGCCTTGGCCTGGCGCAAAGCCTGCATACCTACCGTCCGCTCGGCACGTCTTCGAGCAAATCCCTCCTTCGCCGCCATTAGATCCTTCAGCGCAACGATAGCAACGCCCAACACGCCCAGCAGCAATACCCCAGCCAAACAGGCGCTTACCCAGCGTGGCACTCGCCATCGGCAGGCCCTCGAGAGCAGATCAACCACACCCATCGATTACGTCCCCGACTCTTTGATTAGCAGCTTGCGCTTTCCAGGCCCCTCACCAGAGAATATACTCCCCAAACCACCTTCCAGCAAGCCGACACGACCCTGTTGGGCCCGCTCACTCTCCAAGAGCCAGCCGAGCCACCGGTGTGTCACTTGCTGAAGAATTAGTTTTGTTCCGCCCCCTTCCCGATAATGAGGCTGCTCAAAACAGCCTAAGGTTCACCTTCTTCGGCTGCTGACGGTGGCCGGCGATGCAGGAAGTGCCTGTGTTCCGTTCCGTGCCAGGCAAGGTCGTCGCGGTGGGTCTCGTACCATTGGGGCCATTCCTCCAAAGGCAGCTCCTCGAACTCCTTCAGAAGCACGCCGCCCACGTAAGGCAGCAAGGAGCGAAGCAGTTCCTCATCCCCCTCCGGCCCTTTGCCTATGCGCTCGGCCAAACGGACTGAGAAGTCGATAAGCTCCCGTCCGATTTTGGAGCGGTGCACCGGCCATTCGACAAAAGTGTCGAGCTGCCACCAGGCGACGCCGACCAGGTACTCTGGGCGCTCCTCGGGCGGCGTAAAGTCGACCAGGGCGCTGAGCCTGCTGAGCTCGTCGCGGTCGAACAGGAGTTCGAAATAGCGTACCGCCTCCTCAGGGGTCAGCAGCACCTCGACTAGTTCGCGAGGCAGCCACCTCGGGAGACCCCCTGCTTCCCACACATAGTGTCCCGCACCGAACTGCTGGTCATCCGGGCGCCAGACCAACCCCCAGGGCATGGGGTTTCGAAGTATGCCGTGATCACGAGCAAACCTCGCGGACTCCAGGTCCTCCTTCTCCTGCCGAATCAGCAACACGACCGCTCGCTCGGACGGGTCCAGACGGCTCAAGTCGACCCCGTTCGTGCATCCCCCACAAATGAAGCCACCCAGCAAAGTCACGACCACAACGGCAACTCGTCGCATCATGTCTCACTTCAGGAAAATCGGGATATCACGTCTTTTTCTCCGCAGGAAACAGGTGATGGGTGACATGATGCCCTGCGCTTATCCCCGGAAGGCAATATACCCCCAAGACCACCTCCCCGCAAGTCGAAAGGCGTCTCCGCTTCATTGCCCGAGGTTTGCTGAGTGCGCTCCCCTATCCTGAGAACCGCGCTTGGTCACAACGGCCTTGGCGCGGGCGGGCGGTCGGGGTACAGTGTGCCGGGCGGGCAGGTGTGCTTTTCCTCAACCCACGGTCTCACCAGAGGATATAGATAGCAGAGGACCCTGATGGCCGATCGGCGTAACAGGCCGGGCGCTCGGAGTACGGGCGGAGGCCCCACTGACGAGGAACTCCTCGTCCGCTTCGTCGCAGGCGACCGGGAGGCCCTGGGCGAACTGGTGCGTCGGTACGAGCGGCCGCTGTTCAGTTACCTGGTCCGGATGTTAGGTCAGAGCGCCGCGGCCGAGGACGCCTTCCAGGAGGTGTGCCTGCGACTGGTGCGCGGCGCGGACACCTACGACGCGAGCCGGTTGGTCCGGCCCTGGCTCTACGCCATCGCTACCAACGTCTGCCGACGGCAGGGGGCCAGGCGGAAGCGTCGACGGGCCATTCCACTGCACTCGGCCGCGGATGAGGAAGAGCCCGGGGCGGCGCTGGAACTGCGGGCGGACATAGTCTCCCCCGTCGAGGTGGCTGAGCGGCGGGAGTTGGCCCAACTGGTGAGGGAGGCCGTGGAGGCGCTGACGGAACACCAGCAGGAGGTGTTCGTGCTCTACCAGTACCAGGGGCTGAAGTACGTCGAGATCGCCCACGCCGTCGGCCGACCTCTCGGCACGGTGAAGTCGGACATGTTCTACGCCCTGCGGACGCTGCGCAGGAGGCTGGAGCGCTACCGTTGATGACCTGTGAGCAGATACAAGATCGGCTGTGGGAGTACTGCTTCGAACTGCTGGAGCCGGGCGAGAGCCAGCGGGTGGCTGAGCACCTGCGCCGATGCCCGGGCTGCACCAGGCAGTTGGGGCGCCTGCGGGAACTCCTCGCCTCCTGGCAGGAAGTGTCGGCGCCGACCGGTCTCGCCGAGCGGGCGCTCGAAGCCGCAGAGGAGAGCCGGGAGCCCGTCGTCGTCGGCGAGGTCGAGCCGGTGGGTTGGCACGTCGTTACCCGGTGGCTGGTGGCAGCCGGTGTCGTCGCCGCCGTGGTGCTGAGCGGGGTCTACGTGCATGTGGCCGGGCTCAGGCCCGATGCCCAGGACACGATGGTCATCGCCCCGCGTCGGTTCGCCCTGCCCGGCCCGCTGGCATCGGTCCCGGGCCGTGGAGCCGTCCGCGTCCTGGTCACCGACGGGGCCACCGGTGCGGCGGTGGCCCGGGCCCAGGGCACACTGAACCTCCTGGCGCGGTCCCCTTCCCACTTCTGCTCCTTCGAGACGGACCGGGCCGGCTCAGCGCCGACCGACTTCCCCCTCTACGGGCTTCTCTTCGAGCCTGACATCGATAGTACCGACCAGTACGAGTTGGGTGTCAAAGTGTGGTCGGAACTCGGGAGCGATGAGTTCACGCTGCCCATCGTAGTGGGCCCGGCCTACCGCCCGCTGCTGGAAACCGACCAGGACTTCTATCGGCCGGGGGAGACGGTGCGGGTGCGGGGGGTGCTGCTTGACGAGATCATGCTCCGACCCCAGCCCGACCTTCGGGCGACGGTCGCCCTGCTTGATTCGGACGGACGAGCGCTCCTCCGCCAGGAAACGACCGCAAGCCACTGGGGGCTCTTCGCCGCTGAACTTCCGCTGCCCGCAGACCTGGCCCCGGGGGAGTATCGGCTGGCGGTATCGGCGGCTGAGTCGGTGAGTGAGCGGCCACTTCAGGTGATGGAGGGACTCCAACCCCCGTCACCGGGAGGGGCTGTCACACTTCGCCTGCAAGCCCGGCGTCGGTGGTACCGGCCCGGAGAGGTGGTGGAAGTGAACCTGCGCGCCCGCGACGTACGGGGCGAGCCAGTCGCCGGCGAGATTGGACTGCGCGCGACCATCGCCCGCCAACCCGTTGGCCCGACGGTCACGGCGGAGACAGACGCCCGCGGACGAGGCACCGTCAGTCTCGCGCTTCCCGAGGTGCTCCCCCCAGCGGAGGAGGGAGGTGAAGCCGCCGTGCTCCGCCTGGAAGCGCGGCTCCGGAACTATGACAAGGTAGCCGGTGTGGCCGAGACCTTCGTGGCGGTGTCGCGGGAGCCCGTGCGCGTCGCCGTGAGACCCGAAGCGGGTGTGCTGGTGCCCGGGGTGGAGAACCTGCTCTACGTCCTGGTGACCCGGCCCGACGGCGCTCCCGTCTCCGCAGAAGTAACCGTCGACGTGGAAGAGGGCACCCACCTGGTGAGCCGAACGGACGAAGTGGGCCTGGTGGCTCTTGCCGTCACGCCTTCAGACGAGGGGCTCCAGGGGACCCTCACCGTCCGGGACGACACCGGCTACCAGCGGCGACTGGCTCTTGACCTTCCCCTACCCAGCCCCGCCCCGAGGGTGCTGGTGCGTCCGGAGCGCTGGTACGTCCCGGGGGATGAACCCATCCGGGTGACGGTGCTGGGTCCGAAGGACGCTGGCGAGGTCTTCCTGGACGTGGCCTTCAACGGTCAGTTGGCCCTGACGCGCACGGTACCGCTCACGGAGGGCGTCGGTCACCTGAAGTTCTCCCTCCCCGACTACCCGGCTGAGGTTGTGGGCGTGTTGGAACTGCGGGCCTACGTTCCCGGAGACACGGGCCCGGCGGGGAGTGTGGCCAGGCAGATGTGCGTGGGGCCGAGTAGACCCATTGCCCTCCGCGCTGACTTACACGGGCAGGGAGAGGAGCGCCGACTCACTCTCTCGGTCGCCGGCGGAGAAGAGGACAGGGGGCCGGCGTTGCTCAGCGTGGCGGTCAGCGCCCTGCCTCCTGGGGCTGGGGGGGGGCCAGCGCACTGGATGAGCCGATACCTCCTGGGTGACCACGCGCCGGATGACGCCGTCCGGGCCTGGCTGGAGAAGTATGCACTTGCCCACCTCCTTTCCCAGACCGGCGCAGGCCCGGGCACCGCGCAGTCCGACCGCCTAGCCCTGGCCTTCCTGGGAGCGGGGCGTCAACTCCTGCCTGAACAGTTCCTGACCGCCGTCGGGCCCGTCGGCCCGCAGGTCGCTGCTCAGGCCTTGCAGGTGAAGCGGACGTACCCGGGCAAGGTGGCTTCAGTGGCGCGGACGCAGGCCCGATGGATACCACCGGTCGGGGTAGGGATTTGGGTGCTGGCCTGCGGGCTGGGTTTGGCCGGGCTAACAGCGGTTGTGCAGGGGGTCTGGCGTATGGGCAGTTCACCGCTGGCAGGCCCGCTGGCGCAGACGGCCGTCGCCTGGGCCACCACGATGGCGCTCGTGTTGGTGGTGCTTCCGCTGGCTGACTCGCCGCAGACCTACTTGCTGAGCGCTCACCAGGCTGAAGAAGATGCTTCTCCCGAGGTCCTGCTGCCCATACCGCCGCCGACGCTCCTCGCCGGTGAGGGACCGATCCACCTGCCACCGGTCCGCCTGGCCGGGCAACGGCCTCGAACCCTCGCCTGGGAGCCGGGGGTCCAGACTGACCAGAGAGGCGTCGTGGAGTTGGCTCTTCCCGGCGCTCCGACTGAAGGACGGCTCAGGGTGTCGGTGCTGGTCGTGATCGGCGGCAACGTCAGCGGCACCACCTTCGTCCTGAGAGCAGACACCAGCAGCCAAACGGTCGCCCTGCTGACGCACCCCGCTCTTATTGAGGTTTGGTATAGCCAAAGAAACGCCGGGCAGGTCTTGCTGTGGGACTAACAGGTAGGCTGGGCGGGCAGCGGATGAAAGTCGCCTTCTACAGGGCAGGTGAGAGCCATGGGTTCAGTCTCCGGGGCTCACTCGGCGTAAACGCCGCTGAAGGGCCTCGGAGAAGACCACCAGATCGCCTACCTCGATGCCCGACTCCTCGAACCACCCCTGTGGCACCTCCAGCGCATACCGAACGGGCTCCTGGCTCTCGTGGGAGGCCAGACTCAAAGGGGTCATGTCGTCCATCTGGGTGATGCCGCCCTCGCCGTTCAGAAAGGCCACGGTGAGCGGGACCAGTGTGTCCTTCATCCAGAAACTGCGCAGTTCCTCCTGCGAGTATACAAACAGCATCCCCGTTCCAGGCGCGACCTCCCGTCGGCCCGACAGCCCCCGTCGGTGCTCCTCAGGCGTGACCGCCACCTCGACCTGCAAGGCGACGCCGCCGACGGTGACGGTGTAGCGGGTCGGCTCCTCTGGGGTCGGGCTCTGCCCGGTAGCCGCGCTCCGCCTGCCCCGGTCACAGGCGCCGACCAGGATGAGCCAGCATCCGAGCCCGACCGCCACCAGCGCGACCTGTCGCCACAGCGCCTCAGAACTACTCCCCATCATTTCCCCCAACCGCCCTTCGAGTGGCATCGCTCACGCGGATGCCTCGGCCTGACGCAGGATCTCGGCCATCCGCTGCCTGACCCGCGGCTCGACGGGCACGGGTTTGTGGGTGGCAAGTATGCTGTCAACCTTCTCTTTCAGCCTGACGTCTATGGTCTTGGCGCCCAGGCGCTCCCAGCCGGCATAGTTGGTTCGGTCAAGGAACTTGGGGAAGTAGAACTCTTTTCTGAAGAAGTCCAGCGTATGCTGGTGCATGAGGTAATCGCCGAACGGGGCCACCGAATCGATGGTGTCCACCGCCAGGGTACCGCCATCGACCACGACCCCGCCGGCAATCCACTTGGCCATGCCGACGGCTTCGTCAGCCAGGAGGTACATCTCGAAAGAGGTGATGAGCGCCGACTCCAGGAACCCGATGTCGTGGATGAGGTTCTGTCCGGCGAGTGTGGCCATGAGCGTCGAAAAGCCGACCTCCAGACCGGCCTGCGCATCTACCCGCTTGGCGTCGCTGCAGCCACAGGTCCCGAACATGGGGAGCCGGTAGTGGTGGGCGATGTCGGTGAGGGCCGCGCAGTGTTTGTGCAGTTCGGGCCCGCCGTAGGGAGCGATAGCCGTGGACATGTCCAGAGAGAGCATGACCCCGCCGTAGATGAAGGGAGCGCCGGGCTCGACCAACTGATGAATCACCAGTCCGCTCAACGTCTCGGCGTTCCCCTGGACCAGCGCACCCGCCCCGGTAGCCGGCGCTGAGGCCCCCATGATGGGACAGGGGGTAAAGACCACGGGAATCCTCAGCCGAGCCGCGTGGATGAGCTTGTCGGTGGCTTCGGGCATGTGTCTCAGCGGTGAGGTGGGTTCGGCATAGAGACAGATGAACGGGTTCTCCTGGAGTCTCTCCATCCCCCCGGCGACGGCCGCCGCCAGGTCCACCGATGCCTGGAACGTGTTCTTGTTGTGTGCGGTGAAGACCACCGGCTTCACCGTGTTGAGCATGGTGGCCTCGACGGCATAGGCGTCAGCCACCTTCGTCGGCCGGTCGGATACGATGCCCACGGGCATGACGAAATCGATGTGTTCCAGAGAGTCGCAGACCAGCGCACCGGCGGCGACGTCTTCGTAGGTGCACTGCCGCCTCTTCCCGGTGTCGCGGTCGAGGATGAAGGGGCAGTCGGACCCGGTGCCGAACGAGGTGGTGTGTCCTTCGAGAAAACAGGTTCCCTCACCCAGGCGGTTGCTGAGCACGACCGACGACGGGGCGGTTTCCAGGGCGCCCTCGACGAGCCTGGGCGGCATTCTGATGGCGGTTTTCTCACCCTCGGTGGCGCCGGCCTTCAGGAGGATGTCTCGTCCCTCCGGTGCGGTGATGGAGACGCCCGTCCGCTCCAGGACCTCCAGTGTGGCCGCGTGTATTTGGCTGATATCGTCCTGGTCAAGAACGCGAACTCGGACTTTGGGAACGAATCCCCTTGGCCCTTCCATTGGGATCTCCCAGAAACCCGCCCGCCGGCGGGCCGCAAGTGTCCAGGTCTTCTTCTACCGTGAATTCAGTGTGTCAAACCGGGGTGGTCGAACGGGCGACGCTGCTCGAAACCTTTGGCTGCGTCTCCTCTTGCGCCGGTCGGCGGATGGGGGTTCAAGGCTCCTCCATTTCCTCTTGCGAGCCACCGTTGCCGCCGGGCTTCTTCAACTGCCTCAGCACCTCGCGGCCCGGTCGGCCCGGCCGGCTCGGTCCGCCGGGACCATCCATCCACAGCCGACGACCCAACCGCCTGACCTCCCTAAAGTCCTGCCAGGCCAGTAGCACCACTACCAGGCACAGCGCCGCCAGACCCACCACGAACATCAGGAACTCGATGGGACGCCCTTTTGGCCCAAGCCAGTTCACCCCCACAAAGCACAACACCCCCAACGCCATGAGCAGCACCGCGGTCAGCCGACGACGCCACCGGCTCCAGCGGGACTCCGACGACCCCCAGCGCTCCACGGACAACCCACCGAACCACCCCAACTGCTTCAGCAGGTAAAAGCCACCAAAGCCCACCCCGAGCATGAGCATGACCAGGGACCAGAGAAACGCGGCCACCCTCCTCTCCTTTGCGTCCTATTGGGCCTCCTCCAAGGTGAAGGTGGCCTCAGCCTCAAGCCCCGTGACCACGTCCACGGCCCGGATGGTCCATTCCCCGGCCGGCTCCTCCAGACCGATACGGGTCTGGGCGGTCAGCTGGCCGGCGGGGACCATCATCAGGGTGGTGTAGGAGGGGCGGTTTCGGCCGTCGGGGCCGTCCAGTTCCAGCCTGACGGCGTGGTCTTCGGCGGGGCTGTGCGCCTCTCGGCGCACGAGGGCGACGTCGTAGGTGAGGTCGCGGCCCGACACCCTCGCTTCGAGGACCACCTCGTCCACCTTGTAGGGCAGCAGCGCATAGATGCGTGGCTCGTGGGGTGTGAGTGTGGTGCGGAATACTTCGGTGCGGCTTTTGAACTCGCCGGCGCGCATGTCGTAGAAGTAGGGCCGCTCCAGGAGCCTGACTTCGACCTTCTGCTCGCCTGGGCCTGAGGGCTCCTGGCTCCCCCAGGGGTAGAGCAGCGCCAGGTACATCAGCCCCTTGTGCTGGAACAGCCGCTTGGCGACCAGAGGCAGGTCGCGGCCCGTCTCCGCGTCCCGGACCTGGACCTGGGGCACCAGTTCGACGACCCGCAGCACATTGCGCACGAGTTGCCTGAGGGCCTCGCCTTCCTGCTGGGTGCGGGCCTGGGGGTAGCCTAAAAGGGTGGTGTTGAGGTAGAGGCTGTTTCCCCGCGAGCGGCTCCTGGGAGCCGGGGGACGCGCTAACAGCGCCGCCGTCTCCCCGAAGGTCACCAGGGGCTGAGCGCCGGCTTTAGTCAGGCTGGGCTCTACCGGTCGAAACTCCGAGCGATCCAGTGGCAGTCCCAGCATGGCCAACCGGTCCGGCGCCGGCTGCTCCTCGGGCGGTTCCGCCACCAGGGCGGTGAAGCGCCCGCGGGCGTCGGCCGAGCGACGGTCACTGCGCTGGACGCCGAAGAGGTCGTCCAAGAGGGGCTGGGCTCGCTCGCGCCCGTGCTCGTCGAAGACGCCGCACTGGCTGTCGGCCACGAGGAAGCCCCCGCGTTCGACGTAGCGTCGCATGGCGTCGGCATGGTCGTCGGCCAGGGCCACGGCCTTGGGCAGGATGAGGATGCGGTAGCCAGCATCCTCAAAAGCGGGGGTGCCGACCTCGTCGGGGGTAATGAGGTCCGGGTGAATGCCCACGTCTTCGAGCAGTTCGAGCCAGGCGACGAGATTGCGATGCCAGGTGGAGTTCTCCGGCTGGGCCGCCTGGAGCCACTCGTCACCGAGGGCCAGGGCATCGAGCATCCAGTGGACGCCGATACTCGGCTGCGAGTAGACCAGGGCCACGGGATCGGTCTTGAGCACGCAGTCGCTGCGAGCGAAGATGGCTCCCAAGCCGGCGTTTATCTCGGCCATGACGGGGAGGATTTCTTCCAGGCTCTTCTCCGTCGCAGCCCGATCCGAGGCTTCGGGTGCGCCCACGAGCAGCGCACCACGGTCGCCGGACAGCAGCGAATCCCACAGCCGCCAAGCCGCGCCCTTCCCGAGAGGGACCTCCACCAGGATCGGCACGGGCAGGCGGTTCAGCCGGCGCTGTTTCTCGTTGAAGCCGTGAAGCAGTGGCGCTGATGCCGGCCCCGCGCGACGGGCCAGCCAGCCGGCGACGTTCGGGAGTCGGCTGGCGTCGTAGCCCCCGTAGGCATGGGCGGTGGCGAATCCCCCGAAACCGACCCGCGCCGCCGCGTCCCGCCGATAGGCCGCGGTCCACAGACCACCTACCAGCTCGGCAAAGCGCTCGTCCTCAAACCGACGGTGCATCAGCCAGGGAGCAAAGGACAGAGCGGCATCCTCGGGTTTGGCCCGTTCTCGAGCTACCAGTTCGGCCGCCGGCATCGGCATCACCTGGGGCCAGCCCCCGAACCTGGTTCCCCACTCGCCGTTCAGTTCGCGGACCGAAAGGTACTGCGGCTTAAGCCACTCCCGTAGTGCCGAGAGCCTTTCCGGCCGGAAGCACACGTCCAACGGCTGGGCCGGGTCGGTGACCCAGAGCCGTCCGCCCAGCGAATACCCGAGCGGAGCGTAGGGACCGTAGTGGCCCACCGTCTCCAGGAGGGTCGAGGCCCACTCCTCTCGGGCCTGGGTGTCGTCCAGGCAGGGCACGCGCACCAGGCTGGCCGCATCCTTCGTCTTCTCGTAATCCTGAGCGACCCGCTCCGCCGCCGAGGACAGGAACATGGGTCCGGCCACGGACTCCGCACTGTGAGCGCCGAAGGTCAGTAGCAACCTCAGGTCCTGGGTGAGCGCGACGTCCGCCTCTTCGGGCGTACGGGCCACCGCGCTGGTGACGCCGGCGGCCCGCAGCGCCGCCAGGGCCTGGGTGTCTTCAGGTTTCAGACGTCCGGTCCAGATGAAGTGGTAGCGGTCCCAGGTGTTGGTCCTGCGAGCCAGCAGGAAGCGGGTCTCGCCGCGAGCCTCCTTCTCTCCCGTGACCACGATGCGGTGAAGCACCGTGAAGGGCTGATTGAGACGGAAACTAAAGGGCTCGGTCGGGGTGCGTCCCTTGCGGGTGTCGATGCGCTCGATGACCCGACCGAAGGCGTCCAGGTGCTCGATGCGGATGCGCTCGGCCGGCATGAGCCGTCCGATCTCGCCCCGCAGTGTCTGTTCGTGGTGGTACAGCGGACGCTCCAGTTCAACGGTGAGGGTGCGCGGCTCTTTGGCCTGTCCCCGCGCCGACACCCCGAGTCCCCCCACAAGCAGCACCGCCAGCGCTGCCCGAGCCGCCCAATACGCACAGACCTGCCGTCTCATTGCCTGTCCTTTCGTCTCTGGGTACCGGCGTGTCCGGAGCCGGGCTTCGGCAAGCGCGGTCGGGCCGCGACCACGCCGCCCACCCTCGTCCCGCCACCCGCCGGGGTGATGCCTGCCTCCGCAAGCATTCTGCTCACCAACTCCATGGGCAGCCCCACCACGTTGGTGTAACTGCCTTGCAGACGTTCGATGAAGCGGTCGCCTCGCTCCTGCACCGCATAGGCCCCGGCTTTGCCCAGCGCTTCCCCCGTCGCCACGTAAGCGTCGATCTCCTCGTCGGCGACGGCCCGCATCACCACCGTCGTCGCCTCAGTGGCGGCCCGCTCCATGTCCCCCAGGTGCACCACCACCCCCGTCACCACCGAGTGCCTGGTCCCCCGCAGCCGACGGAGGATCCGCCGGGCGTCCTCAGCATCCTTGGGTTTGCCGATGATGTCTCCGTCCAGCACCACGACGGTGTCCGCAGCCAGAACAACCCGGCCCGGGAACCGTGGGGCCACGGCCCGGGCCTTGGCCCGGGCTCGCTCGACGGCGGTCTCGGCAGCAGTGGATGCGGAGCCAGCGGGCCCATCACCCTCGGGCGGGGACACTTCAAAGCGGTAGCCCGCTCGGGCCAGCAGTTCGCGCCGACGAGGTGAGGCCGAGGCCAGTATGAGGCAAGTGGGCTGAGGCATCGAGGCGTCGTGTCGGTCCTGTGGGCTCACGGCCTGCCACCTCCTCGGGTCAAGGACCGGGGCAGAGTGGTCGATGACAACCGCCCTGTTCTCCTCCTCTACGCATTATAGGCCCTGCAAGGGTGTTCGCCAAGGGGATGGCCGAGAATACGCTGCCCACGTCGCTCCCTACCGGGCGGGCTTGCGCACACTGGCCAGGGATTCCACCATGCGAGTGACAAAGCGCTCCACGGCGGCCACGCCTATCTGGGGCTCCTGGAGGCGTTCCTCCATCAGGCGGACGATGGCGCTGCCGACGATGACCCCGTCGGCGTGGGGGGCCAGGGCCGCAGCCTGCTCGGGCCGGGAGATGCCGAAACCCACAGCCAGGGGTTTGTCGGTGAGTTGTCGCAGTTCGTCGAGGTAGGAGATGAGTTCGGAGGGGAGGGCCTCACGGGCCCCTGTGATTCCCACCACACTGACGCAGTAGATGAACCCGGTGGCCCGCTGGGCGATGAGCTGCCGACGTTCGGCCGTCGTGGTTGGGGCGATGAGGTAGATGTTAGCGAGGCTGGCCTGGGCGCACCTTTCAGCCAGGGGTCCTGCTTCCTCCACCGGGAGGTCGGGGACGATGAGGCCATCGAGGCCGCCCTCGGCAGCCTCCTCAACGAAGCCGTCCAGACCCCGACGGTAGATGAGGCTGTAGGAGACCATCCCGACCAGGGGGACGTCGCTTCGGCCGCGGACCGAGCGGACCAAGGCGAAGACGTCGTCCAGGCTGGACCGGGCGGACAGCGTCCGGGTGTAGGAGTTCTGGATGGTGGGGCCGTCGGCGATGGGGTCGGAGTAAGGGAAGCCCAGTTCCACGATGGCGGCTCCGGCCCGGGCGCAGGCCTCGACCAGGGCGACCGTGGTCTGGGCGTCCGGGTCGCCGGCCGTCAGGAAGGGCATGAAGGCCGTTCGGCCCTCGCCGCGCAACTCCTCAAAACGGGCTTCGATGCGATTCACCGGTCTCTCACTCGATGTCCACGCCCAGGATCCGGGCCACCTCGAACACGTCCTTGTCGCCCCGGCCCGACAGGCACACCACGACGACGGCGTCCTTGGGCAGTTCGGGCACCAGTGTGTGCAGGTGGGCCAGGGCGTGGGCCGGCTCCAGCGCGGGCAGCATCCCCTCCAGCCGGGCCAACTGCTGGAAGGCCTCCAGGGCCTCCTCGTCGGTCACCGAGACGTACTCAGCCCGGCCCGTCTCCTTGAGGTAACTGTGTTCAGGCCCCACTCCCGGATAGTCGAGACCCGCTGAGACCGAATGCACAGGCATGGTCTGACCGTCCCCGTCCTGAAGCACGTAGGAGAGGCTGCCGTGAAGCACGCCCGGGTCTCCCTTGACCAATGTCGCCGCGTGCTCTCCCGGCTCCGGGCCCCGGCCGCCGGCTTCCACACCGACCAGCCTCACCCCTTCGTCCTTTAGGAAGTCGTAGAAGATGCCAATGCTGTTGGAGCCTCCACCTACGCAGGCCACGATGCAGTCGGGGAGTTTCCCCTCCCGCTCCTGTATCTGCTGGCGTACCTCATGGCCGATGACCGACTGGAAGTCGCGCACCATCACCGGAAACGGGTGCGGCCCGACCACCGAGCCGATGATGTAGTGCGTGTGCTCGACGCTGGCCATCCAGTCGCGCAGCGCCTCGTTGGTGGCATCCTTCAGGGTGGCGCTGCCTGAGGCGACGGGCACCACGCGCGTGCCCAGCAGTTGCATACGGAAGACGTTGAGGCGCTGTCGGCGGATGTCCTCGGTGCCCATGTAGACGTCGCACTCCAGGCCGAAGAGCGCAGCGACGGTGGCCGTGGCCACGCCGTGCTGACCGGCGCCGGTCTCGGCGATGAGTCGGCGTTTGCTCATGCGCACGGCCAGCAGGCCCTGACCCAGGGTGTTATTGATTTTGTGGGCGCCGGTGTGCAGCAGGTCCTCGCGCTTGAGGTAGATGCGGGCGCCACCCAACTCGCCGGTCAGCCTTTCGGCAAAGTACAGGGGTGTGGGTCGGCCGGCGTAGTGGGTGAGGTACTCAGAAAGGGTGCGCTCGAACTCCGGGTCGACCTTGGCCCGCTCGTACTCCCGGGCCAGTTGCTCCAGCGCGGGCATCAGGGTCTCGGGGACGAACCGTCCCCCGAACATCCCGAAGTGCCCGTCCGCTGTCGGCAGTTCGGCGTAACCTGAAGGTGTCTGTGACATCAGCACCCTACTTTCTTCTTTGTCTGCCGGTACTCTACTGGACGGGCGAAGCGAGGGTCAAGGCCCAAGCACCCTAACCGCAGTCAGACGTCAGAAGCTGTCCGTACCGTAGTAAACCAGTTCACCCGGAGCGAAGTCGATGGAGAAGCCCGGGGCTACCGGCCTAAGCATGGTGTTCGTGTTCTCCGTCCTGCTGACGGCTTCGTCCGGCTGGGCCCCGGCTAACTCGCTGGCCTGGGGGCAGATGGCCTCGTCGAGGACAACCTGTTCGAAGGACTCCTTCCGAGCGACCCGCAGAGCGTGCAGCAGGAGCGCCCCGGAGGCTGCCTGCTCCCCGTCCAGGTGGGGAAGTTCCAGGATGCGCAACTGGGCCGCTCCCCACAGGTAGGCGACGGGTGCGCCCGTGCGCAGGGCGATCCAGGACGAGCCGCTGCGGCGACGCGGCGAGGTAGCCTCCCGCCAATGCTCCTGGGAGCGGATGAGGGGGCCGACCCTGTCGCGGTTGTACTCCTCGTAGATGCGCTTGAGCGCGGGCGGGTCGCTTTCCCAGTCGATCTCCCGTACCTCCAGGTCGCCGGGCGGCTCTTCAGGCAGTGCGACCTTCTTGGGGTCGAAGGTGAGGAAGGTGCGGGGGTAGGTGCGCCAACCCAGACGTTCGTAGAAAGACTGGCTACCCGTGCCCAGCATGGAGAAGTCGCAGCCGATGCGCTCCATGTGGGCGATGCTGTCGCGCATGGCCATCGTGGCGTGACCACGCCGGCGGAAGTCCGGGTGGGTCGAGACTTCTCCGATAGCCCCCATGAGCCAGGTCTCGCCGTCCCGCCCGCGCACCGGCAGCGCGTGGACGTGGACCACGCTGACGATGCGTCCGTCAACCATGGTGACCCGCGTGTTCTCGAGTTGGTACGGCGGATGACGCTCAAAGCGCCTCCGCACCGCCTCCACGTCGTGGCCGTAACCGGCCGCCACCGTCTCCAGCATGCGTTCATACTCGTCCCATTCTTTGAGGCCCCGGACCTCCACGTTCGCCATGACACCTCGCTTTTGCAGAGCTTCCGCTCAGCCGCCCAGAGGAATCAGGAACACAACGGGGGTATACTACATCTAACTCCAGGGGTGGTAAAGTAGTGCGCCTGCGTTGCCGCACGACCGGTCGCTCCCGAAACGCCGGTCTCTGAACGAAACCACGATGACAGGCAAGTTTTGGAAAGGGGGCGTTCGATGCGAAGTGGAAGAAGCGTTGTCACGACGGCCTTGGTAGTAGTGCTCCTGGTCGCTGCGGGAGACGCGGACGTCGGCAGCGCCGACCGTCAACTGCTGACGGCAGCGAAGAAGGGGGACGTGGCAGCCGTTCGAGAACTGCTCGCTCACGGCGCCGACGTCAATGCCGCGGAGCCCGACGGCCGGACCGCCTTGCACTGGGCCGCTCGCCGAGGTCACGCGGCGGTGGCTAACCTCTTGCTCGAACATGGCGCTGACCCAAATGCGAAGGCTGGTCTCGGCGGCACGCCACTTCACGACGCTGCCTGGGAAGGCCACGATGACGTCGCCGCGCTCCTGCTCGCCCACGGCGCAGAAGTCAACGCCAAGAACGCTGATGGTGATACTCCTCTTCACTCGGCGGCCTTCAACGGCCAGAAGGCCGTCGCGCAGGTCTTGCTTGCCCACGGGGCCGACACCCAGGCGAGAGAGCATTACGGTGACACACCACTTCACAGGGCGGTCTCCCACGGTGACGCGGAGGTCGTAGAACTCCTGCTCGCCAGTGGCGCTCCGGCCAACGCCACGGACGGCTTCGGGAATACGCCACTGCACGAGGCTGTACGGTACAGCAACGAGGCCGTGGCCGCAGTGCTGGTCACGCACGGCGCCGACGTCGAAGCCAAAGACGATTTCGGCGAGACACCTCTGGGTGAGGCGCGGCGGAAAGGATACTCTGGTATGTGGGGAGTGCTGCAGGACCGGTTCGACGCAAACATCTTTTCCGCATCTGCCTTTGGCAGGCTTGAGCGCGTAGCCGAACTTCTCACGCATAACCCGTACCTGGTTCACGTCAAGGACGGCAGTGAGGCAACGCCGCTGCACAAGGCTGCCAGCAATGGCCGCAGGGACCTCGCTGAACTCTTGCTTGCCAAAGGCGCCGACGTGAACGCCACGGACGAAAAGGAGAGGACGCCACTGCACTTTGCTGCCGACCTGGGCCACGCAGACACCGTGAAACTCCTTCTGGAGAAAGGCGCAGAGGTCAACGCGAAGGACGATGAGCGAAGTACGCCACTCCACCTGGCCATATCGGAAGGGTCTACAGAGGTTGTCGCTGTGCTTCTCGCTAATGGGGCTGACATCGAGGCGCGGGATAGGTTCTATGGGTCCCCGCTCCAGGTAGCCGTCTCTGTCGATGACAAAGGCATGGTCGACTTGCTGGTCAGCGCGGGCGCAGATGTCAATGCCAGAGGCCGCGACGGCCACACCGCCCTCTACGACGCACTGTGCTCCGGCTATGAGGATATGGTCGACCTGCTCATCGGCAGGGAAGCGGAGCAGAACGACATCTTTGTAGCCACAGCAGTCGGCAGGTTTGACTGCGTCGAAGCGCTTCTCGAGGCTGACCCGGACCTTGCCCACAGCCGGGATGCGGGGGGCCACACCCCGCTGCACCTGGCGGTTCTCTTCGGCCAGGTCGAGGTGGCGGAGCTCCTCATCACCGAGGGCGCCGACATCAACGCGGCGAACAATCGCCTCAAAGCGCCGCTCCACGAAGCCACGTTTATGGGTTACGATCAGACTGTGCAATTGCTCCTCGACAAAGGCGCCGAGGTCGATCCCAGGGACTCGGATCAGAAGACGCCCTTACACTGGGCCGCTTTCGAGGGTCGCGGAGCGATCGCCCAACTTCTCATCGCCTGTGGCGCCGACGTCAACGCCCGAGATGAGGACGAGAGAACGCCTTTGCATGAAGCTGCAGAGCACGGCTACAGCGAGGTGAGTCAACTCCTCTTGGCCAATGGCGCGGACCCCAATGCCAAGGATGAATATGGCTGGACACCTCTGCACTGGGCGGCCAACGAGGGCCACGTGCGCGTGGCGGAGGTCCTGCTCGGCAACGGCGCCGACGCCACCGCCCCGGACAAAGACGGCGAGACCCCGCTACACCTTGCAGTGGGCTCGGGAAACCTGGGAGTGGCTGAACTTCTACTCTCTTCCGGCGCCGATGTTAACGCCGCGGACGAGTACGGTGACACGCCGCTTCACTGTGCAGCTCGCGAAGAACCTGAAATGGCCGAACTCCTCCTGGCCAAAAGCGCCGACCTCTTGGCCAGAGATGAACGAGGGGACACCCCGCTGCACAACGCGGTGTCCTACTTTGGCCGAATAGCGGTTGTGGAACTCCTGCTGGTCCGGGGCGTGGATGTGAACGTGACGAACGACGACGGTGAGACGCCACTCCACCGGGCCGCGGCCAGGGGCTCGGCCGAGACGATTCAACTCTTGTTCGCCCAAGGCGCCGACGTCAACGCTCGAGACGAGGACGGCAAGACACCGCTTCATCATGCCGCTTTTGCCGGCAACGAGGAGGCAATTCGCCTCCTCGTCGCCAACGGCGCCGACGTGAACGCCCGGAGCGACTGGGGTTCTACACCACTATCCCAGACCAGATACCGCCATCACAGAGCCGCCGCCGAACTGCTGCGCAAGCACGGGGCGAAGGAATGAGGACGCGCTGAAAGCGTCCCCCCTCTTTTCTCCGCTTTGCAGGCGATGGTCGTTCGACGGCTCTTCCTTGCCTGGTCAGGCTGATTCACAGCCCACGTGTTAGTCCCTTCAATCTTCCGGCTTGCTTCCGACGGGCAGAGCAGAGATAATCCAAGGTTCATGTGGGGAAAGTGCGCCTGGTGTGAAGGGTGAGGGTTGTGGGCGACTGGCTGCAGATCGATCCCGAATACAAACAGTTGTTCACCCGGGTGGGTATGGACGATCTGGACGCGCTGCTGGCCGGCGGGGGGGAGCGGGTCAGACACAGCCTGCATACCAACGTGTACCGTGTGGACCTGCCAGCGGTGGGGGGCGGTCGGCGAACCTTCTACGTCAAGGCCCACCGCGAGTCCTGGCCCAACCCCCGGTATCTCCTGCGGGCCAGTCGGGCGCTGCGGGAATGGCGGGTGCTTCGGCGCCTCCGCAAGCGGGGCATCCCCGTGGCCCGGCCCGTGGCCGTGGGAGAACGTCGGCGGCGAGGCGCATTGCTGGATGCGGTGCTGGTCACCGAGGAGGTCGGCAACATCACCGACCTGCTGCGCTTCATCCCCACCTTTCACCAGCGGCCACACACCCGCCAGTGGCTTCGGCGCAAGCGCCGGTACCTCTCAGCCCTGGCCCACTTCACCCGCGCCATGCACGACGCCGGCTACGTCAGCCGGGACTTCCATTGGCGGAACATCCTGATCTTCGAAGACCACCAGAAACCACAGTTCTTCCTCCTCGACAACCCCCGGGGCACCTTCCTTCCCTGGTCGGCGCTGGCCCGGCGGCTGGGGGTCCGCGACCTCGCTGCGCTGGACCGCCGGGCACCCCAGTACTTCACCCGCACCGACCGCCTGCGCTTCCTCGGGGCCTATGCGGGCACTCGCCGGCTGCACGACTGTCTGGGGCTGCTCCGTCGGCTCCGCGCACGCCATCGCGCGCTCCCTCTCTCTGCCCAGGGCCGGGGCCGGCCCACCGGGCCGCTGGTTTTGGTCCGGGAAGATGAGCGCTGGTTGGTGTTCCGGGAGGCGGCGAGGGACGTGTTGGTCCGTCTGGGGATGCTCGAGCCGGCCGCGCTCCTTGGCGGCCAGTTCGACGGAGAGGAGATCGGCCACGACGGTCGCCCGGACGGGCTGGGCGCCGGGGACGTCGCCCCCGGGGTCTGGCTGAAACGGATGGCGTGGGATCGTCTGCTCAAGGACCGAGTGGGTGGGTTGCTCAAGTACGGGCTGGCGCTGGGTCCCTGCGGGCGTGAGTGGCAGAATCTCCTGGCGCTGGACGCTCTCGGGTTGGGAGTGCCTCGGTGGCTGGCCTTTGCCCAGGAGCGCGCCTCGGGCCTGGTCCGCCGGGAGGCGCTCGTGTTGGAGGTGGTGGGCGAGGGGAGGCCTGTGGCGGAGTGGCTCCAGGGGTCGGTGAGGGGGGCCGGTCGGCGTGCTTTTGTCCGGGAGTTGGGTCGCCAGTTGGCCCGCGCTCACGCCGGGGGCTTTTGTTTCCGCGAGTTTTCCCGGGGGGACCTGTGGGTGCGCCCGTGCGAACCCCCGGGGACGTTGACGGACAGCGACGGGCCGCCACCTCCCGCCTTCGAGCCGGTGTTTGTGGACGTGTGTCGTGGTCGGCGGCGGCGGCGACTCCGACGGCGGGACATCGTCCGGGACCTGGCCCGACTGGCCGCCAGCCTCAACGGACTTTTCTCGGCCACCGATGCGCTCAGGTTCTTCCAGGCCTACCGGGGGCGCCGGGCGACGGCCGAGGATAAGGCACTTGCGCGGGCGGCCCTGAGCGAGTACCAAGGGCTGGTGCGGAGAAAGTACGGACAGGCGCCCTGAGGTCCGGCGACGAAATCATAGCGGGCCAACACCGACGGAACCATGACTGCTTACCTGATCCTGCTGGTGGTGAGTTACTTGCTGGGGTCGGTGCCTTTCGGCTACCTGATAACCAAGGCGGTGACTGGGGTGGACGTGCGCACCGTCGGCAGTGGCAACATCGGCGCGAGCAACGTCCGCCGAGCGGCCGGCAACGCCGCCGGGGCCGTGGTCCTGGTCCTGGACATCGCCAAGGGATTCGTTCCGGCCTTCTTCTTTGCCGGCTGGTTCTTTCCCTCATTACCGGCGACGACGGCCGGCGTAGTCTGTAGTTTCGGGGCTATCCTGGGGCACGTCTTCAGCGTGTTCATGAAGTTCCGAGGTGGGAAAGGCGTCGCCACCGGGTGTGGCGTCGCCTTCGGCCTGGCGCCGAAAGAGGCGGCCATTGCATTAGGAGTGTTCCTGGTGGTGGTGGCCATCTGGCGCTACGTCTCCGTGGGTTCGATGAGTGGTGTGGTAGTGTTCCTGGTCAGCCTGGTGCTCCTGGCCGAGGCCCCGTGGGGGGAAGGGCTGGCGGTTACGCTGTTCGCGGGGGCGATGGCCGCGCTGGTCATCGTCCGCCATCGGAGCAACATCCAGCGCCTGCTCGCCGGCAGCGAACACAAACTGGGTCAGGACAGGGAAACACCTCCGCAGGCGAGCGCTCAGGGCGCGGGCACCTCGTCGGAGTCGTGACGTTCCTTCTTCTTCCGGCGCAGTTTCTGCAACTCACTCCAAAGCCTGACTTCGTAAAGGATGAGCGCAAGCGCGGCGACCGTGTAGGCAGCGATGACGTAGGCGGAGCCGGCGTCGTTCATACTGCCTCCTCCCTGAGCCGAGCCACCTCCACGCGCTGATAGAGAAGCCAGGCAAAGACGGCCAGCACGGCCACCGTCGAAAGGACCAGGGCCAGGGTCATCCGCCAATCGGCCAGCCCTGAGCCCTCACCGCCGAATATCACCGGTGCCGGGTGCATCGTCTGCCACCAGCGGATGGACATGTAGACCAGGGGCACGTCGGCGAACCCCACGATGCCCACCACCGCCGAGACCCGCGCCCGCCGACCGCGGTCCTCTACGTTCGTCCGCAGCACCAGGTACCCTACATAGATGCACCAGAGCACCGCTGTGGTGGTCAGCCTGACGTCCCAGGTCCACCACACCCCCCACGCGGCCCGGGCCCAGATGCTCCCCGTCACCAGCACCAGGGTGGTGAAGACCACTGCCACTTCGGCCGCCGAGGCGGCAACTCGGTCGTAGAGGAGATCCCGACTCCTCAGGTATTGGATGCTGGCCACAAAGCAGATGAGGAATCCGACGAAAGCCGAGAGAGCGCAGGGGAGATGCAGGTAGAGGATTTTCTGGAGAAGCTTGAGGTCCTTGTCGACCGGGGCGACCAGGAAACTGACAAGCAGCGCCGCCAGCACCAGCGCGAGCACGCCCACGGGTGCGAGTCTCACCGCCGTGCCGCCCCGTCCTCCCTTTCTCATTCTTCCACCACGTACTGAAAGAGGACACTTCCCAGAGCCAGGAAGATGAGGTCGAAGCCAGCCAGGAGCGCCCACCAGCGCCAGAGTCCATCCCAGCCCGACCCGCCACAGACCGCCGAGGTCAGCCGCACAGCACCCAGCAGCACCGGACTCGTAACCGGAAGCACCAGCCCGGCCAGCAGCGCTTCCCGGGCCGCGGTCCCGGAGGCCAATGCCGTGAAGAGCACCCCGACGGCCACCAGCCCCACCGTGGCCAGGACCGCCGTCACGGCCAGGGCTGCTGCGAGCCCCGGCACCGAGACCCCCGCGGCCACCGGCCCATAGAGTATCAGAAAGAGCGGGAAGACGACCACCTCCATAGCCAGGACGAATACGGTCCCCGAGGCCACCTTGCCCAGGTAGAGAGATTCTCGTCCCACCGGGGTGAGCAGGAGCCCCCGCCAGCCGCCCAGTTCGCTTTCCTCGGCGAAGTTGCGGGCCAGCCCCAGGATCGCAGCGAAGAAGAACGACAGCCAGAGGAGCGCCGAGGCTGCCATCCGCCGAGCCGACGCCGAGGGTACCCCGCCAGGCTGCACCACCAGGCTCAGCACCACGACCACGACCAGAGCAAATACTAACATGGAACTGGCCAGCGCCCGGGTGCGGAGTTCCGTGACTACGTCCTTCTTGAGCAGCAGCCACAGGGTGGTCACGCCGACTCCCCCGTCCTTCTCGCGCTTGTGAGGCGTTGATGGTAGAACTCGCGGATGTCCGTCTCCGTCCACGCCGACCGCTGCTGGAGACCTCGCAGCTCACCCTCCCCCAGAACCGCGACCGTATCCGGGAGCCCCACGACCGGCTCGAGGTCGTGGGCGGTCAGGAGGATGGTGACCCCCTGCTCGTGCAGCCCCTTGAGGAGCTCCCGGAGCATGGGCCGGCCACGGTCGTCCAAGCCGGCGAAGGGCTCATCCAGCAGGAGGAGCCTGGGGCGGTGAAGGAGGGCCCGAGCCAGGGCCGCCCGCTGGGAGATGCCGTGGGAGAGCGACGCCACAGGCTCGTCGGCGCGTTCGCCCAGTTCGAAGGTCTCCAGCGCACCCGCCAGGCACTCCTCCAGGTCCTCCACGCCGAACAGACTGGCGAAGAGGCGCAGGTTCTCCACGACGGTGAGGTGTGGGTAGAGCATGGGTTGATGGGTCAGGACACCCACCGAGCGCCTGACTGCCTCAGCCTCCCCGGCCGCGCTCTGTCCGAAGATGTGCACCGAGCCGGCGGTCGGCCCCAGAAGCGTGCTCAGCACACCGACCAGGGTGCTCTTCCCCGCGCCGTTGGGTCCCACGACCAGTAGACACGATGCGGCGGGGAGTTCAAAGGTGATGCCTCTCAACGCCCAGGTCCGACCGAACCGTTTGGTCAGGTCTCGCACGCGAACGGCTGCGTCCGTCGGCGCATCCCCCGTCGTCATGGGCGCTCTCCCGGTGAAGCCAGGGTGCGAGAGTGCGAGCACCCTTGGCTTCCCCTCCTCACTTACACTTGAACTTGAACTTGAACCCTTTACTGTTCTCGGTTGCGCTCCCCGGCTTAGTGAGAAGTTCAAGTGAGAAGGCCAAGGGTCAAGCGGTCAGGAGCGAAGCCCGGCCAGGCGCTCGCACAGGAGCATCGTCTTCGCCGAGTCACCGAAGTGGCTCGAGGGCAGGACGTCGTCGCGGATACACTGGAAGAAATGCCGGCTCTCCGGAGCGTAGCCGTAGTGCTCAATCCAGGCTGGGCTGATAGCCTGTTTGGCTTCCGGGTACTCGATGAGGTCGGGTTCTTTCTGGCCGTCGGTCCAGATTTCGGCCCGCTCGGGGGCGCGGATGTAGGTGCTGATACCAGGGCCGTGCACCTCGAAGCGCTCGTAGCGGGCGCCCGCGGCCCGGTTGGCCAGGAGCACGCCCGCAGCGCCTGAGTCGAAACGGATGAGCGCCGTGTGAACGTTCTTCCAGTCGGCCTGGAACTCATCGGCGAAGGGGACCACCTCGACGGCCTCGCCGGCTAACCAGCGGCTGCAGTCGACCACGTGACCGATGTCGGTGATCATGATGCTCACGTCACCGTAGGGGCCGGAGCGGAGCATGTTCTTGTGGAACTCGACCACCACCTGAGAGATGGGTCCGCGCTCAGCGACCCGCTTCTTGGCCTCGACGAGCACGGTGGCATAGCGTCGGTTGTAGGCGCACAGGGTCTTGACGTCGGCTTTCTCGGCCGCCTGGGCCATTTCGGCGGCCTGGTCGTAAGTCACTCCGAAGGGCTTCTCGCAGAAGGTGTGAAGCCCTGCCGCCAGGCAGTCCAGCACCACCGGCTTCACCGCGCGAGGGGGCAGACAGACGTACACCACGTCCAGGTCTTCCTTCTCGAACATCTCCTGGTAGTTGGTGTAACGATGGGGGACGCTGTACTCGTTGCCGATCTTGTTAGCGCGCTCCTCATCGAGGTCGGCCAGCGCAACGAAATCAACCTCCTCCATCTGCACCAGGGTGGGGTAGTGGACGCGCGTAGCATGCCCACCGGCACCGATAAAACCGACACGAAACTTTTCCGTGCTCACGCGTTCTCCTCCAGTTTACGGATTTGGACCCGACTATCCCGGGGGTACCAGTTTCAGGGCATTGTCCCGAGTAATGGCCCGCAGGACCTTCTTTGGCAGGTCGAGCGAGCGGAGGTGGTCGATGTGCTCGCTGGTGAACATGTCGGTACCGTAGAGGATGCGTCGGTAGTACTTGGTCAGGAATCGACGGCCGAACTTGGCGTCTCTGCTGATGGCGTTGAGCCCCGACCGGGCCGAGAGGTCGCAGTAGAGATTGGGATACTTGTCGAGCAGGCTGATGAGTCGGCCACCCCGGGTCACCTTGCCGGACGGGTATCCGGGTGAAGCCGAGTCGGCATCGCCTGAGATTTCCCGCCAGAAGCCCGGACCGTGACCGACGAACTTGACCTCGGCGCATTCCTGAAGCACAGCTTCCAGGGCAGAGACGTCGTGGTTGTACCAGAAGCCCGCCTCCGGATGCCAGATGTCGGTGTGAAAGAGCACCGGCCAGCCCAGTTCACCGGCCAGGTGGTAGAGGGCCACCGAGTCGGGGTTGTCGATGCGGAGCCTCACCTTGTGCTCGCCGAATCCCCGGAAGCCCCGGTCGGCCCACTTGCGCACCTGCTTCTCCGGGTCCCTTGAAAGCGGGTCGACGGAGCAGAAGGGGATGAATCGGTCGGGGAACTCGTCACAGGCATTATGGGTTCGGCGGTTGGTCATGGTGTTGCGGGCGACCTCCCGGCCGGTCTTGATACTTTCCCAGCCCAGGAGCCACGACCGCTCCACGCCCAGTTTGTCCATGTGCTTGACGGCTTTGGTCGGCCCGTGGCCGAACCAGTGGATGTGCATGTGACAGTCTATCATCGCTGTCTCTTCCCTTCCGGGCGCGTTCGCACGATCCTACGGGAGGTCGGGCATTCGTGCCTGACCTGGCCCCCAATCAGCGCCGAGCGATGCGAAGCCACACTGAAGCAGCCAGCACCGCCTTGAGCGCGTCGGTGGGAAGGAAAGGCAGCACCCCGGCCACCAGCGCTGACCGGAAGCCCATCCCCGTCGTCCGAGCCAGCCAGTACACCCCGGGCACATAGATGGCGACCGTCCCGGCGGCCAGGACGGCCATCACCTGCCAGGCTGCTCGTGGGCTCTTGGGGTCGAGGCCACGTGCCAGTTGCCCCACCAGCCAGGCCGCGGCCACGAAGCCTACCAGGTAGCCCCCCGTCGGCCCGAGAAGGTAGGCAAAGCCGAGCGCACCACCAGCGAACATCGGCACACCCAGGGCACCCAAAGCCACGTACAGGGTTTGCGCCGATGCCCCCAGGCGCGAGCCCAACATCAGCCCGCCCAGGAGCACGAAGAAGGTCTGCATGGTAATGGGCACGGGCGTCAGCGGGATGCGCGCCCGCGCACCCAGCGCGGTCAGCAGCGCAAACCCGGCGACCAACGCCACCCGCCCGACGGCGCCCTCGACCCCTGCCTCCTCCGGTGCCAGAGCGGCAATCGGAGAGGTCGGAGACCCCACGCGTCTTGCTGAACTCCGGTGCACGTCAATCCTTTCAACAGGTGACACTGGAACAGGTCGCGTAGGGCGGACATTCTTGTCCGCCGACCGC